>DATMNB010000285.1:0-20422 GCA_035569435.1 Gemmatimonadaceae bacterium
CGGGTCATCAAGATCGATGTCGAAGGCGCCGAGGCCGACGTGCTGCGCGGCGCGTCGCGGGTGCTGCGCGAGGTGCAGCCCATCGTATTGCTCTCGACGCATTCGACGGCGGTGCGACAGGAGTGTGTCGGACTGCTGCGCGAGGTAGGCTACGGTGTGGGGCCGATGGGGGGCGATGCCGCGGACCTGATCGCCACGCCCGAGCGCTGACGCCGGCGGGATTCGGCGAATAGCCAGGCGATCTGCGCGGCCGCGAGGTCGAGGGAGAGGCCTTCGGGTCGGATATTAGAGACGCAGTTGCGGTCGGCGTCGGTGCGGCCGACGCGTGGGGCAAATGTGAAATAGGCGCCGAGACTGTCGGGCGCACTGAGACCGGGGCGCTCGCCGATGAGGACGACGACGGCCGCGGCGCCGAGGCGTTCGCCGATTTCATCGCCGATGGCGACGCGGCCGTGTTGGACGATGACGATCGGGGCGAGGCGCCATCCGGCGGCGGTGAGCGCTGGCGTGAGACGTGAGACGATGCCTGGCGCGTGGCGGTCGACGGCCAACGCCGAGAGGCCGTCGGCGATGACAATCGAGGCGACGTCGGAACCACCAACTCGACCCAAGCTCTCTGCAGAGGCCGCGTCGAGCTGTCGGCCGAGGTCGGGGCGCTTGAGGTATTCGGCGCGGTCGGCCGCTGCGCTGTGCACTGCCACTGAGGCATCCCCCCCGAGGCGCGCGCGAAAGGCTGGGATATCGAGATGCGCGTGCACCGCATCGCGCGCCCGGGCGTGCGCCAACTGAAAGTCGAGATGGGCGCGGGTCGGTAGTCCCGATCCCGCACGACCGAGCGCGACCCGGGCGGGCGTGAGTGTGCGCAGGACCGCCCACGTTTCGTCGAAGTCCGATGTTCCACGTGGAACATTGTCGTTGGGAACGAGATCGTTCACGGCAACGCCAGCCGTCGCTCGGGCATCCCGGCGAGCCAGGTCTCGAACTCGGGCGCCGGTTTCAAGCCGAGCACATCGCGTATATACAGCGCATCGTGAAACGACGTGCTCTGATACTGCAGCATCACGTCGTCGGCCCCAGGCACACCCATGATGTAGGTCACACCAGCCGCCCCCAACACCGTGAGCAGCGCGTCCATGTCATCCTGATCCGCCTCGGCGTGGTTCGTGTAGCACACGTCGCACCCCATCGGCAATCCAAGCAATTTGCCGCAGCAGTGATCCTCGAGCCCGGCCCGGAGGATCTCCTTCCCATTGTACAGATACTCGGGGCCAATGAACCCCACGACGGAGTTGACGAGAAGCGGCGCGTACCGTCGAGCGACGGCGTAGGCTCGCGCCTCGCACGTCTGCTGGTCGACGCCGTGGTTGGCGTTGGCTGAGAGCGCGGACCCCTGCCCGGTCTCGAAGTACATGACGTTGTCCCCGACCGTGCCCCGCCCGAGCGACAGCGCGGCCTCGCGCGCTTCGGTCAGGAGCGCGAGCGAGACCCCAAACGACGCGTTGGCCGCCTCGGTCCCGGCGATCGACTGGAACACGAGATCGATCGGCGCGCCGCGCTCGAGGGCGGCCAGCTGTGTCGTCACGTGGGCCAGCACGCAGGTTTGCGTGGGGATCGCGTAGCGGGCGCGCACTGCGTCGAGGAGCGTCAGGATGGTGACGACACTCGCCGGACTGTCGCCCGCCGGGTTCACGCCGATCACGGCATCGCCGCTCCCCAGGAGCAACCCGTCGATCACGCTGGCCAGAATGCCGCGCGGGTCATCGGTCGGGTGGTTGGGCTGGAGTCGGGTCGACAAGCGTCCCGGTAGTCCGAGGGTATTTCGAAAGCGCGTGACGACGCGACATTTGCGGCCGACGGCCACGAGATCCTGGAGCCGCATGATCTTGGTCACGGCCGCGACCATCTCGGGCGTCAAACCGGGCGCGAGCGCGGTGAGCTGGTCGGCGGTGACGTCGTACGAGAGGAGCCATTCCCGAAAGCCCCCGACCGTCAGGTGCGACACGGGCGCGAACGCCGCCGCATCGTGTGTGTCGACGATGAGGCGTGTGACGTCGTCGTCCTCGTAGGGGATGACCGTTTCTGACAGGAAGGCCGCGAGCGGCAGATCGGCCAGCGCCATCTGCGCGGCCACGCGCTCCTCGGCGGACTGGGCCGCGAGGCCGGCGAGCTCGTCCCCAGCCCGGGCCGGCGTCGCGCGCGCGAGGAGCTCGGCGAGCGAGACAAAACGGTAACGTGTGGCGCCGACCACGTGCGAGTACATTCAAGGCCCCTTCAGTTGGAGCGATCTCTCATGGCGGCTGTCAAAGCGATCCCGGATGGATTTCACACTGTCACCCCGCACCTGATCGTGAGCGACGTGGGCAAGGCACTCGATTTCTACGCCAAGGCGTTTGGTGCCAAAGTACAGGTCAACATGCCTGGGCCGGACGGCAAACCCATGCACGCCCAGATGCAGATTGGCGATTCGCCGATCATGTTGGCCCCCGAGAATCTCGAGATGGGTTCACGTGGGCCGCTATCGCTCGGTGGCTCGAGCGTCACGCTCAATATCTATGGCGACGACGCCGACGCCATGTTCAAGCGCGCGACCGACGCGGGCGCCACGGGGCGGATGCCGCCGGAGGACATGTTCTGGGGCGACCGGTATGGGCAAGTCGTCGATCCGTTTGGTCACGTGTGGGCGATTGCGACGCACAAGAAGGATCTGACGCCGGCCGAGATGAAGAAGGCCATGGACGAGTTCTTCGCCAAAATGGCGCACGCGTAACCATCACGCGTAACGAGAACCATCTCTCTCCCACGCCGCCAAGCACAACGATGCTTGGCGGCGTTGTCGTGACTGCCGGGCCAATGCAACAATCGTACTGATCCATATTGCGCCGGGCTCGGCCATTCCACATGTTGGCGGCGGTCGCTCTGTTGTTTCACATCGGGGTGAGGCTGTCAAATGCGCCGCTGGTCGGCTGGGCTGTCCGCGTGCGGGGTCCTGTCGGCCGCACTCGTGGGGGCTGCCTGCGGCAGCTCGTCGAGCCCGGCGGGGCTGTCTAACGGACTGGTTGGCCCACTCACGATCGCGTTCAGGGAAGCGCACGCGAATCCGGGCGACGTCGTCGGATTCACGGTCACGCTGCCGGGCCAGATACCTCCCGATGCGCCGCTTGTGCTCACGCCAGCGTTCGACGGCCAGCGTGGCAAGCCCGATACCACACTCGTGCGCGCGAACTACGGCATGTCGCCGCCCGAAGGTACCACCCTGACTGGCACCGTCTCGCTGGCGGACGGTTTTCCCGATGGCACCCTCACGCTCACGATCAGTCTGCCAGACCAGCACGATTCGTCGGTCGCGACGCTGATCGTCCGCGATACCATCCCCCCAATCGTCAGAGGGGTCATGGTGGAGGAGGGTGGTCTTCCGTTCACGGTCCAGATGACGACGCTTGTGCCGATGCTCGTCCCCGGCCCCACGGACACGCTCGCGGTTTATGCGACGGACAATCAGGACGTGGCGTGGATCGGCTACGCGATCGGATCACCCGCCAACATTCGGGATTCGGTCGCCGCCCAGGGGCTCGGCGTGCCCCTGAACGTGGGTGTGCCGATTCCCGCCGCGTGGGTCGGGGGCACGCCGACGATCACGGTGTTCGCCCGCGATCGCGACGGCAACTACACCGAGCAGGTTTTGGGCACCACCGCCGTGGCGGCACACGTGACCCGGCCCGTGCGAACGGCGCCGATCGACACGGGCGTGCGGCGTGCCGTGTACGACGCGAAACGGCACGTGGTTTACCTGGCGGCCGGCGACCAACCCGCCATTCAGGTGTTGTCATTGGCGAGTATGACCTTTGGCACACCCCTGCCGTTGCCGGTGCCAGCCGTCGATCTCGATCTTCGGCCCGGCGGGGACTCACTTGTCGTGGCGCTTGCGAACAGCGCGGATTTGGCCGTGGTGAATCTTGCCGCGGCGCCCGGATCGCCACCTGTCGTGCACCTCAACTCCCTCAATGGTCCGGGTGGCGATACGACGCATGTCATCGGCTATATCTCGAGCGTGCGCGTGGGGAGCGACGGGCGCGCCCTCGTGTCGGCGGGCAATAACTATGTGGCCCAATTCGACCCCGCGACCAAGACGGACACGTTGGAAATCCAGTGGCAGGGGCCGACCGCGTTGGTGCGATCCGGGAATGGCGCCAAAGTCCTGATCGTGGGCGCATTACAGTATTTCACGTATGACGCGCGGGCGCACAGTTACACCGGCGTGGTCTCGATGACGGCGGCGCCGGCAGGCCCATTGTCTGCCGACAGCGACGGATCCTACTATGCCTTCAGCAATCAGGTGTTCGACGCGTCGCTGAATTTCCTCGGGTGGGCGCCCTTCCCGACCGTTTCTGTGAAACCGCCCAGCGTCATGTCCGCGTCGGTCACGCAACTGTTCGTGGCGACCCCGGATCCCTACTACATGCGGTTTCAAGAGCCGACGCAACTCAATGCTGGGTCTGGGTTGGTCGGCGTGCCCCTCGACGTCGTCGACACACCAGAGCCGATCTGGCAATTCGTGCAGCTCGCCGACACGACATCGCTACTGGCTTTTGGCGCCGACAAGGCGATGCTGTTCGATCTCACGCAGTCGTCCCCCGCCCCGTCGCGCGCCGTCCGTCCGCCGCGCGTGGCGGCACGCCGCGCGCACCCGCCCGCGCAGGCATTACCGTCGACCCTGATCCTCCATTTCCACCTCGGCCACCAGGATCACGCATTCACGCTGCCTAGGAGTGGCCGAGGCCTTACCCGATAGCCGTCCCGTTCGCCACCGCCCGGTCGGGCAGGAGCAGTATGACCTCACGGGCGCTTGGCATGGCGCCCAGGACCAGCACTTCGCTGTCGTACCCAGCGATCCGACGTGGCGGAAAGTTGACAACTGCCACCACTTGTCGCCCCATTAGGTCGGACGGAGTATAGTGAACCGTGAGCTGGGCGCTCGACCGGCGGACGCCCAACTCGGGTCCAAAGTCGATGCGGAGCTTGATGGAGGGCTTCCGCGCCTCGGGAAAAGGCGTCGCCTCGACCACGGTGCCGACGCGAATGTCCAGCGCTCCAAACTGTTCGATCGTAGCCATACCGAACCTTAACCGGAGAGGGCGCGACCTCGATGACCGATCGCCGGGACTTTCTCAAGCAAAGCGCCACGCTGGCGGCCTGGGTGGCCGTCCAGGACCCGCGCATGCGGGTCCTGCAGGCGGCGGGGCTCGAGCTCGCCGGTGACCCGGCGGCCATCCGCGCCCTCCTCATGGCGGCGCTCAACGCGGCCAAGATGGCCGGGGCCAGCTACGCCGATGTCCGCGTGCAGCGCAAATCGCAGAACGCCGTGTTCACGCGCGAGCACCAGGTGCTCAACGTTGTCGACGCGGACACGATCGGCTGCGGGGTTCGCGTGCTCGTCGACGGCACGTGGGGGTTCGCCGCGACCCGCGTGCTGACGCCCGACGGCGTCGCCGCCGCGGCCGCGCGCGCGGTCAGTATCGCCAAAGCCAACCGCGTGGCGCGCGCCGACGCCGTCCAGCTGACGCCGACCGCGGCGTACGCGGACGTGACCTGGAATGGCCCGTTCACCACGGACCCCTTCACGGTCCCCATCGAGCAGAAAGTCGACCTCCTGCTCCGCGCCAACGCCGAAGCGCTCAAGGTGCCGACCGTGCAGTTCGTGACGAGCGGCCTCCTGTTCGTGAAGGAAGAACGGCACTTCGCCTCCACGGAAGGGTCGTTCATCCAGCAGACCGTCGTGCGGAGCTACCCGACCATGCAGGTGACGGCGGTCTCGGCGGATCACTCCGACTTTCAGAACCGATCCAACATCGCCGCGCCGATGGCGCGCGGGTGGGAATACATTGTCGCGCAGGATGTCGTCGGCCACGCCGGGCAGTGGGCCGAGCAGGCGGCGGAGAAGCTCAAGGCCAAGCCGGTCGAGGTCGGGCGGTATGATCTCGTGTTGCACCCATCGCACCTGTGGCTCACGATCCATGAGTCGATCGCGCACCCGACGGAGTTGGACCGGGCGCGCGGGTACGAGGCGAATTTCGCCGGGACGAGCTTTGTGGCGCCGCCGGAGAAGATGCTCGGAGCGCTCAAGTATGGGCCCGAGTTCATGAACATCCAGGGCGACCGGTCGCAGGAAGGCGGGATGTCGACGATCGGCTACGACGATGAGGGCGTGAAGCCCGACACGTTCCTCATCATCAAGCACGGCGTGTTAGACGACTATCAGACGACGCGCGAGCAGGCGAACTGGCTCAAGTGGTGGTACGACAAGACGGGGCGGCCCACGCGGTCGCACGGGTGCTCGTACGCCGACGGGTGGGCCAACGTGCAGTTCCAGCGGATGCCCAACGTGTCGCTGTTGCCGGGCGAGAAGGACATCGGATGGGACGATCTCATTGCGGCCACGGACCGCGGGATCGCCATCATGGGCGACGGGTCGTTTTCGATCGACCAGCAGCGCTACAACGCGCAGTTTGGCGGGCAGCTGTTCTACGAGATCCGGGGCGGGAAGATCGTCGGGATGCTAAAGGACGTCGCGTATCAGATCCGGACGCCCGACTTCTGGAACTCGATGCAGATGATCGGCGGCAAGAAGAGCTACGAGATGTTTGGCGCGTTCAACGATGGCAAAGGCCAACCGCCGCAGTCGAACGCCGTGAGTCACGGGTCGGTCCCCACCAAATTCGCGCAGGTCAACGTGATCAACACCGGGAGGAAGGGCTGATGGCCGCTGACGGCTTCAGTGTCATGGCGCGCGATGACATGCAGTCGATCGTCGACCGGGCGATCAAGGCATCGGTCGCCGACAACGTCACCGTGGTGGTGACGAGCAGCGCGACCGGCAACACGCGGTTCGCCGCCAACCAACTGTCGACCTCGGGCGACATCAGCGACACGTCGGTTGTGGTCGAGGCCGCGTTTGGTCCCAAGCACGCCACGGTCACCGGCAACGACCTCTCCGACGATGGGCTCCGGCAGATGGTCGCCCGCGCCGAATCGCTCGCCAAGCTCTCGCCCGACGATCCGGAGGCGATGCCTCCACTCGGCGCCCAGCAGTACACGCCCGTGCCCGCGTGGTTCGAGTCGACCGCGACGCTCACCGCCGGCGATCGCGCCAAGGCGGCGCTCACCGCGCTCCAACCGGCGCGGAAAGCGACCGATATCACGGCGGCCGGGTTCATCGTGACCGGCGCACAGGCGGTGCTCACGTGCAACAAGGCCGGGCTCTCGGCGTTCCACCGGTCGACGTCGGCCAACTACACGCTCACGGTGCGCACCGTGGACGGCACGGGCTCGGGCTGGGCGGCGGCGGACAACAAGGACTGGTCGGCGATCGACTTTGCCTCGGTCGCGGACCGCGCGGTCCACAAGGCACAGCTCGCTCGCAGTCCGGTCGCTGTCGAGCCGGGCCGCTACACGGTCATCCTCGAGCCCCAAGCGGTTGGCGACCTCGTCCAATTGCTGGCGTTCGGGCTGAACGCACGGTTGGCCGATGAGGGCCGGAGCCCGTTTGCCAAGACGGGCGGCGGCAACAAGATCGGGGAGGCCATCGCCGCGCCGGCGGTGACGCTGTTCTCCGATCCGCTCGACCCGACGCTCCTGTCCTCGCCGTTTGATGGCGACGGATATCCACTGTCGCGCCAGGTGTGGATCGAGAAGGGTGTCCTGCAACAGCTGGCCTACACGCGGTTCTGGGCCAAGAAACAGGGCAAGCCATTTGTGGGCAACCCATTTGGCGGTGGGCGCTTTGGGTTTGGCGGCGCGGCGATCAAGTTGGCGGGCGGGACGATGTCGACCGACGAGATGATCCAGAGCACCGACCGGGGCATCCTCGTGACCCGTCTCTGGTACCTTCGCCAGGTCGACCCACGCACTCTTCTGTTTACGGGGCTCACGCGCGACGGGACGTTCTTGATCGAACACGGCAAGGTCACGCACTCGGTGCGGAACTTTCGGTTCAATGAATCGCCTTTATTTCTACTCAACAACACGGAAGCGCTGGGGCCGGCGGTGCGGCTGGCAGGCACCGAAATCGGCGGGGATTGCGTCATGCCGACGATCAAGGCACACGACTTCAACTTCACCAGCCTATCAGACGCGGTGTAAGAGCTAGATTTGGATGGTGCAGAAACCGATTCTTTTCACCGTCGACGATGACCCTGAGGTCTCGCGGGCGGTTGAGCGCGACCTCCGACGGAAATACGGGGCCGACTACCGCGTGTTGCGCGCTGAGTCGGGCCCCGCGGCGCTCGATGCGTTAGGGAAGCTCAAGGACCGGGACGATCCGGTCGCGTTGCTCCTGGTGGATCAGCGCATGCCTGTGATGACGGGCGTCGAGTTCCTGGAGCACGCCCTCAAGCTCTACCCGCGCGCCAAGCGGGTGCTGCTCACGGCGTACGCGGACACGGACGCGGCGATCCGCGCGATCAACAGCGTGCGCATCGACTACTATCTCACCAAGCCGTGGGATCCGCCCGAGGAGCATCTCTATCCGTTCCTGAGCGACCTGCTCGAGGACTGGCGGTCGACGTACCGCCCGGCGTTTGACGGCCCGCGCGTCATCGGGCACCGGTGGTCGCCGCAGTCGCACGCGTTGCGCGACTTTCTGGGGCGCAACCTGATTCCGTTCCAGTGGATCGATCTCGACGCGCCGGGCAGCGAGGGCACGGGGATCTTGGAGCGCGCGACCCAGGCGGCCGGCGGCGAGCGTCCGCGGCTACCCCTCGTGGTCTTCCCCGATGGCGCGCAGCTCGCCGATCCGGATCCCAACGCGGTCGCGGCGCGTGTCGGGCTCAAGACGCACGCCGAGAAGCCGTTCTATGATCTGGCGGTCGTTGGCGCCGGCCCGGCGGGGTTGGCGGCGGCGGTGTACGGCGCATCGGAAGGGCTCAAGACGATCATGATCGAGCGCGAGGCTCCGGGCGGTCAGGCGGGGACGAGCTCACGGATCGAGAACTATCTCGGGTTCCCGTCAGGGCTCTCCGGCGCCGACCTGGCGCGCCGCGGCGTGGCGCAGGTACGTCGGTTTGGCGCCGAGATGCTGACGCCGCAGGAAGTGAAACGCGTGCGCGTCGAGGGTCCGTACCGGATCCTGACGTTGGGGGACGGCAGCGAGATCTCGACCAAGGCGTTGCTCGTGGCGACCGGCGTGTCATACCGGTACCTCGATGTGCCTGGCGCCGAGGCCCTGACCGGGGCCGGTATCTATTACGGCGCCTCGGCGGCCGAGGCGTCGTCGTGCGGTGAAGACGAGCATGTGTTCGTGGTCGGCGCCGGCAACTCGGCGGGCCAAGCCGCGGTGCAACTGTCCCAGTACGCGAGCCGGGTGACGATGCTCGTCCGCGGGCCGAGCCTGACGGCGACGATGTCGCAGTACCTGATCGACCAGATCGCGGCGACGCCGAACATTCGCGTCGAGACGTGCACCTGCGTGACTGGCGTCGGCGGGACCGACCGGCTGGACTGCATCACCATCCGCTGCGCGGATGGCTCGCAGCAGGAGCGGCAGGCGACGTCATTGTTTGTGTTCATTGGCGCCGTGCCACGCACCGATTGGCTGGACGATGTGATCCAGCGCGATCAGCACGGCTTCATTCTCACCGGTCCGGACCTGCTGCGCGACGGCAAACGCCCTCCGCGCTGGCCGCTCGACCGTGATCCGTATTTGTTGGAGGCAAGTGTGCCTGGAATCTTCTGTGCCGGCGATGTGCGCTACCAATCGATCAAGCGCGTCGCGTCGGCTGTAGGGGAAGGGTCGATCGCCGTGCAGTTCACGCACCAGTATCTGGCGAACGCTTGATGGCGACCGCAACCGATCCATCGCTGCTCACGTCCCTCCGCAAGACGGAGCTGTTTGGGGCCTGCCCGACGGCTGACCTTGATAAAGTCATTACCGGGAGTACCGAACAGCGGTTGAGCCCAGGCGAGATGCTCTTCGACGACCAGGACATGCCGGGTGTGGTGTGGGTCGTGCTCGAGGGCGAGCTGACGTTTTACAAGCGCATCGAGGGCGCCGAGCTGCCGCTCGATCTCGCACATACCGGCGACGTCCTCGGCGAGATCCCGCTCATCAGCCGTACGGCCACGGGCGGCATCGTGCGCGCGAACACGCCCGCGCGACTGCTGCGGATCCCGGGGCAGGTGTTCCTCGATGTGGTGCGGACCTGTGCCTCGGTCGCCGAAACCGTGCTGCGCACGATCGGCGACCGGCTGCGCAAGTATCAACGGATGTTGCAGCAGCGGGAGCGCATGGCGGGGTTGGGCACGATTTCGGCCGGGCTGGCGCACGAGTTGAACAACCCGGCGGCGGCCGCCAGCCGGGCGGCGGAGCACGCGATCGAGGTGTTGGACAGCATCCAGCCGTTGGCGCGCATGATGAGCGAGACGACGTGGAGCCCGGCCGGGCTCAAGCTGTTGGCGTCGCTTGGCGGGCTCCACTTGGAGCGGCCCCAGGATCTCGATCCCATCGTGCGGAGCGACCGCGAAGAGGCATTGTGCACGTGGCTCGATGCGCACGGGGTGGCCGACAGCTGGGAGTTGACGGCCCCGCTTGTGAGCGCCGGGCTGACCGAGGAGCGCGTCCAGGAGTTGCTCGGCGATACGCCAGTCGCCGGCCCCGAGCTTGCAGCCGTCGTGCAGTGGGTCGAGAAGCTGGCCAACGCGACGCAGCTGATGGGTGAAGTCCGTCAGAGCATGACACGTATCTCCGAGTTGGTCAAAGCAGTCAAGGCCTATTCGCACGCCGATCACCTCACGCCGCGGACGGACGACGTCCACACGGCACTCGAGAACACCCTGACGATGTTTGGGCACAAGCTGCGGGCGGCCAAGGTCGACCTCGTGCGGTCCTTCGATCGCACGCTGCCGCCGATCGCGACGTACGGCGGCGAGCTGCACCAGGTGTGGACAAACCTGATCGACAACGCGATCGATGCCGGCGGCACCAAGCTGCGGATCGAGACGTCGCGCGACGGCGGGTGCGCGCGGATCGACGTGGTCGATGACGGGGCGGGGATTCCGGCCGAGGTTGCGCCGCGCATCTTCGATCCGTTCTTCACGACCAAGGATGTGGGCAAGGGGACGGGGTTGGGGCTCGACATCGTGCAGCGGATCGTGGCGCACCATCGTGGGTCGGTGGCGGTCGTCTCGCGGCCGGGCGAGACGCGGTTTTCCATCCGGCTGCCCTTCGCGACCGCCGACGGACCGCCGGCGTTCAGGAGCTGCTGATATGGCGACGACGCTGTGCACGCACGTCGATCAGATCCGGAATGTCCAGCCCAAGACCACCGGATGTGAGGAGTGCCTCAAGATGGGTGACACGTGGGTCCATCTCCGGATGTGTCGGAGCTGCGGTCACGTGGGGTGCTGCGATTCATCCAAGAACAAGCACGCGACCAAGCACTTCCGGGGCACGCAGCATCCCATCATGCGGTCCGCCGAGCCCGGCGAATCGTGGGGGTGGTGCTACATCGACGAAATCGAAGTGAACGTGTGATCGACATCGAAGAACTGCGCCGCGTCGAGATTTTCCGCGACCTGTCCGACGACGATCTGACCTGGATCGCCGAGCGGTGCGAGGAGATTGTCCTCGAGGCCGGGGATGTGTTCATCCATGCCGGCGACAAGGCCGAGTGGATGTATATCGGGCTCGAGGGCGCCTGGCAGATCAAGCGCGACAATGCGCCGTCCGACGCGATGGCGTACACGTTTTACGCCGGCGACGTCAGCGGGCTGATTCCCTTCTCCCGGATGACGACGATCCCCGGGACGGGACGGGCGCTCGTTGCCTCGCGGGTGGCGCGGTTCCCGTCGGCGCTGTTCGATGCGTTGTTACGCAAGATCCCGGTGCTCGAGCCGCGCATGGTGGCGCTGCTCACGGATCGCGTGCGCGAGTTCACGCGGCGCGAGCAGGAGTACGAGCGGTTCCTGGCGCTCGGCAAGATGAGCGCGGGGTTGGCGCACGAGTTGAACAACCCGGTGGCGGCAGCGCAGCGGTCGGCGTCCGAGCTCAAGCGCCGTCTCAAGATCATGCGCAAGTCGATCCCGGAGCTCGTCGAGTCGGGTGGGACGGCGAAGGATTTTCGCGCGCTCAATGCAGTGCGGCAGATGGCGGCCGAGCGGCCGGCGCCCGGCGGGGACCCGCTCGAGCGGAGCGCGCGGGAAGAGGCGCTCGCCGAGTGGCTGACGGCGTGCGGGGCGTACGAGCCGTGGTTCAATGCGGGGTCGTTTGCCGCGGTGGGGATCACCGTCGACGAGCTCGCGACCGCCACGACCACGCTGGCGCCCGAGGCGTGTCGGGCGGCGTTGTCGTGGCTGGCGGCGCATGTAGCGGCGGATGCGCTCGTGCAGGAGGTCTCGCAGGCGACGGCGCGGATCGCGGATCTCCTGGCGGCGATCAAATCGTACACGCAGATGGACCGGCCGAGCGATCGCGAGGAGATCAGCGTGGCGACGGCGATCGACACCGTGCTCGCGTTGTTTGGCGAGCGGTTCACGCAGAAGCGCGTGACGGTGCATCGCGAGTATGCGCCGGATCTCCCGTTGGTGTTGGTCCATGTGAGCGAGATCAACCGGTTGTGGGCGGCGCTGCTCTCCAACGCGCTGGACGCGGTGCCGACGGGCGGGTCGATCACGGTGCGGGCGTGCCGGCAGCCCGGGGCGGTGTTGGCCGAGGTGTGCGACAACGGGCCGGGGGTTCCGGTGGATATCCGGGATCGGATCTGGGAGCCGTTCTTCACAACGAAGGACGTCGGGCAGGGGGCCGGGCTCGGGCTCGATATTGCGCGGCGGATCGTGTCGCGGCATGGGGGGAACATCGAGCTGCATCAGATGCCGGGGGAGACGGTGTTTGCGGTGCGGCTTCCGGCGTCGGCGCCGGTGCCGGCAGTGGTTGCGGCGCCGTAGAGGCGATCCTGCCCATGCGTCCGGGTCGCGAGGGCGTGACCATCATCGAGGTGCTGATGGTGGTGGTGATTCTCGCAATTCTGGCGGCGATTGCCTATCCGCGGTTCGCGACGAATCCGACGCGGCGGGCGACCTATGATGCGCGGGCGACGTTGGAGCAGCTGCGGGAGGCCGAGCAGCGGTACTTTGGCTCGCACCGGCGGTACAGCGCGGATTTGACGGCGCTGGAGTTCACGGCGCCGTCGGGGGTGCAGGTCACCGTCGGTGGGACGGGGCTCGAGGCGGGGACGGGGTGGAGTGCGACCGCTGAGACGTCATCGCCGCCGTATGTGCACTGCTACGTCGGCGTTGGCGCGGACTCGGTCATCGGGACCGTCCATATGCAGAATGGGGCTGTGGTCTGTCCCTAGTTGTTCGCTAGTTGTTCGTGCTCGTCACCCACGCTGTCCACCATAAATCGCGCAGCATCGTCGCGCCGGCCGTGAGTCGCTCGGCGGCGAAGCGGCGGTCGTCAGCGTCGGTCGTGGTCGAGTCGAACGGGGCGCGTTTGTCGAGGTCGTAGAGCTGCGTGACCTTGCGGTTCGATTCTTTGAGATACTCCAGAATCGCCGGGCGGAGCGCGGTGATGACGCGCGGCGGCGCGGTGACGACGATGTCGCCGGGCTTGAAGTGGGACTGGACGTAGATCGTCTCGAACCGGGCGTGGAATCCTTTGGCTGTCGTGTAGCCGTGTGGGTTGTCGCCGACCCAGCCGTCGTAGTGGATCGTGGTGTGATGGGGATTGGAGCCGTC
Organism: Gemmatimonadaceae bacterium; assembly: GCA_035569435.1. Classification (GTDB taxonomy): domain Bacteria; phylum Gemmatimonadota; class Gemmatimonadetes; order Gemmatimonadales; family Gemmatimonadaceae; genus DASRDS01. Next base: position 13,726 of record DATMNB010000285.1, read on the forward strand.
GGCGACGTAATGGCCGAGGATGCCGGCGTCGTTGACGATGCGGGCTTCGATCCAGGTGCGGGTGTGGGGGTCGGTGGCGGCGCGCCAGAGGCGGAATTCCTGGCGGAGGCGCTCGGTCAGCTCTTCGATCGTGAAGGGGAGGAGGCCGCCCTGGGCGGCGTTCACGCCGGACTGGCGGAGGGAGTCGAGGTAGTCGAACCGGTTGTGCGCGGCGAGGGCGCCCGGGGGGATGCGTTCCACGTCGATGTAATGGTCGGCGGAGAAGGCGCCGTCCATTGCCGTGTCGGCGTGGTTGCGCCAGCGGTCCGGCTCGGGGTCGAGGTACGCCAGTTGGTCGGTGGACGCGCGGAAGAACTGCGGCATGTCAGCTGGGACGGCCGTGGCGGCGGCGCCGCCGATGAGCAGGTGGCCGACGGCGCCCCATCTGGCGAGGAATGCGAGGAGTGCGGTGATCATGGGTGGGGAAATTGCACGGCCACCAGCAATTCCGCCGGGAGACGTGGGGGAACTGTTACACGTAAGGTCGCGCCGAGGCGGGCGAGGTGGATGTCGTGGCGTGCGCCGCAGGTGCAGAGCCAGGATGTGTTCACATCGATGTGTGGCGTTGGCGTCCGCAGTGGACCCGCGGTGAGCACATAGGGACACATGGGCCCGCAGCCGAATCGCAGCCACACCATCCCATCTCCCTTGCATGGAATCAGGCCGTGGCGGTCGGGCTCTGTGAAACGCACGGCCATTTGGCCGCTGCCCATGGTCACCGGTCGTACGGGTGGTGGAGAGACCGCGCGGAGAATGGTCGCGCCGTATACCGCCGTCGCGCCAGCCGCGGTCAACGCGTTGGCGCAGGCATTGAGCGTGGCGCCGGTCGTGACTACATCATCGGCAATGATCACCGCGCGTCCACGCACGCGTGCACCCCATCGTACGCCATAGGCGCCCTGGCTCTGCTCGTGGCGAGCTCGCCGTCCCATGCCGGTCTGGTGAATGTCCCGCAGCTTGCGCAGCAGATCGAGCCGCGGCGTGAGCGAGGGGATGGACTGCGCGGCCAGCGCAGTCAGCGTGCGCGCGTGTGGTCGGCCGCCGCGGTACGAGGGCACGGGTGCGACAAGCGTTCCCTCCGGCAACGTGTGGGACTCGATGAGCGCCGCGAGGCTTTCGTGGAGGGCATCCACGAGCGGGGCTTCCAGGCTCTCCCAATCGTCGCGGCGCTCCTTGTATGCGATCAGCGGCCGCACCGCGCGCCCGCCGCGGGCGCGGTACGTGGCTGTGGCGGCGAGGACGCCGTGCTCGCCGCGGAGTGTGGCCGCGGCGCAGCGGCGGCAGGTCAAAGTGTCGCCGTCGAAAATCCAAATGTCTTCGCCAACATCGTCATTGGCGCACCGATGACAGCGCCGATCCGCAACCCGATCCCACCCCCAGAGCGTCACCCGGGAACCCTGCCCCGTCCACGGGCATTATGTGACATCGAAACGACGCGTCCGCCCCCAAGATGTTGAGCCCGCTGGGATGGCTCGCTTCCTGCCATTCGCAGGGGCTTTATTACCTGCATGTTGTCTCAGGGAGGCCCGTCGATGTCGTCCACGATCCTGCACGCCGCGTCACCATTGGCCGACGCTGTCGCGGAACTATTGCGCGAAGCCCGGGCGCGGACGTTGCTGCTCATTGCCCCGCTCTCGGATGACGAGCTCAGGGCGCAACACGATCCGTTGCTCAGCCCACTCGTGTGGGACATGGGTCACATCGCGGGATTCGAGGAGCTCTGGCTCACGCGCAACCTTGATGGCCCGATCGAGTTCGTGGAGATGCCGGGATTGTACAACCCGTTTGAGCACCCGCGCCGCGAGCGCGGCGCACTGGTGCTGCCCGGCCGCGCCGAGGTGATTGCGCATCTCGCCGCGGTCCGCGCCAAGGTGCTCGAGCGCCTCGCCACGACCGACTTCGATAGTGGATCACCCCTGTTACGGGACGGTTACGTCTATCGCATGGTCGCCCAACACGAGGCCCAGCACAACGAAACGATGTTGCAGACGATGCAACTGATGCAGGGCCGCGGGTATCGCCCAGCCGAGCGACGCGATCCACCGGTGGCGCGCGATCAGGCGTTGGCGCTGGCCGGCGTGCGGGGCGCGATGGTGCGCGTGCCGGGCGGCACGTACGCGATCGGGACGCACGATCGCTCGGCGGCCTACGATAATGAGCGCCCGCGGCACGCGGTGACGCTCGCACCCTATCGGATCGACATCACGCCGGTCACCAATGGCCAATATCTGCGGTTCATTGCCGACGGCGGTTACAGTCGGCCTGAGCTCTGGTCGGAGGCCGGGCGCGCGTGGCTCGCCGAGTCGAGGGTGGATGCGCCGATGTATTGGGAGCTCACGGAGGGCGTGTGGTCGACGCGGATGATGGATCGGCGTGGGCCGGTCGATCCGGCGCATCCGGTCTCGCACGTCACGTACTACGAAGCCGACGCCTTCGCGCGGTGGGCCGGGAAGCGCCTGCCGACGGAAGCCGAGTGGGAGGTCGCGGCCACGTGGGATCCGGCGACGGGTGCGCCGCGCGCATATCCATGGGGCGAGGACGCGCCGACCGAGCGTATCGGCAACATCGATCAGCTGACGTTTGGCACGACGCCGGTCGGCACGTACCCGCGCAACGTGTCGCCGTTTGGCTGCTACGGAATGATCGGCGACGTGTGGGAGTGGACGTCGAGCGATTTTGGGCCGTACCCCGGGTACGAGACGTTCCCGTATGCCGAGTACTCCGAGGTGTTTTTCGGCAGCGAGTACAAGGTGCTCCGCGGCGGATCGTGGGCGACGCGGGCCGGTGTGGCGCGGACCACGTTCCGGAACTGGGACTATCCGATCCGGCGGCAGATTTTCAGCGGCTTTCGGTGCGCGGCTGATGTCTGATACATCGCTGGCCGTCAAGTGTGCTGACCCGGCGATGCTCGCCGAGGTGCGCGAGGGATTGCTGCGCGCACAGAAGGAGATTTCGCCCAAGTACTTCTACGATCACCGCGGGTCGCTGCTGTTCGAGGCGATCACGCGGCTCCCGGAGTACTATCTGACGCGGACCGAGCGGGCGTTGCTCACGCGGGTCGCGCCGGCGCTCGCGCGGTCGATCGGGCCGCGGTCGTTGGTCGAGCTCGGGGCCGGGAGCGCCGACAAGACGCGGATCGTGCTCGATGCGCTGCATCCGGAGTCGCTGGTCTACGTGCCTGTCGATGTCAGCGCGGCGTTTCTCGATGAGACGGCCACGCGGCTTCGCGCCGAGTATCCGGGGCTGCATGTCGAGCCGGTGGTGGCGGATCTGAGTGACGACGCGCCCGGGGCGCGGCCGTTCGCGCCACGCTCACTGCCGCATCCGACGCTGGTGGCGTTCCTCGGGAGCACGATCGGGAATTTTGACGATGATGCCGCCGTGCGACTGTTGCGGCGGGTCCGCGGCGGGATGCGCGTTGACGACCGGCTGCTCCTGGGCGCCGATCTGGTGAAGGACGTGGCGGTGATCGAGGCCGCGTACAACGACGCGCAGGGCGTGACGGCGGAGTTCAACCGGAACATGCTGCGCGTGCTCAACCACGAGCTGGGTGCGACATTCGATCCCGATGCATTCGAGCATTGGGCGTTTTATAACGCCGCGGCCGGGCGGATCGAGATGCATCTCGTGGCGGACGCCGACCAATGTGTTGGCATCCCCGGCGTCGGGACGATTCCGGTACGGCGGGGCGAGTCGATTCGCACGGAGGTCAGTAACAAGTACGACCGGCCGCGGCTCACGCGGATGCTCCTCGCCGCGGATCTGGATATTGCGGAGTGGGAGACCGACGACGCCGGTGGGTACGCGCTCGTCGTTGCCAGACCGTGCGCGTAGCAGGCCACTGCGATCCGCGGCTCGACCGGCTGCGGGCGCTGGCGTTCGCGCCGCGGCCGATCGGAGCCCCGCGTCGCATCGGCGCGGAGATCGAATGGATCCCCATCGATCCCGCCACGCGGCGCGTGCTGCCGGTGGCCACGTCGGTCGCTATGCTGCGGGCCGCCGGGCGCGGCGAATGGTGCGAGGAGATGACGCCGTCGGGGGCGCCGCGGTTCGTCCTCGCCGACCGGTCGGCGCTGTCATTCGAGCCCGGGGGGCAGATCGAGTACAGCAGTCCGCCGTCGACGTCGGCTTCCGAGGTCGTGGCACGAATGCGCGCCGTGGTCGCGCGCTTGAGCGAGTTCACGCTGCTGACGGTGGGGCTCGATCCGGTGAATCCGCCCGAGCATGCGCCGCTGCAGTTGGGCGGTGCGCGGTACTGTGGCATGGACGCGTATTTCCGCACGATCGGGCCCGCGGGCGCGCGCATGATGCGGCAGACGGCCGCCTATCAGGTGAGCCTCGACCGGGGCGCCGACCCGGGGGCGGAGTGGCGTCTGCTCAATGCGCTGGCGCCGTACGCGGTGGCGACGTTTGCCAACTCGCCACGGTATGCGGGGGCTGACACAGGGCACCAGAGCTATCGCGCGCACACGTGGCGGACGCTCGATCCGACGCGCACGGGCGTATTCAGAGGCGGGGACGGCGATCCGGCCGCCGAGTATCTGGCGTTCGCGCTCCGGGCGCGGACCATTCTCGATCCGTCGCATGCGCCGTTTGGCGAGCTGGCACTCGGCGACGCGGCGTGGGAGACGCATCTCACGACGTTGTTCCCCGAGGTGCGGCCGCGCGGGACGTTCGAGCTGCGGTCGGCCGATGCGGTCGATCCGTCCTGGTACGCCGCGCCGTTGGCGTGGCTTGGTGGGTTGGTCTATGACCCGGTGACAGCGCGTGCCGCCGCTGACCTGGTGGGTGAGGCGGATGCCGATCGGCTGGTGCGCGCCGGCGTCGCGGGGCTCAAGGATCCGCTGATCGCGGCGGTGGCGTGTGACCTGAGCGACCTGGCCGCGGACGGCTGTCGGCGACTGGGGCCGGCGTTCATTGATCCCGTCGAGCTCGAGCAGACCAGCGACTTGTTTGACCGCTACACGCGACGTGGTCGGTCTCCCGCGGACGATACGCGCTCGGTGACTGCGCCCTCGTGAACGACCCCGCGTCGTTGCGCGCGGAGGATCTCTCGAAACGATTCGGCACGGCAGTCGCCCTCGATCACATCTCGATCACGGTGCCTGCCGGCGAGTGTCTGGCGTTGATCGGCGAGAGTGGGTCCGGAAAGACCACGCTGCTCCGATCGCTCAATCGCATGGTCGAGCCGGACAGCGGGACGGTATACGTGGACGAGCGGCCGACGCGCGACGTCGACCCCGTGGCGCTGCGGCGCCGGATGGGATACGTGCCCCAGGACGGCGGACTCTTGCCGCACTGGCGCGTGCGGCGGAACGTCGGGCTCGTGCCGTGGCTCGCGGGCGATCATGCATCCGGGGCGCGGGCGGACGAGGCGCTGCGTCTGGTCGGCATGGATCCCGCCGTGTACGCCGAGCGGTGGCCGAGTGAGCTGTCGGGCGGGCAGCGGCAGCGGGTGGCGATTGCGCGGGCGCTGGCCGCGCGGCCTGGCATCCTGCTGCTGGATGAGCCGTTCGGGGCGCTCGATGCCATCACGCGGGCCGAGTTGCACGACATGTTCTTGCAGTTGCACGCTGAGCTGGGGATGACGGCGGTGCTGGTCACGCACGACATCCGGGAGGCGATCGTCCTCGCTGACGAGATCGCGGTGGTGCATGCCGGTCGCGTCGAGCAGCAGACGACGCCCCAACTCCTGCTCGCTGCGCCGGCCACGCCGTACGTGGCCGCCCTGTTGGCGCGGGCGGGCGTCACGTGAAACGTCTCTGGTTGGTGATGGCGCTCGTTGGTCCGCACGATCGGCCGGTCGTCGTCGCGTCAAAGCCATTTGGCGAGTCGTACATCTTAGCCGAGATGTTCGCGCAGCTGCTGGAGGCTCGGGGGCTGCGCGTCGATCGGCGGGTGGGGCTCGGGGCGACGGCGGTCGCCTATGGCGCGCTCCGTACCGGGGCGATCGACGTCTATCCGGAGTACACCGGCACGGGTCTTCTCGTCATCGTCGGCGATCCGCCGCAATCGGATCCGCGCGCGGTGTTTGCCCGCGTGTTCACGGTCTGCCGCGATCGCGACGGCACGCGGTGGCTGCCGCCGCTTGGCTTCGAGAACACGTACGCGGTCGCCGTCCGCCGCGCCACGGCCGACTCGTTGCACCTCGCGACGCTGAGCGATCTCGCCCGCGTCGGCGGCCGGCTGCGTGCGGGGTTCACGGCGGATTTCATCGGGCGCGCCGACGGGTTGCCCGGGCTTGCGCAGCACTATGGGCTCCATCTCCGCGACGTCCACGCTCTCGCGCCGGCCGTGAAATATCAGGCCCTGGCGGCCGGCGCCGTCGATGTCATCGACGGATACTCGACCGATGGGCTCATCGCGCGCTACGATCTGACGGTCTTGAGCGACGACCGGCATTTCTTTCCGCCCTACGAGGCCGCCGCCGTGGTCAGTGCCGCGCTCCAGCGCGATGATCCGCGCGCCGTGGCGGCGCTGACCGAGCTGAGTGGACTCATCGACGTCGGCCGCATGCGCGATCTCAATCGCCGCCTCGAGGTCGACGGCGCGCCGGTCGCTACGATCGCCCACGACGCGCTGACGGCGCTGGGGCTTCTGGGCGGCGACGTGACCGCCAGGACGACGCCAGGGCGCGAGGGCGTGCTCGCCTACATCG
>DATMNB010000286.1:0-12435 GCA_035569435.1 Gemmatimonadaceae bacterium
AGGCGCCAGTGCCATCGACTGGCACGGCGTTGTCTTTGCCGCACTCATCCTACCGCCGGTCGCTGACGCGATCGCTCGCCGCCCGCACGACGGGGAAGACCTGCGGGCGACGACAGCGATCGTCTGGCGCCAGGTGCAGGCAGGAGAACCGGTCTACGTCTTCTCACGGTCCTTGCCGGTGTGGACGTTCTATACGACCGACTGGTCGCACCCGGATCTGCGACGAACGGACTCATTGATGGCGCTCGGCGCCGCCCTCGGGCCCAATTCCGGAAATGCGCCGGCCCGATCGGCGCCGGTGAGCCATGAAGGAGACGCACTCCGGTATCGCGGGGAGCTGGTCGGGATCGCGACCGGGATGGAGGATGTGCTGGCCGGACCACGCAAGCGCGTGCCGGACCCTGGCTGGGCGACGAACGAGGCGGCGCGGATTCAAGCGGTGGCGTCACCCAGGGCGTGGGTGTACGTCACGTACTGCCACGACCACTGCGAACAGCGCTTGCGCGATACACTCGTCGCAGGCGGAGGTCAGGTACGCGCTCAGTCGGGACGGGTCTTCGAGTTTGTGAAACGGACCCCATAGACGGCCGCGGCGGCGTCGGCGCGGCGGTAGATGAGTTGGCCGCCATGCGAGACCAGCGTGTCAGCCAACTGCTGGTCGCACGGCCTGAGGTCGCAGGTCGTGAAGAACAACCAGGCCGTGACCGGGTGCAGGGCCAGAATGCGGCGACTCTCGTGCGACACCCAGCCGGTGTCGCTCTCGTGGGTCACGAATCGGCCAAAGATCTGTTCCATTCCGGTCGGGACCCCGACGACTTCCGCGGCGCCCGTGCCCCGCCACACGAGGTTCATCCCCTCTGAGTCGGGGACGGCGGCATGTCGGCTCGGCGCGTTGCCGGGGTTAGGGCCGAGTCGGGTGAGCGCGTGCATGTACCACGCGAGGCGTGGTGAACTACTATCCCAATCGTTGGTGGTGGCGACCGTCCAACTCGCCACGTCGCGGCCAAAGATGTAGATCGCGTCCCCAGCGCCTGCTCGCGCACGCACGGTCGCCATCCCGGCCGCCGCGGAATCTGGAGTGGCGAGCTTGCGTAGCTCCGAGACGGCGTTGCTCACGGGGCACACGAGGAGCGCCGCCGCGCCCAGCGCAACCACGGCCGGCGGCACCCGGCGCGCCACCGTCCAGAGACCATCCACGGCGAGCAGAATCAATATGGGTACCGCAAACACGAGCGTGCGTGGCGACAGCGGGTAGAGACGCGCCGTGGCGGCGATGAGCGCCGCGGCCGGCGGGGCGCCGAGGAGCCAGGCGGACCAGACGCCGAGATGCCGCGCGCGATCGACGAGGCCGATGACGGCCGCGATGGCCATGAGCCCATACACCGCGAACGGCAGCTGTGGGCCGCCAAACAGTGTCCATTCCAGTACGAGTCCCGTCGTCGATCGCACGCGATCGGCGGCCGCCCCGTTGAGCGGCCAGAGGAACGCCGGACTCCAGTAGTGCTGGAGGAATCCATTCGTGGCCGGCACGCGCTGAAAGAGCAGGTAGTTCGCGACGGACGCCGATGCGATGGCGAGGATCACGATGGCCACGCGGCGCGGATAGTCGCCCTTCAAAACCAGCGCGCCCGCAACGCCGACGAGCACGAACACCGATGGTGTCGACGCAAACGGCGCGACCGCCGCCCCAATGCCGCAGGCGAGCCAGCGCGCGCGGTCGGCCGGTCGCTCGGCGAGCCACGCGGTCAGGGCGATCAAGAGGGCCGCGACGGCGGCGTCCATCGCGTACGGCTTGAACATCTCCGAGAAGCTGACCAGCATCGGACTGAGGGCCGCGGCAACCGTGACGGCGGCCGCCGCGGCGGGCGACATCCGGAGGCTGGTCGCGGCGAGCCACAAGAGAGGCACGGTCGCGATCCCCGCCGCGACGGCCGTGGCCCTGAGCGCGACATCGACGGGCACCGCGAGCCCGGTCGCGACCTTGGCGAGGAGGAGAAAGAGCACCGGCGCGGTCTGCTCGAAGGCCAGCGGCCGGCCGATCGCTGACACCGGGCGCGTCAGTACGTTGAGGGCCAGCATGGCCTCGTCGAGAAACAAGGCCGGGCGATAGGTCGCCAATGCGATCCGCAGCACAGTTCCGACCAGCACGCCCACGAGGGCGATCAAGATCGGGCCACGGTGCTGCCACGATGTGGTGGGCACGGTCGCAAAACTACAGGGATCGCGTTGACTTGCGTTCCGGCGGTCGCCGCTCTAGTCGTTGATACTCACATGTACAGGTTCATCGGGCACCGCCGCTCCGCCAAATGAGCGCCCCCAGTCAGAGCTGGGGTATCTTCGTCCTCCAGCGACTCAGCACGCTGGCCGCCGTCGTTGTGACGGTGGTCTGCGGCGTCGATCTCCTGTGGTGGGCGTGGCTCGAGCCGATGCCACTGCGCCCGGCGATCGGGACGTTCATCATGACGCCGGACTCGGCCGCGGGCATGCTCGTCGCCGCGGTCGCCCTCTGGCTTGCCCGGCACACCGCGGTCCCCCGGTGGTCGCTGATCCTGTCGCAGCTCCTGGGCGCGGCCTTGAGCGTCTGGGGGATCCTGTTCCTCGTGGAACGCCTGAGCGGGTATAGCCTCGGCATCGATAATCTGCTCTTTGGCGAGCGCGTCCTGGAGCATGGGTCGGTCGCGGGACCGCTTGGCCTCAATACCGCGGCGGCGTTCACGCTCGTCGGCGTGGCCCTCATGTGGCTCCACTCCGGGAGCCGGGCCCTGCGGTCGATCAGCGGCTTCTCCACCGTGGTCGCGCTCCTCATCGCATTTCTGGCGGCCGTCGGTTACGTGAACGGCGAGGAATCCCTCTACGGCCTCTCGCCGGCCAACGGCATGGCGTTCTCCACGGCGCTCGGCTGCATCGCGCTCTGCCTCGGCATGCTGTTCGCCCGCCGCTCCGATGGGATGGCGGCGATCCTCCTCGACAGCGCGGGCGGCGGCGTGCTGGCCAGACGCCTCCTGCCGGCGGCGGTGATCGTCCCGATGGTCCTGGGCAAGCTCTGGCTGACCGGGGAGCGCGTGGGGATCTACGGCGCGCGGGGCGGGGCGTCGCTGTTCATCGTGGCGACGACGATCGTGTTCGTGTGGGTCGTGACACGCAGCGCGCGCGTGGTGCACGCGGCCGATCTGCAGCGGGCGCGGTTGCTCGACCGCGAGCAGGTGGCCCGGCAGGAAGCCGAGGGGGCCAATCAGGCCAAGGGAAATTTCCTGGCGGTCATGTCGCACGAGCTCCGAACGCCGCTCTCCGCCATCATCGGCTACGAGGAGCTCCTGGCCGACGGCATCACGGGACCCGTCACCGAGGCCCAGCGGCAGCAGCTGAGCCGGATCAAGGCGAGCGCGCGGCATCTGCTGCAGCTCATCGACGAGATCCTCACGTTCTCACGCGCCGAGGCCGGGCGCGAACAAGTGCTGAACGAGACCGTGCCGGTCTCGGCGGTCGTGGACGAAGCGGTCGGCCTCGTGGCGCCGCTGGCCGACGACAAAGGCGTGGTCCTCGGCGTGACGTCGCCGCCGTCCTCGCTCTCGGCGCGCACGGATCCACGCAAAGTGCGGCAGATCCTCGTGAACCTGCTGTCCAACGCCGTCAAGTTCACCGAGCCGGGCGGGCGAGTGACGCTCGATGTCGGCGCCGGGGATGGGCGCATGCAGTTCACGGTGCGGGACTCCGGGATCGGGATTCCGGCCGAGCACCTCGAGCGGATCTTCGATCCGTTCTGGCAGGTGGAGCAGCAGCCGACGCGGCGGGCCGGGGGGACAGGGCTCGGGCTCAGTGTGTCGCGGCGACTCGCCCAGATGATGGGGGGCGATATCGCCGTCGAAAGCGCGGTCGGGCACGGGAGCACGTTTGTCGTGACGCTGCCGCGCTGAGCGGGCTAGCGGGTCGGACCGGGGAGCCAGTTGGTGTCAGCCACAGCGTCGGCGGCGAGGACGGCGCATTCGCCCGGTGCGGACTCGCCGGCGGCGCGGAAGTGGGGGAGCGCGTCTGCGCGGCGGCCCAGTTTCTGGAGGGCGCAGCCGAGGTCCGCCTGGGTGGTCGGGTTGGCCGGGTCCAGCGTCAGGGCGCGGACAAAGAAGCGACGGGCGAGCTCGTAGTCACCGCGGCGGTAGGCGTGGTGGCCGATGCGGAGCATGTCGGTCGCGGTCCTGGGTGTCGGGACGGCGGCGATGGACCGGCGCTGGGCGACGGCGCCACCGGCGGTGCCAAGGATGGTGACGAGCGCGACGATCGCCGCCACGTAGCGCCAGCGGCCGGGCCGCTTCCGGCGGGGGCGGGCGATGACCGGGCGTGGGGAACGTGACGCGGCCGTGCTCACGGCGGGCGTGTCGAGGCGGCGGGTCGTTTCTGGCGGTGCGGTAGGGGTCGGTGCCGCAGGCGTCGGTGCGGGCGCGCCGGTCGTGGTCTTGACGCCCGGCGTCGTGCGAGGGCGTCGGACGACAGGTTCGCCGGGCGAGAGGGCGCGGACCATTGCGCGCAACTGGCGCTCGCCAGTCCCCGCCGTGTCGTCAGGCAGGTGCATGGCATCGAGCGTCGCCGCCAACTCGGCCGTCGTGGCGAACCGCCCCTCGGGGGCCTTGGCCAGCATGCGCTGGACTGCAGCCGTGAGCGCGGCCGGGCAGTCGGGCCGCGCCTGCGAGGCATCGGGCGCCTGTGTCCACCAATGCTGCTGCAGGATCTCCGGGATCGAATCCCCGTCAAACGGGACCGTCCCGGTGAGCATCTGATACGCGACGATGCCGAGTGAGTACTGGTCCGACTGCGGGCCCACGGGTTTGCCGGCGCACTGCTCAGGGCTCATGAAGTGCGGCGTGCCGACCATCGCGCCCGTCGCCGTCAGCGACGAGGACTCGACCGCGCGGGCGATGCCAAAGTCCGACACCACGACGCGCCCGTCGCGATCGACCAGGATGTTGGCGCCCTTGATGTCGCGGTGCACGATCCCGTGTTCGTGGGCGAAGGCGAGGGCGTGCGCGGCCGATCGCAGGACCAGGAGCACAACGGGAAGCGGGAGCGCGCGCTGGGACTGGATCAGCGCATCGAGCGGCTGGCCATCGATGAACTTCATGGCCATGTAGAGCACACCGCCGGCCTGGCCGACGCGATAGACAGGGATGACGTTGGGGTGGTCGAGCGAGGCGGCGAGGCGGGCCTCGCGTTTGAACCGTTCGGACACGCCGCCGACAGGTGCGAGCTCGGGTGGGAGCACTTTGAGCGCGACGGGCCGGTCCAGCTCGACCTCGCGGGCCTTGTACACGATCGCCATGCCCCCGCGACCAAGCTCGCGCTCGACCTCGTACTCGGCGGCCACGGCACGGCGGACCGCCAGCAGGTGCGCGTCGCCGTTCTCGGCGGCGATTGTCGTCGCCGCGGGATCGCCGGACACCTGGCGTCCGCAAACGACGCAGAATCGGGAATCCGCGGAGACGGAGGTGCCGCACTGGGCGCAGAACATGGCTATCTGAAAGACGTGCCCAGACGATCCGACGTCACGGTCGCGCGGTCTAGATCCCCACGCGTTGCTCGGGTGTTTCCTCGGCGGCCAGTGCGCGCAGCACGTCGTCATCCAGCCGGTGGCCGCCAGCGAAGCCGAGCCGCCGATACGGGACGTTGGCGCCGGCGAGTTGGGCTTCCGCCTGGGCCACGCGCTCGGGTGGCGCGAAGATATCGCGCGACCCGGACACGACGGTCAGGGGCAGGGTCTTGAGGACGGCCAACGAGTCATCGGGAATGACCCCGGCCCAGCAGACGAGGCGGTCGACCCGGGTGCGCGATCGGGTCAGCCATCGGCACACCGTGGCCACGCCCTGGGAGAAGCCGAGCACCGTGAGTCGCACCGAGTCGCGGGGCACGCGCGCGAAGATGGCCTCGTGGACGGCGTCGAGGTACCCGATCTGGTCGGCGATCTCGCTCTGGCGATCTTCGCGCGTCATCCAGCTGGCGCCGACGGTGCCGGCCGAGGGCGGCACCGATGACGCCGAGGGCGCGGCGTGATAGAACCGGGACAGCGCCTCGGGGGCGACGATGAGGCGCGTGCCGTCATCGACCGGGGCGAAGCGGGCGGCGAAGTCCGCGGCGAGCTCGCCGTAGCCGTGGGCGACGATCCAGACCGACCGTTGGGGGACGCCGAGCGTGTAGTAGCGCGCCGTGCGGGTGACGGTCAGGTGGTGTTCGTGCGGCGTCGTCACCGGATGGCGGCGTTCGTGTCCGGCTCGGCCGTCACTGGCGCGCCGCCGGCTTCGAGCGGCGCGACAAAGTTGAAGGTTTCGAGCGCGAGGCGCCCGTGGCGTGTCGTCCCATCCCGTCCTGGCGCGGCGCAGTGGTACGTGGTCACCGAGCAGTTGGCGACGTCGGTCGCGCGGTCGATCTCGAGGATCTCTGCTTCAGTCATGTGCTCGAGGATGTATCGGAAGCACATCACGACCACGGAGTGGCAGACGATAAGGACGCGCTCCCGGCCGTACTCGCGGGTCATCATCTCGACGACCGTGCGGAGGCGCAGAATGACGTCGCACCAGCTCTCGCCGCCCGGCGGGCGGTGGTAGAACTTGCCGAGGAGGCGGCGCATCTCGGCTTGGTCGGGGTGGCGGGCATCGATGCCGGCGCGGGTCAGCCGGTCGAGGATGCCGAACTCCTTCTCGCGCAGCCGCTCGTCGATGACGGTCGGCACGGTGTCGCTGTCGAGGCCGGCGGTCGCGCGGACGATCTCTGCCGTGCGGGCGGCGCGCACGTAGGGCGAGGTGAGGATCACCGTTGGGCGCTCGGGCGCGGGCATGGAAGCGAACCAACGACCGAGGGCCGCCGCTTGGCGTTCGCCGAGGGCCGAGAGGGGCACGTCCACGTCGCGCACGGGCACGTCGATCTCGTGCAATCCCGCCGATAAGGCCGCTTCACGGGCGATGTTGCCGGCGCTCTCGCCGTGTCGCACCAGCCAGAGTGTGTCAGGCCAGACAGTCACCTGCGTAGGATAACGCCGGAGTCGCCGGTGCGAATGGCGCGGATGACGCGCGCGCCGGTCCGCAGGATGAGAAGGAGGCCGAGCACGGCCGCGACGTCGGCGAGGTTGAACACGAGCTCGCGGCCGTCGCCGCGGCTCACGGCCACAAAGTCGACGACGCCGTGCGGCGAGAAGAGCAGGCTGAGCAGGTTGCCCACGGCAGCGCCGGCGATCAAGCCGAGCACGATCGGCGCCCATACGTCGATCCGGGTGAGCGCCTGGCAGAGCGCCACGGAGAGGGCGAGGGCGATCAGGGTGAGGGCGAAGTTGATGTGCCAGGTGTAGGCGCCGAGGGAGACGCCGAACGCCGACTGGTCGTTGAGGACGACCGCGAGGCGGACCAGGTGGCCCCAGACGGGGACGTCACGCTGGACGAGGAAGGAGGTCGCCAGGTGTTTGGAGACGAGGTCCACGGTCGCGACGGCCAGGCCGCAGGCGGCGAAGGTCGCGGCCGGGTGTGTCGCTGGCCGAGGCGGCTCGGCGACTGCTGTTGGTGGCGATGATGTGATGGGTGTCACACCGCGGCGATCTAGCAGGGCTCGTACCGGCGCGTCTGGGTGGGTAAGTTGTAGCCGGGAAACGCGATCGCGCTGGCGGTCCGTTCGTCGCGTTGCTGTCGCGTTGCATCTACACCACACATCTGCCTTTTCAGCGAGTCCAATGGCCCCGTCCAAGCGCCTGTCCAAGCGTGTGCCCACTGAGCAGCCGTTCGAGATCCGTCGTTCACCGATTCAAGGGCGGGGTGGGTTTGCCACCCGGTTGATCCGGAAAGGGGCGCGGATCGCCGAGTATGTTGGCGAGCGGATCTCGCATGAGGAGGGGGATCGGCGGTATGACGACGCGGATATGAAGCGGCATCATACGTTTTTGTTTGTGGTCAACGACAAGATTCTTGTCGACGCGGGGGTCGGGGGGAATGATGCGCGCTACATCAATCACTCGTGTGATCCGAACTGCGAGGTGGTGATCGAGAAGAAACGGATCTTCATCGAGGCCATCAAGTCGATACGGCCGGGAGACGAGTTGTTTTATGACTACTCGTATGACCGCGATGATGCCGAGGGGGATGATGCGCGGTATCCGTGTTACTGTGGGGCGGAGACGTGTCGGGGAACGATTCTGGCGGCGCCGAAGAAGAAGCGGGCCAGCGGGGCCAAGAAGGGGACGAAAGGGAGGAAGAAGGGTGTGAAGAAGACCAAGACGGTGCGTCGGGAGACCAAGACGGAGCGTCGCGCTGGCTGAGGGGTACTCCAGCGTTCGCTGCGCGAGTTCCAGAGGCTCTGCCCTAGGGGCTCGTCTCCAACAGTTCGCCTCGCTCTCCAATTTCACCGGACCCGAACACCTGCCGACTAGGCCGACGGTGTACTCGGGGCTTAGAATTCGCGGTCATATGACACAGCCGTTCACAAAGTGGTCGGTCCTGGCCAGCGCGGTGCTTGCCGCCGCCTGCGCCTCGACGCCACAGCAGCAAAAAGTTGCGGCCACTCCTGCCCCGGCCCAGCCGGCGCCAGCGCCCGCTCCCGCGGAGTCTGCGGCGACGCCCCAGCCGGAGAAAGCTCCGCCGCGCGCGCGGCCGGCCGTGGTCGACGTGTCGATGGACCCGTTCCGCACGATGAACCGGAGCGACTGGCCGGGCCCTAACGCGTTCCGCGGCTCCGATGGCGGGCCCGGACCGTCGTACTGGCAGCAGCGCGCCGATTACTCGATCCGGGCGACGCTCGACACGGCGGCCAAGAGCGTGAGCGGCGACGTCGCGGTGACGTACACGAACAACTCGCCCGATACGCTCCACTTTGTGTGGCTGCAGGTCGACCAGAACATCTACAAGAAGGGCAGCGAGGCGTCGACGCTGTATCCGCCCGACACGCGCACGGGCGCGGGCAACTTTGAGGGCGGCTATCAGTTTGGCTCGGTGACGGTCAACGGCTCTTCGGTGGCGACGCATATCAACGACACGATGATGCGGATCGACCTCCCGACGCCGCTCGCGCCGCACGGCGGGCAGCTGCACATCGCCATCAAGTATTCGTTCGTCGTCCCGATCCACGGCTCCGACCGGATGGGCCGCGATAGCGCGCTGTACGAGATCGCCCAGTGGTATCCGCGCATGGCGGTCTACGACGACGTGCGTGGGTGGAACACGGACCAGTATCTGGGCCAGGGCGAGTTCTACCTCGAGTATGGGGACATCGACTACGCCGTCACGGTGCCGGCCGGCTACACGGTGGCCGGGAGCGGCGTGCTGTCGAACCCCGCCGAGGTGCTGACGGCGACCGAGCGGCAGCGGCTGGCCAAGGCGATCACGTCGCGGGAGATCGTGCCGATCATCGCGCGCGACGAGGCCAAGGGCAAAGTGACGCCGGGGACCAAGACGTGGCGGTTTCGCGCCCACAACGTGCGCGACGTGGCGTGGGCCGCGGCGCCCGACTTTCGGTGGGATGCGACGAGCGTGCGCGGGGTGCTCTGCCAGGCGTACTACGAGTGGCCCAAGGCTGGGGCCGAGTGGGAGCAGGTCGCGGAGAACTCGCAGTGGACGATCGGGTTCTACTCGGAGCTCGTGCTGCCGTACCCGTACCCGCAGGCGACGGCCGTCGCCGGCCCGGTCGGCGGGATGGAATACCCGATGTTCGTCATGGACGGCTACGGCTCGTCCGACGCCGAGGGCGAGGTGTTCCGCGTCAACGACCACGAGAACGGGCACCAGTGGTTCCCAATGATCGTCGGGTCGAATGAGCGCCGGTACGCGTGGATGGACGAGGGGATCAACACGTACATGAATGCCTTCTCGCAGGAGCGCCGCTACGGCAGCGATCCGGAGAAGTGGCCGCGCGGGATGGACAACTTCTTCAGCTTCCTCGGCGCCTGGTACGGCACGTATCACGAAGGGGTGGACCGCCCCATTATGACCGCGCCCGATCACCTGCCCGATCAGATGGTGCTGGGCAACGTGGCCTACGAGAAGCCGGCCGCGGTGCTGATCGCCTTGCGCGACCACGTCGTGGGGCCCGAGACGTTTGACGAGGCGTTCCGCACCTACGCCCGGCGGTGGTCGTACAAGCATCCGACGCCGGGGGATTTCTTCCGGACCGTGGAGAACGTGTCGGGGAAGGACCTCTCGTGGTTCTGGCGCGGGTACTTCTATTCGACCGACGTGCTGGATATTTCGCTCGACAGTGTGTCGACGCACACGGTGGGCGACGGGCAGAAGATGGCCACCATCTCGCTCCACCGGAACACGTCGTTGCTCTTCCCGCTCGAGCTCAAGCTCAAGTTGGCCGACGGCTCGACGCAGCAGGTGCGCGTGCCGGTCGACATCTGGTCACGGGGTGAGGCGGTGAGCACCTCGGTGCCGGTGACCGCGGACGTGACGGGTGCCAGGTTGTGGCCCGACCGGTCGTCGATCCCGGACGTGAATCCCAAGAACGACACGTGGGGCGATGCCCCCGCGCTGGACCCTATCCACCCCGCCACGATTGGCGGCCTTGCCCCGCAAATCTCCGCCCGCTGAGTGCCATTCATGTCCAACGATCCACATTCGCCGACGCCGAGGCATATCCCCTGGGAAGGACCAAAAGGCTGGGGGTACGCCGCCTTCATCGTGCTGCTGGCGCTGGCACTCACGTTCTCGGCGTACACGATTCACCAGCGGACGTTCAAGCCGTTCCGCGATCCGACGAACGTCGACGGTGACACGCCGGCGTCGGTGAGCACGGCCGCACCGCACCAGTAGCAACCCCGTAGCGCGTGCAGCGCCGCGGCGCGGCGCACCTGGTAGTGCCTCTGGTACTGCCTCGCATTGCGAGGCACCCGAGCGCGCAGGTCTTTGTGGCCATCGTGCTCGGGGCCACGCTCGGCGCCGTCCGGCCGGCCACCGGCGCGGCCATGCGGCCGTTGGCCGACACGTTCATCAATCTCGTCAGGATGGTCATCGCCCCGATCATCTTCCTGACGATCGTGCAGGGGATCGCCGGGACGGGTGATCTCCGGCGCGCCGGGCGGGTCGGGTTCAAGGCGCTCGTGTACTTCGAGATCGTGAGCACGCTCGCGCTGGCGGTCGGGCTGGTGGTGGTGAACCTGCTGCATCCCGGCGCGGGCCTCGACCCGGCGCAGCTGCCGCACGGCGACATCTCGTCGTACACGCAGGGCGCGCACGCCGGATCGGTCGTCGACCTGCTCACGCACATCGTCCCATCGAGCATCGTCGACGCGTTCGCGCGGGGGGATGTCCTGCAGGTGGTGTTTGTCGCCCTGCTCTTTGGCGTGGCCTTGGGCGCCGTCGGTGATTTGGGGCGCCCGGTCGTGACGCTCGTCGACTCGTTGGCGCGGGTCATGTTCCGACTGGTGGCGCTGATCATGCTCGTGGCGCCCATCGGTGCGTTCGGCGCCATGGCGTACACCGTCGGCGCGTTTGGCGTGCGTGCGCTCGCGCCGTTGGCGCGGTTGATGGGCGGGGTCTATGTCACCATGGCGCTGTTTGTGTTTGTCGTGCTCGGGCTCATCGCCCGGCTGGCAGGCACCCGCATCACGCGTGTCCTGCGGCTCATCTCCGACGAGCTGATCCTCGTTCTTGGGACATCCTCGTCGGAGCCCGCGCTGCCGGGGCTCATGGACAAGCTGGAACGCTTTGGGTGCGCGCCGTCGGTCGTCCGGCTCGTCGTGCCGGCCGGGTACTCATTCAATCTCGATGGGACGTCGATCTATCTGTCGATGGCGGTGTTGTTCATCGCGCAGGTGTATGGCGTGCATCTCACCTGGGCGCAGCAGGCCGAGACGCTCGGACTGCTCATGCTGACATCGAAGGGCGCGGCCGGGGTCACGGGGTCGGGGTTCATCGTGTTGGCGTCGACGATTTCCGCGACCGGCATTCTGCCGATCGCCGGTGTGGCGTTGTTGCTCGGCGTGGACCGGTTCATGTCGGAAGCGCGGGCCATCGTGAATGTCATTGGTAACGCCGTTGCCACGATCGTCATCTCGCGGAGTGAAGGCGCGATCGCCGCAATATCCACTGATACAAATCTCGACGCTTTTGAGACTGTTTCTACATCGCCGTAACGATGGGTGACGTGGGCGTTTAGGCGCCAGTCTCGACGGTATGCGATGGCAAGTGGGAGCGCGCGGCGTCGCGCGTTCGATGCGGCAGCAATTGCAGGCCGCCGGTGCCGCTGTGGTCGGGGTCACGGTCGTACTCATGTCGGGATCGCTCTATCTGACCGGCCGGGCGCACGCCGCCGCGGATGTCCGGCGCGATCTGTTGGCCGCCTCGCATGGCGCGAGCGGCGCGCTGTCGTCTGCCGTCGTCGACTCGCTGGCCGATGGCGCGCACAAGGCGGTGCCGTACGTGCTGGTGCATAACGCGCTGCGCGAGTTCTGGCCGACGGCCCTGGCGGATTCGGCGC
>DATMNB010000287.1:0-11193 GCA_035569435.1 Gemmatimonadaceae bacterium
ACCGTGGTCACCGAACCCGGCGCCGGCACCGAGATTGTCGCGGTCTGGCCCACATGATCCAGGGCGCCGACGGTATTCACGTCATGCTCGCCTGCGATCACGCGATCGTGCGGAACGGTATCGCGCAGATCCTCAACGGACAGCCCGGCATGGCGGTGGTGGCGCAGGCGGCGGATGGCGTCGAGGCGGTCACGCTGTACGCCACCGAACGGCCGGACGTCGCGATGATCGATCTGCGCATGCCACGGCTGGACGGCGTGCACGTGGTCGAGCGGATTCGCACGCGCTTTAGCGAGGCGCGCATCGCCATCATGACGACATACGATACCGATGATCACATCGACCGCGCGCTGCGCGCCGGCGCTAAGGCGGTTCTGCTCAAGGACGCCGCTCCGCATGAGCTGGTGGCGTGCGTGCGGGCCGTGTACGCCGGCCAGATGTGGGTGGCGCGCTCGGTCGGCGCGACGCGCGCCGAGCGCGGCACGCGGATGCAGCTCACCGCGCGTGAGATGGTAGAGCTGCGACTGCTGGCGACCGGGAAGTCGAATCGGGAGATCGCCGGTGTGTTGGCCATCAGTGACGGCACCGTCAAGATCCACCTCGCGCATTTATTCGAGAAGCTCGGGGTCGGCAGTCGGACCGAAGCGATCGCGACAGCGGTGCGGCGGGGACTGGTGCGCATGGCGTAGGCCGCGTCCGTCCGGGTCGCGTCAACGAGGTGCTGGCAGTTTTGCGAGATGTGTGCGCGCGGGCGGTCGTGATAGGTTCGAATGCACGTAGATCGGCCCGCAGTCAGACGTCGCAAACCGTTGCTGGAGACACCTCATCATGTCAGGGGACAAACCCGTCCGTCGTATCGCAATTATCGGCACCGGCGTGATCGGTGGGAGTTGGGCCTCGCAGTATCTGGCCCGTGGATTCGATGTCGTCGCCACGGATCCGGCCCCCAACGCGGAGGCCGAGCTGCGGAAGTATGTGGACACCGCGTGGGCGGCGCTCTCCGCCATCGGCGTGTCGCCGAAGGCCTCGCCACGCCGGCTCGAGTTCACCAGCGACATGCGGCAGGCCGTCGCGAAGGCGGACTTCGTCCAGGAGAACGCCCCGGAGCGGCCGGAGTTCAAGATCAAGCTGTTCGCCGAACTCGATGACGCCACGCCGGTGGACTCGATCATTGCGTCGAGCTCGTCCGGGATCACGATGAGCGTGATCCAGTCCGCGTGCAAGCATCCGGAGCGGACCGTCATCGGTCATCCCTTCAATCCGCCGCACTTGATTCCGCTGGTCGAGGTGGTTGGGGGAGCCAAGACATCGCCCGAGACGATCCAGCGCGCGATCGCCTTCTATGCGTCGATTGGGAAGAAGCCGATCCATCTCAAGAAGGAGCTGCCCGGCCACGTCGCGAACCGGCTGCAGGCGGCGCTGTATCGGGAGATCGTGTACCTCATCGACCAGGGCGTGTTGGACGTCGCGGACTCGGACGATGCGGTGTCATGGGGTCCGGGACTTCGGTGGGGCGTCATGGGGCCGAGCCTGCTGTGGCATCTCGGGGGAGGTGAAGGGGGCATTCAGCACTTCATGGATCACCTCATGGGTCCGATGACGGACTTCTGGAAAGTCCTTGGCAACCCGCAGTTCACCCCGGCGCTCAAGCAGACGATCGTGGAGGGCGTGCTGGGCGAGGCGGGTCATCGCTCGGTCGATGAGATCACCGCCGAACGAGACCAAATGCTGCTCGGACTCCTGCGCGTGCGTGCCGAGAACGTCTCGCCGGCGCCCGCCCTGACGCGTGTCTGAGCGGACGATGATGAGGGACGACGTAGACACGGGTGACCGCGTGCCGCATGTCGTGATCGTCGGCGGAGGGTTTGGCGGCCTGGCGGCCGCCAAGGCGTTGCGCAGAGCCGCCGTGCATGTGACGCTCATCGATCGCGAGAACCACCACCTCTTTCAGCCGCTGCTGTACCAGGTGGCAACGGCGGTGCTGGCGCCCGGGCAGATCGGTGCGCCGATTCGCGAGATTCTGCGGAAGCAGCGCAACACGACGGTCATCCTGGGCGACGTGCAAGGCGTCGACCGGGACCGACGGTGCGTGTGGGTCGATTCCGCGGATCGGACGGGGGTGCCGGTCGCGTACGACTACTTGATCCTGGCGACCGGCGTGAGCCACAGCTATTTCGGCCACGATGAATTCGAGCCGTACGCACCCGGGCTCAAGAGTCTAGCCGACGCCGTGGCGATTCGAAACAGGATCCTGGCTGCGTTCGAGGTCGCCGAGGCTGAGGACGACCCCACCCGCCATCACGACCTGCTCACGTTCGTGCTCGTCGGCGCCGGGCCCACAGGGGTTGAAATGGCCAGTGCGATCGCCGGACTCGTGCGCCACGCCTTGCGATCCGAGTTCCGCCGGATCGATCCGACGTCGGCCCGCATTGTCCTGGTCGACATGGGGAACCGCGTCCTGCCAACGTTTGCGGAGGATCTCTCGGCCGCCGCGAAGAAGCGACTGGAGCGGCTCGGTGTCGAGGTCCGGTTAGGCAAGGGGGTGGAGCATATCGATGGCGACGGTGTCATCGTGGCCGGCGAGCGTATCGCGAGCAAGACCGTGATCTGGACCGCTGGCGTGGCGCCATCGCCCGCCGGGCGGTGGCTGGCCGCTCCGACGGACCGCGCCGGGCGGGTGCGTGTGGAACCGAATCTGACGGTCCCCAAGTACCCGGAGATCTTCGTGGTCGGCGACACGGCATCGCTCGACAAGGATGGCACGCCACTGCCTGGTGTGGCGCAGGTGGCGATCCAGCAGGGGCACTACGCGGGGAAGGTGATTCACGCCCGCGTCGGCGGTGGCGCGGTGTCGCGTCCGTTCCGGTACTTCGACAAAGGCACCATGGCCGTGGGCGGACAGGGGTTCGCCGTGTTGCAAACCGGCAAGGTGCATCTGGCAGGGTTGTTCGCCTGGTTGGCCTGGGCCGCGGTGCACCTCCAGTTCCTCGCGCAATCGAGCCTCCGGCTGAGTGTGTTTCTGCAATGGATCTGGACTGGCCTCACTGGGCAGCGCGGGTCCCGGCTCATTGTGCGGCACCATGGCCCAGCGCGGCACGACCCAGCGCCGGTGGCGGCAGCGCAGATCGCTTCCGCGAACGCTCCCACGATCGCCCTCGTGCAGGGCAAGTAATCCATGCTCGACAGATGATTTCACCGGAGAGTACATGACTGCCAGACCAGATACCGACGCGACGAGCGCGCCGCCTCGCGCCACAACAGCCCCCACATCAGCCCCGCCCAAGAAGCCGGTGACGCTTCCCAAGCCGGACTCGGATTTCTATCGCATGCACGACATCCTGAGCGATGCCGAGCGCGCCACGCTCGCCAAGGTGCGCGCGTTCATGGAAACGCAGGTCGCGCCGGTGATCAACAAGTACTGGTTGGAGGACGCGTTTCCGTTCGAGCTCGTCGCGGGGATCCGGGATCTCAAGATTACCGGCGCCGGCTACAGCGGATATGGGTGCGCGGGCGGGAGCACGCTGTTCGCCGGCTTCCTGGCCATGGAGATGGCGCGCATCGACTGCTCGATCGCGACGTTTTTCGGCGTGACGAGTGGCTTGGCCATGGGCTCGATCTATCTCGGCGGGTCGGAAGAGCAGAAGCAGAAGTGGCTCCCGCCCATGGCCAGGCTGGAGAAGATCGGCTCGTTTGCGCTGACCGAGCCGCTGGTGGGCTCGGGCACGGGCGGCGGGCTGATGACGACGGCGCGTCGCGACGGCGATACGTGGGTGCTCAACGGACAGAAAAAATGGATCGGCAACGCCACGTTTGGCGACGTGACGATCGTCTGGGCGCGCGACGTCGCGGACAACCAGGTCAAAGGCTTCATCGTCGAGAACAAGACCACGCCAGGTTTCGTGGCGGAGAAGATCCAGCACAAGATGGCGCTCCGGGTCGTGCAGAATGCCCTGATCACGCTGACCGACTGTCGGGTCCCCGAGGCGAATCGGTTGCAGATAGACGCCACGTTTCGGGACACGGCGCGGGTGCTGCGGATGACGCGCGCCTACGTGGGATGGGAAGCCGTGGGCTGCCAGATGGGGGCCTACGAGAACGCGCTGGCGTACGCGCAGACGAGAGAGCAGTTCGGGAAGCCGATCGCCTCGTTTCAGCTGGTGCAAGACCATCTGTTTCGCATGATCAGCAACATCACCGCGAGCCTGTGTCTGGTCGTTCGCCTCTCGCAGCTCCAGGATGAGGGCAAGCTGAAGGACGAGCAGGCCTCGATGGCCAAGGCGTTCTGCACGGTCACGATGCGTGAGACCGTGGGGCACGCTCGCGAGCTCATGGGAGCCAACGGGATCCTGCTCGATCACAACGTGGGGCGGTTCGTCGCCGACTCCGAGGCACTCTACTCGTACGAGGGGACGCGCGAGATGAATACGCTGATCGTGGGGAAGGCCGTGTCCGGTTTCAGTGCGTTCGTCTAACCCAGAGCCTCTCATGTCACCAATCACAGCCACAGACCGCTTGTTCTTTCTGGATGCCGCCGCCGGCCGCGTGCTGACGGCACGCCCCGACGGGTCCGATCTGAAAACGATCGTCAGTGAGGGGCGGCGCTTGCCGGACGGAATCGTCGTCGATACCGCCGCCGGCCACATCTACTGGACTAACATGGGCAATCCCAAAGCCAATGACGGGTCCATCGACCGCGCCGATGTCGACGGCACGCATGTCACCAACATCGTGCCGCCCGGCGCCACGTTCACGCCCAAGCAGCTCCAGCTCGACACCAAGAACCGCAAGCTGTATTGGTCGGACCGCGAGGGGATGCGCATCATGCGCGCCAATCTCGATGGGTCACGGATCGAGACGCTGGTGCAAACGGGGCATGGCGACGAGGACCGGAAGGACGCGAGAAACTGGTGCGTGGGCATCGCGGTCGACGTCAAGCGCGCGCAGATCTACTGGACGCAGAAGGGCTACGAGAAGGCCGGCGAGGGTCGGATCTTCCGCGCCAATGTGGAGATTCCAAAGGGGCAGACGCCGGCCAACCGCACCGACATCGAGATCCTGTACAGTGGGTTGCCCGAGCCGATCGATCTGGATCTGGACCTGGCCACCCGGACGATGTACTGGACCGACCGCGGTGATCCTCCGCGCGGCAACACGGTGAATCGCGCGCCGATGGATGCGGAGCCCGGGACGCGCAAGGTGCCGGAGATCGTCTTTACCCATCTGATGGAAGGCATCGGCCTCTCGCTGGACCTCAAGGGGCATCGGATGTTCGTCACGGACCTGGCGGGCTCGGTGTACAGCGCGGGGCTCGACGGATCGAACAAGAAGACCCTGTTCATGGCCGAAGGGAACTTGACCGGCATCGCGTACGCGGAACTCCCCGCGCGCGCCTAAGGAGGAGAGTCATGGGTGCAACACCGACTGCGGTCACGCGGGACACGGTGACGCTGGATAACGTGGTGTACGAGAAGCAGGGCCCCATCGCGTATGTGACCCTCAATCGTCCCAAGGTGCTCAACGCCTTGAACAAAGCCACGATCGCGGAGCTGAAAACCGCGTGTGAGGACGCGCGCGATGACCCCACGGTGCGAGGGGTGATCCTGACCGGCGCGGGCGACAAAGCGTTTGCCGCGGGCGCCGACGTCGGCGAGGTCGTGAACGACACGCCGATCGAGGCGGCCGAGAACACGCGCGCCGGGCAAGAGGTGACGAGCTTGATCGAAAACCTCGGCAAACCGGTCATCGCGGCCGTGAATGGCTACGCGGTCGGCGGCGGCTGTGAGCTGGCGATGGCGTGCACCATTCGCATCGCGTCGGAGACGGCACAGTTCGGCCAGCCCGAGGTGAAGTTGGGCATCATGCCGGGCTACGGCGGCTCGCAACGGATGCCACGCCTCATCGGCAAAGGCCGGGCGCTGCAGGTCATCCTGACGGGCGACATGATCAGTGCCCAGGAGGCCTATCGCATCGGCCTGGTGAACGAGGTGGTGCCCGCGGCCAATCTGATCGCGCGAGCGGAAGCCATGCTGCGCCAGATCAATGCCAACGGCCCGGTGGGCGTGCGGTACTCGCTCGAGGCGGTGAACAAAGGATTGGAAACCAGCCTGTCCGAAGGCCTCGTCATCGAAGCGTCGTTGTTTGCGATCTGTGCCTCGACGGAAGACAAGAAAGAAGGCACGTCGGCATTTCTCGAGAAACGTACCCCCACGTTCCAAGGACGGTAGGAGCGCTGATGGCATACACGGACAACATATTCTCCGGTCTCAAAGTCGTTGACCTGGCCAGCTTCATCGCGGGTCCGGGCGCGGCGACCATCCTGTCGGATTTTGGTGCTGACGTGATCAAGGTGGAGCCGCCCGGCACGGGCGACCCGCATCGGCACACGTACAAGATCCCCCCGCTGCCGAGCTCTCCCGACAACTATGCGTGGCATCTGGACAATCGCAATAAGCGCGGGATGGCTCTCGATCTGAAATCGCCGCACGCCACAGATGTGATGGAGCGACTGGTCAAGTGGGCGGACGTCCTGATCATCAACTACCCACAGCCGGTGCGGAAGCGACTCAAGCTCACATACGACGATGTCGCGGCGTGGAACCCCCGTCTGATTTACGCCGACATCTCGGGTTTCGGCGATGCGGGCCCCGATGCACACCTGCCCGGGTTCGACATCACCGCCTACTGGGCGCGCAGTGGATTGCTGGCGTTGACACGCGATGCAGGCGCGCCGCCCACGCTGCCGGTGTCGGGAAGCGGCGATCATGCGACGGCCGTCGGGTTGTATGGGGCGATTGTGACCGGCCTCTACCGGCGGGAGCGCACCGGGAAAGGCGCATACGTCACGACGTCGCTCATCGCGGAAGGCGTGTGGTCCTCCGCCGTGTCGGTGCAGGCCGCGCTGAACGGCGCGACGTTCTACCCGCTGCACGATCGAACGAATCCGCCGAACGCCGTGTTCAACGTCTATCGGGCATCGGATGACAAGTGGTTCCTGATTGTCGTCCAGGACAAAGATTGGCCGGCGCTGGCGACGGGCGTCGGTCGAGCGGACTTACTCCTGGATGCGCGATTTCAGGACGAAGCGACGCGCGGCGCGAACGCGGCGGCGTTGACGGCGATCCTGGACGGGGTGTTCAGCGCGGAGCCGTGGGCGCATTGGCGGGACGCGCTGGACCGTGCCCACATCACCTACGGCGTGGTACAGGACCCGAGCGACATCCTGACCGACCCACAGCTTCTGCTGAACAACATCATTGTGCCACTCGAAGGTGCCGGTGACCGCTTGACCCGCACGATCAGCAGCCCGCTCCAGATTCACGACGTCGCCAAGGTCCCCGCGCGACGCGCCCCGGAGCTCGGCGAGCACAACGACGAGCTGCTGGAGGAACTGGGGTTCACAGCCGACGACATCGATGGGTTGCGCGCGAGCGGCGTCATACCGCACGCGTGGCATCTGACCGCGGTGGCCCCTGGGGGTGGGAAATGAGCGACATCCTGACGGAACGGTCCGGGAGCATCCTCCGGGTCCAGTTGAATCGCCCGGCACGGAAAAACGCGATGACGTCGGCCATGTACATCACCATGGCCGACCTGTTCACGGACGCGGCGCAGGACGACCGCATCCGCGTCGTACTGTGGCATGGCGCGGGCGATTCGTTCAGTGCCGGGAACGATCTGGAGGACTTCATGAAGAATCCTCCAGGGCCCGGTGAGAGTCCGCAAGCACGATTGATCGCGGCGCTGATCGCCTTCGATAAGCCAGTGGTCGCCGCGGTGCAGGGCGCCGCCGTTGGGGGCGGCACGACCATGTTGACCCACTGCGACGTCGTCTACGCGGGGGAGAGCACCAAGTTCCAACTGCCGTTCGTCAATCTGGCGCTGGTGCCGGAATTCGGCTCGACCTACTCGATCCCGGCTCGTATCGGATACTTGAGAGCGGCGGAGTTGTTCATGTTGGGGCTGCCGTTCGATGCCGCGAGGGCCGCGGAATTGGGATTGGTGACCCGGGTCATGCCTGACCACCAGCTGATGGCCACAGCGACCGATACGGCGCAGAAGTTGGCGGAAAAGCCCAGCACCGCGCTCCGGACGTGTAAGCGGCTGATGCGGGGTGCCACCCGCGAGTCGCTCCAACAGGCGATCAGCGCCGAGAACGAGGCGTTCGCCGCCCGCGTGCGCTCGGCCGATTTCAAGGAGGCCGTCACGGCGTTCCTCGAAAAGCGCTCGCCGGACTTCACGAGAGCGAAGGAGCCGGCGCTCACGTGAACGTGCTCTATTGCCTGAGGCGCGCCACCCAGTTCTACGGTTCCTGTCCAGCGTCTCACCGGGACGGTGGCTCGCTCACGTGGGCCGAGCTTGGCGATCGGGTTCGGCGGGCGGCCGCATTCCTGCGCGGGCTGGGACTCGACAAGGCGGACCGACTCGCGGTATGGATGCGCAATTCGCACGAATACCTCGAGCTCTATTACGCGACGGCGATGGCGGGGATCGTCATCGTGCCGCTCAACACGCGCTGGAACATCGACGACATCAACCGCACGATGGCCGATGCGGGGGTCACTGCCCTGGTGGTCGACGAGCACGTTGTATCCGAAACCGATCAAGTGCAGCGACCACGTCACCTGATCTTTGCGGGGAAGGGCCCGTGTCCCAGCGGCATGGTGGCGTATGGATATGCCACACCATCGGTTCCGTTCGAGGAACCAGCGTCGGACGACCTGGTCGGCTTGTTCTACACCAGTGGCACGACCGGCGGGGCGAAAGGGGTCATGTTGACCCACCGGAACGTGTGGAGCAACGTCCTGCACACGATGGTCGCCGAGCACCTCACGCAGCCGGTATGGTTACACGCCGCGCCGATGTTCCACCTCGCGGACCAGGCGTCAGTGCCGCTCGTGGCGAATGCCGGTGGCGCGCACGTCTTTCTGCCGAGCTTTGATCCCAAGGGATTCCTGATCGCCGTGCAGACGCACCGGGTGACGGACACGTCGCTGGTGCCGACGATGCTCAGTGCGCTCTTGGAGCACCCGTCGTTCGAACGGTACGATCTCTCCAGTCTCAAGTGCATCCGATACGGGGCGTCGCCGATGCCGTTGCCGTTGCTGCGCACGGCCATGGCGCGGATCCCGTCCGCGCGGTTCGAGCAGCACTACGGCATGACCGAAACCAGTCCGACGATCAGCGTGCTCGCGCACGAGGATCATGTCAGCCCCGCGGTCGCGTCGGTTGGCAAGCCCGTCCCGGGCGTGGAAGTGCGGATCGTGGACGATGCGGATGGTGACGTCCAGACCGGGACGAGCGGCGAGATCATCGTCCGAGGGGAGAACGTGATGCGCGGATACTGGAACCGGCCGGCCATCACCGCGACGGTCCTGCGCGACGGCTGGATGCACACGGGTGACATCGGTCGGTTCGACGCCAGGGGCTTCCTGTACGTGCTCGACCGCGAGAAAGACATGATCAAGCCCGGCGGAGAGAACGTCTACTCCCCGGAAGTCGAGTCGATGCTGGCCGCACACCCGGCGGTCCTGGAAGCCGCGGTGATCGGCGTTCCCGATCGGCGATGGGGTGAGACGATTCGCGCGGTGGTGGTCCGCCACGCGAGCGCGTCGCTCACCGAGCAAGAGCTGATCGAGTGGTGTCGCGCGCGGATGACGCACTTCAAGTGCCCGGCCTCGGTCGTGTTCGTCGAGGCGCTGCCGAACGGGGCCAGCGGCAAGGTGGAAAAGAACGTGTTGCGCGATCGATTCGCGCAGCCCGTGACGCAGTGAACGGGACGCCCAGCGCGCCCGCATCCGAACACCCGGTCGCGGCGCTCTGGCGGAAGTACGGCACCCCCGTGGTGGTCCTCGCCCTCGCGGCTGCCGAACCGCGGCCTTAAATCCCCAGCTGTCGCATCAACGTTGCGGCGTCGAAGTACGAGCGCGCGCGGCGCACGCCGCCGTCCCGGATCTCCAGGACGTCACAGAGCTGCAACTCGACTGTCTTCCCCGTGGGCGGAATCGTACCCGACGGAGTGGAGAGTGGCCCGGTGTGCGTGCCGCGCCCGATGAATTCGAGCACCACGGCATCGTCGGTCGCCATAACGCGTTTGATCTCCACCCGGCCGTCGGGAAACGCCGTCGCCCATGACTCGCCCCACTGGCGATAGCCGGATTGCCCGCGCAGCGTCTGATCGAAGGGGATCGCCGTGACTTCGCAGTCGTTGGTTGCGCTGCGCATGAGCGCATCGAAGTCGCGCTGATTCCAGATCTCCTCGTAGATCTTCCGCCCGAGCCGCGCGTTGTCCGCGGCGGCTCCCGACTCGCGCGCGACTCCGCGCTCCCGGGTCGACGTGGGGCGGGTCTGCTCCCGCTCGCTCGACTCCATCGTGTACCTCCGTTGGAGAGATCGCGACGATAGCGATTCTCCGGCCGTCGTCAAGCTGGGCCTTTTGGGCCTTTTTTTTAGCTCGGGCATCGACTCGTGCACCGAGGCAAATCTCCCGCGCGGAGGCCCGCGAGCATGGGCTCGCTGGTCGATGAATGTTTATCGGGACGACGTGCTCGGCCTCGCGCGATACTTGCTGAAGCAGGGCGGCGGCCAGCCACCGGAAGGACCACAGGATAGGCGCGATGCTGACTCATGACGTGGCCGTTGTGAAAGCCCGCGAGATCGCCGGCCGGGTGCTGGCGCCATCCGCAGGGCACAACGACAAGGCCGGGCGATTCTCTACCGACGCGGTCGAGGCGCTTGGCGAGTCTGGACTGCTAGGGCTGGTGCTTCCCGTTTGTTTTGGTGGTGCAGGGTTAGGTCCCCGCACGTTTGCCGTTGTGACGGCGACGCTCGCCGAGGCAGACGCGTCCGTCGCCATGGTCTATCTGATGCACATCCTCGGCACTGCGACGATCTTGGCGGCGCGTCCAAGCGCGGCCGAGGCAGTCAAGCCCATACTGCGGGAGATCGGTGCAGGCCGGCATTTATCCACGCTCGCCTTCAGTGAGGCCGGCTCGCGCAGCCATTTCTGGGCGCCTGTCTCCCGCGCACATCGGAATGGTAACGGCGTGCGCATTAGCGCCAAGAAATCATGGGTAACCAGTGCGGGTCATGCGCAGAGCTATGTGGTCTCTTCGCTTGCCCCAGAAGGAACGGGACCTACCGATTCGACCCTCTACCTCGTTGGAGCGGACACACCCGGCCTTTCTGTTGCGGGGC
>DATMNB010000288.1:0-6266 GCA_035569435.1 Gemmatimonadaceae bacterium
AGCGCGTTGGCCCGGCCGGCAAAGTCCTTCGTCCCCGCCCCAAATCCGCTGCGCACGGGTCGGTACGCGCGCGGCGGCTGCCCGGACGACAGGACGTGGACCAGCGCTGCGCCGGTCGGCGTCACCAGCTCCCCCGCTCCCGGTGGCCCTGGCCGGATGATCTGCCCCTCGAGCAACGCCAGCGTCGCCGGCGCCGGCACCGGGAGCGTGCCGTGCGCCGCCTCCACCGTCCCATCGCCGACCGACAACGGGCCGCAGTACACCTCGGTCACACCCAACAGCTCGAATCCCCACACGGCGCCGACCACATCGAGGATGGCATCCACCGCGCCGACTTCGTGCAGATGCACCGACTCGGGCGACACGCCGTGCATGCGGCCCTCGATCGTGGCGATCGCCATGAAGGCGGCGTCGGCCCGCGCCCGCGCCACATCTGGCGCTCCCGATGCGGCGACGATCGCCCGAATGGCCCGGACGTGCCGTCCGTGCGGCTGCGGTGGGATCTCGAAATCGACCTTCTTGCAGGCCAGTCCACCCCGGCGCACATCGCGGATGTCGACCCGCACGCCGTCCAATCCGAGCCGCGCGGGCAGGCCGCGCAGCCATTCCGGATCGAGCCCACAGTCGAGGAGCGCGCCGAGCGTCATGTCGCCCGAGATCCCACTGAATGGGTCGAGAATGGCAATGGGCATCAGGCGCTCTTCAGCCGGCCGTTGGCGATGTGGCGGCGAGCGACTCGAGCAACTTGGCGGCGCTGGCCTCGGTGAATCCCGGCAGCGCCGCGATCGCCGCGACGCCCGCGTCGCGCACCCCCTGAATACTGCCAAACGCCTGGAGCAGCGCCCGGCGCTTGACCGGCCCGATCCCCGGGATCTTGAGCAGCTCCGACGTCACGGTCCGCACCGTCCGTCGCTTGCGCTGAAACGTCACCGCGAATCGGTGCGCTTCGTCGCGCGCCTGCTGCAACAGCTTGAGGGCCGGCGATCGCCGCGGGAGTCGCAACGACTCACTCCGCCCCGGCACGAAGATCTCCTCGTCGCGCTTCGCCAGGCTGATCGTCGGCAGCTCCGCCAACCCGAGGCGGTCGAGCGCCTCCATCGCGCTCGATAGTTGGCCTTTGCCCCCGTCGATCACGACCAGGTCCGGGAGTGGCTTGCTCTCGTCGAGACGCCGCCGAAAATACCGCTCGACGACTTCACGCATCGACGCGAAATCGTCGACCCCTTCCACCGTCGCGATCTTGAACTTGCGGTACTCCGATCGCCGCGGCCGCCCGTTCTCGAACCACACCATGGATGCCACGGTGTCCGTCCCCTGCGCATGCGAGATGTCAAAGCACACGATCGCCCGCGGCACACGCTGCAGCCCGAGCTCCCGCTGCAGCTCATACACCGGCTCACCGGCCCGCACCTCCGACTCGTCACTCGAGAGCTTGAACTCCTCCAACAAGTGCCGGGCGTTCTGCTCGGCGAGATCGACAAGCTCGCGCTTGGGCCCGCGCTGCGGCACCAACACCCGCGTCCCCGGGAGCGACGCCTGAAAGGCCTCCCGATCGTCGAAGTCAAACGGCACCAGCACCTCTGCGGCGCGCTCCTCGGTGGCCAGATACGATCGCGTCAGATACGCCGACATGACGGCGGCATCCGACTCGTCCTCGATGTTCGCCAGCAGCCGATGGTCCCGCGCCAGCAGCTTTCCCCCGCGCACGCGCAACACGACCACGCAGGCGTCGTCGCCGTCGCGCGCGTACCCCAGCACATCGCGGTCGCCCCCCTCGACCTCCAGCACGACTGTCGGCTCCTCGAGGTGTTCGAGCTTGGCCAGAATGTCGCGCAGCTCGCCGGCCCGCTCAAAGTCCAAGGCCCCCGACGCGGTCGCCATCCGCTCCCGCACGCGGCGCTTGACCTCGCCCGCCTTCCCGTCGAGGAAGATCAACACTTCGTCGATCATCGCCCGATACTCATCCTGCGTCTGGAGCAGCACGCACGGCGCCTTGCACCGCTTGATGAAGTAGTCGAGACACGGCCGCTCGGGCGCCTCGCGCAGCAAATCGTACCGGCACGAACGCACCGTGAAGATCTGCTTCACGACGTTGAGCGCCCGGCGCATCTTCGCCACGTCGGTGTACGGGCCAAAGTACCGGCCGCCGTCGCTCTGGAGCCGCCGCGTCACGAACACCCGCGGAAAGGGCTCCTGCACGGTCACCTTGATGTACGGATACGACTTGTCGTCGCGCAGCGCGATGTTGAACTTGGGCCGATACTCCTTGATCAGGTTGGCCTCGAGGATCAGTGCGTGCGCCTCAGTCGGCACCACGATCGTCTCCACATCGGCGATCTGCCGCACCAGGTGCGCGGTCTTGAGACTCGCCGCCTGATCGACGCCAAAGTAGCTCCGCACCCGCGAGCGCAGGCGCTTGGCCTTCCCGACGTACAAGACCTCGCCCTCGGCGTTCTTCCACAGATAGACGCCGGGGGAGTCGGGTAGGTGCGGTAGCTTGGTGGCCACCGCCTCGGGGGCGGACTGCATAGCCTTTAAATATAACGCTTTAGGCGTCTCCCCAGAGCCGCCGTGTCACCCACGCCCAGGGCGGCGGTCACCGCCAGATACACCGCGCCATACACGGCGAGCACCAACACCGCCCACGCTCGGGAGGGTGCCCGTAGCCAGTACTCTACCGCGCCCGCCGCGACCGCGGCCACCACCGCCGCCCCCCAGAGCCGGGCGACGAGCGACCCCGCCAGGCCGGTCGGCCCGATCCGCTGGTTGAGCGTCCGCCGCAATAACGTGAACTCGACCCACCCGGCCACGCCAGCCGATGCCGTGAGGCCAGCCATGCCCCACCGCTGATCGACGCCCAGCCAGTGCGGGACCGGAAACGCACAGAGCGCCCCCAAGACCGTCGTCAGCGCCACACGCACCACGGCGTACCGGAGCGGCGTCCGCGTATCGCGCAGTGCAAAGTAGGTCGACGAGTAGAGCCGCCCGAGCGTCGAGGCCAGGAGCCCGACAGCCGACCCGGCGAGTATCGCCCACACCCAGTTCGCGTCCGCCGCCGTGAACCGCCCCGACTGAAACAGCAGCGATGCCATCACGTTGCCCAACACCAAGAACGCCATGGCCGACGGCACGACGAGAAACGCAATTCGCCCGAGCCCGTCCTCGAGCCGCCCGCGCAAGTACGCCGCGATTTCATCCGACGTGCCGGTCGCTCCGGACATGCTCGGCAACTCGGCGGCCGACACGGCCACGCCAAAGAGACTCACTGGCAGCATCGACAGGATCTGCCCGTAGCCGAGGAGTGCCACCGAGCCGACCGGCAGCCAGCTCGCCAGAAACTGGTCCACGTAGGAGCTGAGCTGCACGACACCCCGACTGACAAACGCGGGGCCAAAGTTGCGCGCCACCGTCCGGACCTCGCTCGACGCGGTGTCCCACCGCAAGCGGATCGCCGGCGCCACGCGCAGCACCACCGGCAGTTGCACGCCAAACGTGACCGCGCTCGCCAACACCGAGCCCCAGGCGTAGATCACTGCGAGATGCTCAACCGCCGTCCCCGGACCGCCGACCAGAAGCGTCACGATCATCACGACGTTGGCCACGGCGCTCGAGGCGTATGACAGGAGGAACCGCCGGTGGCTGTTGAGCACCCCGAGACACCAGGCCGACATCGCCAGGAGTCCCGCCCCGGGGAAGAAGATCCGTACCAATTGAATGGTCAGCGCCCGCCGCTCGCCGGTGAATCCCGGCGCGATGGCGTCAATGATGAGTGGCGTGGCGAGCACGCCCACCAGCACCAAGACGGAGACCGCCACGGCCAGGAGTGACGCCACGGCGCCGGCGACCCGATCGGCCTCGCGTTGCTCGCCACGGGCCAGGAGCCCCGCGTAGACCGGGATGAACGATGCCGAGAGCGCGCCTTCCCCAAACAGATTCTGCAGGAGATTGGGGATGCGAAAGGCGGCCTTCACCGCGTCCGCGGCCGGCGCGCTGCCAAAGTAGTGCGCGAACACCGTCTCGCGCACGAGCCCCATGATCCGGCTCAGCAAGATCCCGAGCCCCACCATCGACGCCGCCCGCGCCCCACTCGGCGCCTGCGATGCGGCCTTAGCCTCCATGAACCAGCGCGTCGCCATGAACACGTGCCTTCGCGCGTACCTCGTCGATCAGTGCGGACCCCTCACGCGTCAACATCGAGACGAAGTTCAACACCCGCTCCTGCCGCTCGCCGAGCGGGTACAACGCGGCGCGAAGCGTGGCAAACTCCGCCATGACCGCGTCATCCCGCCGCTTCACCGCGGCACGCACCCGGCGCTCGAGCCGATCGATGCGGTGGGCGATCGATCCGCGCGTCCCATCCACTGACGCGGGCGGCACCTCCAGGCCATCCGTCGAGACCTGAATCGCGTCCATACATCGGCCGACCGATTCCCGCAGCGCCTCGATCGACGCGCGCAGCGGCTCCGGCATCGCTGTCCACGCATATCGCGTTTCGGGCCCATGCGGATCGGCGCGCAGGTCGTCGAGCGTGACCTGTCGTCGTTCGAGCAGCGTGGCGATGTGCCGCTCGATCACAGTGCCTGACCATCGCGGCACGCCGAGCGGCGGCGCAACGCCCAGCGCGTCGGCGACTGCCGTCACCTGCGCGAAATACGCCAGCTCTCCCGGCCCCGCCACGTACCCGATCGTTGGGAGCACGACCGACTCCACAATCGGACGCAGCAGCACATTCGGGCTGAGTGCGCCCGTCGGCGCGCCACCGATGGGGACGCGGAGCTTCTGCCCGTGCTCGTAGCTGAACACCAGGGACAGTTTCGCGACATCGGCCACCTGCGGCGCGAACCCCGCCGACTCGATGGCTTCCGCCCTGCCGCGAAGCGCCGCCGCAATCTGCGTGGCGCGGTCGAGCGCCGAGCGAAGGATCGGCGCCGCCGCCGTCCGCACCGCGGGATGCGACGCATCGAGCACGGAGATGCCGAGGGGCCCGAGGACGCCACGCAGGAGACTGACGTATGCCCCGCCCGCGGTCGCCGTGGGCGTGTAGCTCGCGCGCAATGCATCGATCAGGGCCAGGTGTGGCGCGGACCCGAGTGCGGCGACGTATCGCGTCAGCTCGCCTGCCACCGCCTCCCCGAGGGGTGCGTCGGCCAGCGTTGGACCCGACAAGGTCAGACGAAAACTGTCGAGCCCTCCCCGCCGGGCGACCCAGGTGGCGCTCCCTTCCACGAGATCGCCGTCGTCGGTCGCCGCCCAGAACACCGGCGCGGCCGGAATACCGCAGGCTGCCTCGATCGCGTCCGCGAGCTCGAGCGCCGTCAGCGCCTTGTACAACGTGTAGAGCGGCCCGCCAAAGAGGCCTGGCTGCTGGCCCGTCGTGATGACGACGCCGTGCGCCGCAGCCGCACGCAGTCGGTCGGTCGGGGCAAGTGCTGGTTCGAGCGCCTGAACCCACGCTGCACCGCGAACGCGGGCCCGGACAGCAGACGCGCGCTCACGCCACGCGCCGGCCCCGCGTGGCGCGGGGATCACCCACCCTGGGGGCGTGCGACCTTCCAGAATGGCACGCGCCAACGGTCCGCCACCGAGCGACTCCGTGTCGACGGTCACTTGTGATACGGCTCGCCTCGAATGATCGTGCCCGCTCGATAGAGCTGCTCAGCCAGCACCAGGCGCGCCATCTCGTGCGGCAGCGTCCACGGGGCTAGCGACAGCCGCCGGCCCGCGACGCCCAGCACCGTCGCCCCCAATCCGTATGCGCCGCCAATCACGAACGCCACGTCACGCCGCGCGGCTTCTCGCTCCGACTGGAGCCACCGCGCGAATTCCGCCGACGTCATGCGTGCTCCGTCCTCCGTACAGGCCACGATGAGTGCTGGCCCGACAGCAGCCGCCAGCCGCTCCCCCTCCCGGTCACGCACCGTCTCCAGCGACAAATGCCGCGCCGACTCCTCACGGATCGTCCGCACGTCGAGCGGCCAGTACCGGCTGGCCCGTGTCTCATACTCGGCGATCGCCGCGCCGAGCGCAGGGTCGCGCGGCGCCCCGACCGCGGCGACCACCACCCGCACGGGCTCGGGCGGCCCCGGCTACGCGTAGATGCCGCGTAGCTTGTGCACCGTCGACACACGGCTGATCGCCAGCATGTACGCCGCCGTCCGCATGTTGACCTTGTGCTGCCGCGACAGCCCCAACACGTCGCGGAACGAGCGCGTCATGATCTCGCGCAGCCGGTCGTTGACCGTCTCCTCCGACCAGAAGTAGCCGCC
>DATMNB010000289.1:0-8186 GCA_035569435.1 Gemmatimonadaceae bacterium
CAACGAGCCGAACATCGTGTAGATGAAGAACTTGATGCTGGCGTAGATCCGGCGCTCGCCGCCCCAGATCCCGATGATGAAGTACATCGGGACGAGCATCACTTCCCACATGATGTAGAACAGGAACAGGTCGAGGGCCACGAACACGCCGAGCATGCCGGTCGTGAGGACGAGGAGGAGGGCGTAGAAGCTCGGGGCCTTGTCGCGAATGCTCGTCCAGCTGCCGAGAATCACGAGCGGCATGAGGAACGTCGTGAGCAGGACCAGCACGAGTCCAATGCCGTCGAGTCCGACGCTGAAGCGGATGCCCCAGTTCTGGATCCAGGGCGCCGAGTAGGCGAACTGCCAGCCAATGTCGTGGGGATCGAACCGGAACCAGAGGGCCAGCGAGAGCGCGAACTCGGCGACCAGCGTCACCCACGCGGTCCACCGGGCGGCCGCCGGCCGGTGCACGAGCCAGATGATCGCCGCTCCCACCAGCGGGAGCGCGAGCAACGCTGGCAGAATCCACGACAGATCTGTTGGCATCATGCGTAGAGAAAGAGCGAAAATGCCCCAAGGACGGCGAGAACACCCAGCACCAGCACCCACGCATAGGTGCCGACCTGGCCCGACTGGATGGCGGCCCCTGCCCGGCTGACCGCGCGGCCGAGCCAGGCGACGGCGTTGACCGCGCCATCGATCATCCCATCCACACCCTTCCAGAGCACCGTACGCGACAGGGCGACGAGAGGGCGCACGAAGATGCGGTCGTAGAGCTCATCGACGTAGTAGCGATGCTCGAGGACGCGCTCGATCGCCGGCTCGGGGACGGCGTTGCCGACCTCGGTCGTCTTGATCCGAATGACGGCGAGGAGGATGCCGAGCACGCCGATGCTCCCGGCGATCACACCGAGCGTGACGCCAAGCGTCGGGTCGGTCTCCACGGCCACGCCGTGTGTCGTCCGGATGATGGCCGGGCCGACAACGGGATCGAGCCAGTTCTTGAGCAGGTTGATCGGCGCGCCGAAGAGTGGGAAGAACGGCGGCAGGTTGAGAAACCCGCCCGTCGCGCTCAGCACACCGAGGACGACCAGCGGCCCGGTCATGATCCAGGGCGCCTCGCGCAACAACGGGCGTTCGTCATCGCCGCTGCGGTTGGGGCCATGAAAGGTGTACAGCATCATCCGCGTCATGTAGATCGCCGTCAGGAACGCCGCGAATAGCATGATCCCGTAGAGCGTGTAGAGCAGCAGTCCACCGGGAATGCCGAGCCAGTGCGCGTCGCGCAATGTCGAGTCCTGCGCCCGGTCGAACAGCGTCCCCATCACCTCGTCCTTGGAGAAGAACCCGGCGAACAGCGGGATACCGGAGATGGCGAGCGTCGCGATCCACATGAGGATCCAGGTCCACGGCATGTAGTGCCGCAACCCGCCCATGTTGCGCATGTCCTGGGCGTCGGCGTGGTTGTGGGTCTCGTGATACGCCGCGTGGAGCGCGTAGATCACCGAGCCCGCGCCGAGGAAGAGGAGCGCCTTGAAGAACGCGTGGGTGACGAGGTGGAACATGCCGGCCACGTAGCCCCCGCAGCCAACGGCGACGAACATGAAGCCGAGCTGCGAGACGGTGGAATACGCCAGGACCTTCTTTATATCCCACTGCTTGAGGGCGATCGTCGCCGCCAGCAATGCAGTCGCCGCGCCCACGACGCAGATGGTGAGACCGGCCACTGGGGAGAGGGCGAACAGGGCCGCGCTGCGCACGACCAGATAGACGCCGGCCGTGACCATCGTCGCAGCATGGATCAGCGCCGACACCGGCGTCGGGCCGGCCATGGCGTCCGGAAGCCAGACGTAGAGCGGGATCTGGG
The DNA here is from genome assembly GCA_035569435.1 of Gemmatimonadaceae bacterium. Lineage (GTDB taxonomy): Bacteria > Gemmatimonadota > Gemmatimonadetes > Gemmatimonadales > Gemmatimonadaceae > DASRDS01. The sequence continues at coordinate 1,850 of DATMNB010000289.1, forward strand.
CGCTCTTGCCGGTGCAGGCCAGGAAGAGGAAGAGGCAGATCGTCGTCGCCAGCGGACCGCCCGCCGTCAGGTTACCGGCGGCGGCCGTCACGCCCGTATAGTCGAGGGTCTTAAAGTTGGCGAACATCAGGAACATGGCCATGAGCAGGCCGTAGTCGCCGATGCGGTTGACGATGAACGCCTTCTTGCCGGCATCGGCGTTGACGGTTTCCGAGAACCAGAACCCGATGAGGAGATAGGAGCAGAGGCCCACCCCTTCCCAGCCGACGAACAGGATCGGGTAGTTGGCACCGAGGACCAGTACGAGCATGAAGAACACGAACAGGTTGAGATACGCGAAGTAACGCGCGTATCCCGGATCGTCCCCCATGTAGCCGACGCTGAAGATGTGAATCAGCGTGCCGATGCCGGTGATGACCAGCACCATCAGGATCGAGAGCTGGTCGACCTGGAGGGCGGCGTTGATCTGCAGGTCGCCGACCGGCATCCAGGGGAAGTAGGTCTGGACGAATGGCTGCGTCTGGCCCGACTGGACCATCTCGACAAAGATCGCCACGCCGAGTGCGAAGGCGAGGGCGACGACGAGACAGCCGATGATCGTGACAGCGGTGTAGAACCGAGGACGCGTCGGCGCCCCGTGTTCGGCCGGATCGTGGTCGAGCGCCACCTCGCGAGCTTCGTGTGGCAACGACGGGTCGGCGGGGCCGAGGTGCACCGCGCCAAACAATGACAGCGCACCGTTGATCACAAAACCGAGCAGCGGCAGGAGGGGCACCGCCCAGATGTAGTTCTGCATCACCCCATCACCCCTTGAGCAGGTCGATCGCTTGGAGATCGACGGTGTGGCGGTGGCGGAAGTTGGCGATCACGATCGCCAAGCCGACGGCGGCTTCGGCGGCGGCGACCGTCATGACGAGGACAACGAACACCTGCCCCGCGAACCCGTACACGCGGGCAAAGGCGACGAACGTCAGGTTGACGGCATTGAGCATCAGCTCGACGCACATGAAAACGATGATCGCGTTGCGGCGGGTAAGCACCCCCACCACGCCGATCGCGAACAAGACCGCCGAGATGGCAATAGACTCAGGCAGCACGGGCGGCTCCCCGGCGGCCGACGACTACCGCGCCGACGATGGCCACGAGCAATAAGACGCTGGTGACCTCGAAGGCCAGCAGGTACGTCGTGAACAGGGGCTGGGCTACCGGCGCCACGGCTCCCTCGGCGTGCTGCGCGACCGCCAGCGAGTCGGGGGCGATCGTCACCGACGCCAGCGGCACGCCCTTGTGCGCCGCCCAGAGGAAGGCGATCAGGGCCAGGCCGAGCAAGCCGCCGCCGAGGCGTCCGACGAGGCCACGCACGTCGGTCCCAAGCTGCTCTTTGCCCAGGTTCAGGAGCATGACGACGAACACGAACACGACCATGATCGCGCCGGCATAGACCAGCACCTGGATCACGCCGATGAATGGGGCATCGAGCATCACGTACAGCGCCGCCAGGCAAAACATCGTCGTCACCAGCCAGAGCGCCGCCGTGACGGGACTCTTGCGGGTCACGAAGGCCAGCGCCGACGCGATGGCCACAAGCCCGAACAAATAGAAATTAAAGGTATAAAATAAGGAAACCGGCGTTGGATACATGAACCTATTCGCCCGGTGTTGAGTGCATGCGGCTATTCGCCCTTTGGATCGGCTGGGTCCCACATCTCACAGACCGGGTGGGTCTGCGCCGTCAGCCGTTCCAGGTCGTACACGAACCCTTCGCGGCTGTACTCGGCGTTCTCATAGTGGCGCCCGACGTGGATCGCCTCCTCGGGGCACACCTCCTGGCAGTAGCCGCAGAAGATGCACCGGAACTCGTCGATCTCGAAGAGCAGCGGGTACCGGTTGCCTTTCTCGTCCTCGCCCGGCACGAGCTTGATGCAGTTGGCCGGGCAGACCGTGGGACAGAGCCCGCAGGCGACGCACTTGGCCTTGCCGTCCTCGGTCGTCAGCATGCGGTGCGTGCCCCGCCAGCGCGGCGAGAGATCCCACTTCACCTCGGGGTACTGTACGGTGACCTTGTGCGGATCGATGAGGTGCTTGAACGTGAGGGCCATGCCGCTCAGCGTGGCGCGCACGTAGCTCACGGTTTCGATCGGCCGGTCGAGGACTTTGACGCCGATGGCCATTGTCAGACCTCCACGGTCTCTGCGACGGGATGCGTCCGAGCGGCGATGGCCCGCAGCCGGGCCAGCTCGGCGGCGCGCACCCGGGCCGATGCGGGGCTGATGATCCGGCCCCGATCAATGATCAGAAAGAGGATCACGAGCAAGACGATATTGATGGCGAACAATGCCAGACCGTAGATCGGCCCGCGTGGCAAGCCGAGTCGGTCGAGTCCGAGCGTCGCCCCGGCGATGACGACGATGTAGGCCAGCGCCAGCGGCAACATGACCTTCCAGCCCAGCGACATCAGCTGGTCGTAGCGGAACCGCGGCAGCGTCCAGCGAATCCACATGAACGTGAACAGGAAGAAAAGGACCTTGGCCAGGAAGATGCCCAGCGTCAGAATGGTCTGCAGGCCCGTGTACGGCGGACCCGCGAGTCCCGGGAACGTCCAGCCACCGAAATACAGCGTGGCCATGAGGGCGCTTGCCGTGACCATGTTGGCGTACTCGGCGATGAAGAACAACGAGAACTTCATCGCGCTGTACTCGGTATGGTAGCCAGCGACGAGCTCGGACTCCGACTCGGGGAGATCGAACGGCAACCGATTGGTCTCGGCGAATGCCGCGACCAGGAAAATGAAGGCGGCGATCGTCAGGCTGAACACGTGCCACCCGCCGGTCGCCTGCTCCCGAATGATCGTCGACATCGAGACATCGCCCGCCAGGATCAGCACCGGGATCGTCGACATCCCGAGCGCGATCTCGTAGGAGATCATCTGGGCACTCGACCGGATCCCACCCAGGAGGGCGTACTTGTTGTTGGACGACCAGCCGGCCAACACGATGCCGTATACACCGAGTGAGCTGATGGCGAGGATGAAGAGGTAGCCGACCGGGAGATCGGCGAGGACCATGTCGATCCGGCCCCACGGCGAATTCCAGGGTGCCGCGAACGGGATCACGGCCCAGGTGCACATCGCCGGGATGAACGACAGCGCCGGCGCCAGGATGAACAGCGGCTTGTTGACCATCCCCGGGAGCGTCTCTTCCTTCATGAAGTTCTTGACGCCATCGGCCAGCGGCTGGCCCCAGCCGCGCAACACGCGGTTTGGGCCGTGCCGGTCCTGGATCCACGCCGAGATCTTGCGCTCGGCCAAGGTCAACATCGCCACGCCCACCATGTAGACGGTGAACACCGCCAACATCTTGATGATCGTGGCCGCCAGAGCGACGGGAATGATCCAGACGAAGGTCGCCGGCGAGACCGGGAGCGTGCAGTCGCCAACATAGCAGGTGAACACGCCAGTCATGACGCCACCGTATGGCCATGCAGGCCAAGCGTGTCGTAGCTCATCCCAGCGAACGCGGGGTGCACCCCAGCGATCGCCGCGAACACGTCGGCCGCCAACCAGTACTCGGCCTTTTCGCCCTCCGCGATCAGGAGGTCGCTCAGGACCGCGAACGTCGGCCGGGCAGCACCCGGCGCCGCCTTGGCCTGTAGGTAGCGCTGGACGCGCCCGCGGAGATTGGTATAGGTGCCTTCTTCCTCGGCCATGTTCGTCGTGGGGAGCACCGCCGCCGCTGTCGCGGCCCATCCAGGCAGTGTGGTCCCGACCACGACGATCGCCCCGGCGCCGGTGGTGACGGTCGCGTTGGCCAGTTCTTCGTCGACGACCAGCAAGGCGTCGCCATCCCCAAGCGTTGATAAACGGCCGGGGAGGTCATCGACGCGCTCGAAGCCAAACAGCTCGGCCCCCCGCCCGTTGGGCGCCCGGTCAGCGCGGAGCGCAAGATCAGGGACGCCGGGGAGCGGCGCCTCGGGACCGGTGGGAACGGTGAACCACCCCTTCCCCCCCAACCGACGCATCAGCCGCTCGAGAAGGAACAGTGCCTCGTTGGGCAAGCGTGGGGATGCGACGACGTGCAGGCGTCGGCCGGCGAGCGCGTCGATGGCCGCGGGGACCGCGACCTCCCAGTCCGCTGTGCCGCCGGCGACCGATGGCGCGGTGACGCGATCACGACGATTGAGCCAGCGATAGTCGAGACGGCCGGGATCGCACAGGAAGAACCGATTCACATCCTCGTTGGGGCGCGGCTCCATCCGCACGACGACGTTGTCGCGCACTTCCAGCGAGGCATTGCACCCCTGTGAGCAGTTGGGGCAGATCGACGCGGCGCGGTCCAGCTCCCACGCGCGCGCCTTGTTCAGAAAGTCCTTGGACAGGAGCGCGCCGACGGGACACAGGTCGATGACGTTCCCGGCCCATGGGTTGGTGAGATCCGCCCCGGGGAACTTGCCGATCACCGCGCGGTCGCCCCGCTCGCTCACGTTGAGCACGGGATCGTGGGCCACGTCGTCCATGAAGCGCACACAGCGCGTGCAGAGAATGCAGCGGTTGGGGACGTAGAGCACGTCGCCCCCAAAGTCTTCCACCGGGTTGAACCGCTTGGGCTCCCGGTACCGCGAATCCGCGCGCCCTTCCGCGTAGGTATAGTCCTGCAACTCGCACTCGCCGGACTGGTCGCAGATCGGGCAGTCGAGCGGGTGGTTGATCAGAAGCATCTCGAGCACGCCTTTACGGGCCTCGAGTGCCGTGGGCGAGTGGACGTGGATCACCTGACCGTTGGCCGCCGCGGTCGCGCAAGCCGGCGCCAGCTTGGGCGCCTTCTCGACCTCGACGAGACACATGCGGCAGAGGCCGGCCACCGGGAGGCCGGGGTGATAACAGTAGTGCGGGATGAGCACGCCGGCGTGCTTGGCCGCCTCGAGGATCGACGTCCCATCGGGGACCGTGACCTCCCGACCCTCCACTGTAATCGTGACGGGGCTCACGCCGCGGCTCCGAGCGCGGTCTGCCCACGCATCGGGCACCGCTTCTGTGTGATGTGGGCCTCGAACTCGGACCGGAACTTCTGGATGCCGGAGACGACGGGAACGGCGCAGGAGTCGCTCAGCACGCAGATCGTCTTCCCCGTCATGTTGTCGGCGATCTCGAGGAGCGTGTCGAGGTCCTCGAACGTCCCTTCGCCGGCCTCGATCCGCTCGACGATCTTGGTCGTCCACGCCGTCCCCTCGCGACATTGCGTGCACTGCGCGCAGCTCTCGTGCGCGTAGAAGCGGGCCAGGCGGGCGATCTGCTTGACCATGCACTGCGTCTCGTCGAGGCAGATCACGCCGCCGGAGCCGAGCATCGAGCCCTGGGCGACGAACCCCTCGTAGTCCATCAGCGTCGCCTCGGCTTCCTCCATCGATTGAATCGGCACTGAGGACCCGCCGGGGATGATTGCCTTGAACCGCCGGCCCGTCGGCGGCCCCCCGCAGACGTCGTACAGAAAGTCCTTGAACGGGAACCCCATCACGACCTCGTAGTTGCCCGGCCGGCGCACGTTCCCGCAGACCGAGAACAGCTTGGTCCCCGTACTCTTCTCGCTCGACAGCGACATCTGCTTGTACCACTCGGCGCCGTTGTTCACGATGTGGGGTACGGCGGCCAGGGTCTCAACGTTGTTGATCGTCGTGGGCTGGGCGAACAGGCCGGCGACCGCGGGGAACGGCGGCTTGATGCGGGGATTGCCGCGGCGGCCTTCCAGCGAGTTCATCATGGCGGTTTCCTCGCCACAGATGTAGGCGCCGGCGCCCTTGTGGACATGGACGTCGATGCGCGTGCCCGTGCCCATCGCCCGCTTGCCGAGAATGCCCTCGGCGTATGCCTCGCGCACCGCCTCGGTGACGCGCTGGAGGGGCTCGGTGAACTCACCGCGCACGTAGATGTAGGCCGTCTCAGCGCCGATCGCATACGCCCCGATCGCCACGCCCTCGATGAGGGCGTGTGGCGTCCAGCGCATGATCTCGCGGTCCTTGAACGTCCCGGGCTCGGACTCGTCAGCGTTGCAGCACAGGTAGTGCGGCTTGCCATCGCCGGGCTTCATGAAGGACCATTTGAGCCCCGTCGGGAACCCGGCGCCTCCCCGGCCGCGGAGTCCTGACTCTTTGATCGTCGACACAATGTCGGCAGGCGACTGGCTCAGGGCCTGCTCCAGGCCGCGGTATCCACCGCGCTGACGCCAGCCGGAGAGCGACGGCGCATCGACATCACCAAAGTGGCGCGACAGGACCGGTGTCTCGCGTGGGTGGGATTTATGCGGGTAGCCCATAGCTCCTAGCGACGCGCGGCGACGAGCGCCGG
>DATMNB010000290.1:0-4729 GCA_035569435.1 Gemmatimonadaceae bacterium
GGGCTCCTGTCGATCGAAATGGCTGGCGCGTTCAGGGCGTGGCACCAGGTGCCTGACTCGACGACCGTCCACGCCATCGTGCTCCGGACCATGAACGAGGGCGCCAATCCCATCCAGGCGAGTTTCTACTCGTCGCTCGTCGCTGATACGTCCAAGCGGCCTCACCTCGAGATCAAATTCGTGCGTCAGTCTGGTTTTGGTCTCCCGTGAGCGCCAAGGCGCTGTGGTCGGGGTTGGTGGTCATGGCGTTCGCGGTCGCAACCGGATCAGCGGGCGCGCAAGGCAACGTGAGTACGCTCGGGCAGGGGTATCCGCCCGGGCAGCTCAGCACGCGCGACATGGGGTCGGGTGGCGCGTTTGGCGAGATCGACGCCGAGTCGCCGCTCAACCCGGCGGCGCTCAGCGCGTGGGGATCGATCGGGCTGCATTTCCAGTACGATCCCGAATTTCGCACGGTGACGGCGAACGGGGTGACGGAGCACACGACGACCAACCGGTTCCCGCTGTTCATCGGGGCGATCCCGATCAGTCACTTCACGCTCGGGTTGTCCTTTTCGACGCTGCTCGACCGGACGTGGGAAACGAACGTCACGCAGACCCTCGCGCCCCAGATCGGTGACGTCGGCCTGCCATCGACCGAGACGACGACGTTCCGGTCGACCGGCGGCATCAGCGATCTCCGGTTGGGTGTCGCGTGGTCCGCCACGCCCTGGCTGGCCGTTGGCGCGGGGGTGGACTGGTTCACTGGACAGAACCAGATCCTGCAGCAGGTGACATTCTCGGACACGACGCCGGGTCGATTTTTCCCGTCGGTGAACAACTCGACGATCAGTTACGGAGGCATCGGCGCGTCGGCCGGAATCATTCTCCGCCCGATCCACTCACTGGCCCTGGCCGGGTCGTTTCGTGTCGGCGGCAATGTGCGCGCCCGTGAGGGCGACTCGACCACACTGGCCAACGGCAACATTCCGGCACGGGCCGGCGGGCAGATCGCGTTCACCGGAATCCCTGGCGTCTCGCTCGGCGCGCGTGTCGACTGGGAGCAATGGTCCAAGCTCAACGATCTCAGCGTCGGCGACGTGACCGCGAAGGATGGTCTCGGGTGGAGCGTCGGCACCGACGTCCAGGCGTTCAGCCTGTTCGGTCGGACCATCCAGTTGCGATTGGGTGGCGGCCGGCGGGCACTCCCGTACGTTGTGGCTGGGACGCAGATCAACGAGACAGATTTGAGCGGCGGTGTCGGCATCCCGTTTGGGCGTGGACGAGTGACGCTCGATATCTCGGTCGTCCGAGATTGGCGGACCTCGGTGGTGGGCGTGACGGAGAGTGCCTATATCACCAGTACCGGACTGACCATTCATCCGTAGCCATGGCGGAGACGAATGAACAGCTGATCCTCGTGGCCGACGACGTCCCGGCGAACGTCGAATTGCTGTTCGACCAACTCCACTCGCTGGGCTATCGCACGGTGGCCGCGCAGGATGGACCGTCGGCGCTGGCCGCGTGCTTTGCGCACCGGCCGGATCTCTGCATTCTCGACGTGTCGATGCCGGCCGGCGACCTGGGCGTCGATGATCGGTCCACGGGATTCGAGGTCTGTCGCCGCATCAAGCGCGACGCGCGCACGGCCCGGATCCCGGTGATCTTTGTGACCGCGCTCAACGACACGACCGACCGGGTGAAGGCGATCGAGGCGGGGGGCGACGATTTTCTCACCAAGCCGCACAATCGCCTCGTCCTCGGCGCGCGTGTGCGCAGTCTGCTCAAGCTCAAGGCGGCGACCGACGCGCTCGAGGACAGCTTTCGCAAGCTGCGCGAGCTGGAAAAGATCCGCGACGATCTCATGAAGATGATCGTGCACGATCTGAAGACGCCGCTGACGTCGATCCTGGCGACGCTCGAGCTGCTCCTCGATGGGGACTTTGGCACCCTGGCAGCCACGCAGCGCCAGGTCATCATGGATGCCGAAGGGAAATCCGAGGATCTGCTCCGACTGATCGAAGACCTGCTCGAGATCGCCAAGATCGAGGAGGCGGCGCTGCCGCTGTCGGTCGAGCCCATCGCCCCGGCGGCGCTGCTCACCGAGATCCTGCACGAGTGGACGGTCCGGTTTCAGCAGGAAGGCGCGACGGCGACGGTCGACGTGGCCGACGACGTCCCGGTCTTTCGCGCGGACAAGGGGCTGCTCAAGCGCGTCTTTGGTAACCTCATTCAAAATGCGGTGACACATTCGGCGCGCGCCGTCGTCATGCAGTTCCGCGTGCGGCCCGATGCCAACGGGATCCTGTTCACGGTGGCCGACAACGGCCCGGGCATCCCGAGCGAGTATCAGGAAGTGATTTTCCGGAAGTTCGAGCAGGTACGGACGCCGCACGGGCCGCGGGTGCGGAGCTCGGGGCTCGGGCTGGCGTTCTGCCGGCTGGTCGTCGAGCAGCACGGGGGCCGGATCTGGGTGCGCAGCAACGAGGGGGAGGGCAGTGCCTTTCATCTCGTGCTCCCCCTCGATCCGCCCGCCCATGTATCTTCCGGGGCATGAGCCGGGTCACACACCCTACCGTTTACATCGAAACCTACGGGTGCCAGATGAACGTGAGCGACTCCGAGCTGATGCTCGGCAAGCTCACGGCCAATGGGTACACGCCGGTGGATGGGCCGGACGGCGCGGATGTGATTCTGGTGAACACGTGCGCGATCCGGGAGCACGCCGAGCAGCGGGTGATTGGCCGGTTGGGCGAGCTGAAACGGCACATGGGGCCCGAGACGATCCTCGGTGTCACCGGGTGCATGGCGCAACGCTTGGGGCCCGTGCTGCTGGAGCGCGCCGCGCACGTCAGCCTGGTCATCGGACCGGATGGCTATGGGGCGCTCCCGGCGCTGCTCGACGGCGCGCGGCGCGGGATGCGCGCGACGGCGACGGAGTTCGACCTCGAGGAGCACTATGAGGACGTCCGGCCGCGGCGGATGGACGGCGTCAAGGCATGGGTCCCGGTGCAGCGCGGGTGTGACTACCGGTGCAGCTACTGCATCGTGCCGACGACGCGTGGGCCGGAGCGGAGCCGGCGGCTGGCCGAGGTCGTGCGCGAGGTGGGCGAGATCGTCGATGACGGGATGACCGAAGTCGTGCTGCTCGGGCAGACGGTGAACAGTTACTACGATGGGACCCACGATTTCGCGGATCTCGTGCGCGCGGTCGGCGCGGTGCCTGGCGTCCGCCGCCTGCGGTTCACGAGTCCCCATCCGAATGACTTCAGCGACCGCGTGATCGCGGCGTTGGCCGAGGTGCCGGCGGTGTGCGAGCACGTCCATCTGCCGATGCAGTCAGGATCGAACCGGACGCTCAAGCGAATGCTGCGGCGCTACACGCGTGATGGGTATCTCCGGTGCGTCGAGCGGCTGCGGGCCGCCGTGCCGGGGCTGGCGCTCACCACCGACGTGATCGTGGGATTTCCGGGGGAAGGCGAGGGGGAGTTCGAGGACACGTTGAGCGCGGTGCGGGCGGTGGGGTTCGACGATGCGTACACGTTCAAGTTCTCGCCGCGGGATGGCACGGCGGCGACGCGGTTTCCGCCGGAGGACAGCGTGCCGGATGAGGTGGCCGGCGAGCGTCTGACACGACTCATCGACGCGGTGCGCGGGGCGACGCGCGAGCGCAACATCGGGCTGTTGGGGACTGAGCACGAGGTGCTGGTGGAGCGGGTCGCGCGACGGGGCGACGACGCTGTGTTGGCGCGGACGCGCGACTTCAAGACGGTGGTGCTGCGCGGGGCGGATGCCGCGGTGGGGCAGTACTACCGGGTGCGGCTGACTGGTACGACCGGCTCGACGTTCACGGGCGAGGTCGTGAGCGCGGCGCGGGCACCGCTGCCGGTGGTCGTCGCGTGATCAACGCGCTGGAAGAGGCTGTCGGGCAGGCGTACGATGAGCTGCGGCCCGTCCATCCAGAGGTCTGTGGGTGTGACCGGTGCCGGGCGGATGTCCTGACGTATGCGCTGAACCAAGCGCGTCCGCGGTACGTGGTCGGCGACCCGCTGGGGTCGACGGTGACGCGCGTGACGCTGAGCCGCGATCAGGCGAAAGCCGAGTTGGCGGTCATCGTGCTCGACGCCATGAAGCGGATCGCGCGCAAACCCCACCATGACGGTCGCAGTCACGGCGGGCCGGCGTAGCGTGTTGGCGTCGGTCGTCGGGAGGCCCGTCGCGGTCCCGGCGGATCTGTTGACGCGGTACCCCGAGCTGGCGGCAGTGCGACTGCGCCGTGGCGGGTTGCCGCCGCGAGTTGGCGGACTCTGCTTGGGGATGCGGTCCGTCGCGGGGATCACGCTGTGGGGGACGGTGTTCGTCGGGGCCGGCGTCAATCCGAGTGCCGCGCTGCTCTTGCATGAGCTCCGGCACGTGCAGCAGTTTCAGGCCGATCCACTGTTTCCCCTGCGGTATGTCTGGGAGACCGTGTGGCGCGGCTATGGCCAGAACCGATACGAGCTCGACGCCGTGTCGTATGCACAATCCCACCTTAGACGGGAGTCGTGACTGTGGTTCAACACACCGACACGTCGGTCGTCACGATCGACCGTTTCATCATCGAGCAGGAACGTCTGCATCCCGAGGCGACCGGCGATCTGTCGCGGATTCTGTACGATCTGGCGTTGGCCGCCAAGATGATCGCCAACAAGGTGCGGCGGGCGGGGCTGGCCGACGTGCTTGGCGCGACCGACGTCACCAACGTGCAGGG
>DATMNB010000291.1:0-3259 GCA_035569435.1 Gemmatimonadaceae bacterium
ATGTCCTCATGGCAAAACTCGCGGGCCACCGCGTGCGCCGTCCTATTTCGGCCGAGCGTCCAGTTGTAGATCGTGCCGCCCGCCCGCGGGTTGCGCATCGGGAAGTACTCCGCCGAGACACGCGTCCGGACCGATGCGGGGTCGTCGAACAGGCACCGGCGGACGATCCCCACCTCGCCGAGCGCCGCGGCCAGAAGTATGTCGGTGTGGCATCCCCGCCGGACGAGCAGCCGCGCGATCCCCTGCCGGTCGCGCACCATGTACTGCGCCGGCGTCGACTCGTGATCGATGTCCCGAACGTCCGGGTCGGCCCCATGATCCAGCAGATACTGGGCAACCTCGATCGTGCGCGCCACGTGCAGCGGTGTTTGCCCATCGCCGCCGCGGGCATGCACCAGGTCGGGCGTCGCGGAGACCAGCACGTCCAGCGTCTCGAGCATGCCGAGGCGCGCGGCCGCATGCGCATCGACCGTGGCGCCGCGCTCGATCAGGGCCGGCGCGAACTGTGGGTCGCACGAATCGAGAACGCCAAACCCGCCGGCCCACCACTGGCTTCGCGCATTGATATCCGCGCCGTGTCGCAGCAGGAGATCGATCATCTCCAGGTTTTCCCATCGCACCGCCGGCTCGAACACCGTGGCGCCAAAGGGACTCCCGGGGAGGGGGCTGTGCAGCACGGCGTCGAGCTCCGGGTGTCGCCGGAACAGCTGCGCGGCGCGTGTGGTATCGTTGGCGCGCACCGCGGTCGCCAGCATCTCCCACGGATCGGCGGCATGCGCGAGCGCTTCCACGCGTGTCTTGAGCGCGGCCCAGGTCGCGAACCCGTACTCGCGCGCGAGGAGGTGCTGCGCGTCGGCCAACGTTGCGCCGGAGGCGAGTGACCGGAGGGTCTCCTTCGCCTGCTTCTTGAGGTGCTCGAGGTTGGGCCGAGCGGGCAGGTCTCGGGACACACTACCTCCTTCTATACGCCCGGTGTCCGCTGTACTGGGCAGAAGGGAGGTCGGTATCGGACCCAACGGACCAGCGCAGGTGGGATCATCCCTTTCCGCGGACGGGGTGCAACCTGCATTGCGACGTGGAATTTACGTCCCGGCCCCATAATACCGCTATGCCTACGACACTCGTGCCGCCCCCGGACCTGTCGCATCTGACAACCCTCCCGCCGGCGGAGCTCAGCCGTCTGGCGGCCACCACGCAGACGGCCGATCTGGCCGATGCGATCGCCCGTCTCCGGCCGGCCGAGGCGGCGCGCGTGCTCACGGCGCTGCCATTCGACGCCATGGTGCGGACATTCGACGAGCCCGAGCTGTGGCCGGCGCGCGCCGACGTCGTGACGCACATCGAGCCGACGCTCGCCGCGACGCTGATCACCGCCATGTCTGGCGATGAGGGGGCGGATCTCTTCCGTGAGTTGCCGGCGCGCGAGCGTGACCGGTATCTGGCGGCGTTGCCCGAGCAGAAGCGGGCGACGCTGAGACTGCTCCTCCAGTATCCGGAGGACAGTGCCGGGGGAATCATGACCCCGGCCTTTGTCAGCGTGCCGTCGAATTGGTCGCCCGAGCAGGTGTTGGCGTACATCCGCCAGGTGGGACACGAGAAGGAAACGATCTATGACGTCTACGTGCTCGACCCGGAGGACCACCAGCTCGTCGCGGTCCTCGGGCTTAACCGGCTGCTCCTCGCCGATCCGCACTGCTCGGTGCTCGACATCGCCGGCCCGCGGCCGCCCCTCACGGTGTCGCCTCACGCGACCCGGCTCGACGTGGCACGCCTCGTCTCCAAGTACAACCTCCTCGCCGCGCCGGTCGTCGACGAAGGTGGCCACGTCCTCGGCATCGTCACCGTCGACGACGTGATCGACGCCCTGGTCTCCGAGCAGACGCGGCAAGTGCAGCGACTGGGCGGATCGGAGGCGTTTGACGAGCCGTATATGCAGATCACGTTCTGGGAGATGATCCGCAAGCGCGCCGGCTGGCTCAGCGCCCTCTTCATCGGCGAGATGCTGACCGCCACGGCCATGGGCCACTTCGAGGCCGAGATCGCCAAGGCCGTCGTCCTGTCACTGTTCATCCCGCTCGTGATCAGCTCCGGCGGCAACTCCGGATCGCAGGCGACCTCGCTGATCATTCGCGCCCTCGCCCTCCGCCAGGTCAGACTCATCGACTGGTGGCGCATCGTCATGCGCGAGCTTCCCACCGGCATCGCCCTGGGCACAATCCTCGGCATCCTCGGCGTGGCCCGCATTCTCATCTGGCAGCACCTGGGCTGGTACAACTACGGCCCGCACGCCACCCTGGTCGCCTTCGCTGTCGGCGCCGCCCTGATCGGCGTCGTCACCTTCGGCTCCCTCGCCGGCTCGATGCTCCCCTTCGTCATCAAGCGCCTCGGCTTCGACCCCGCCAGCGCCTCGGCCCCCTTCGTCGCCACGCTGGTCGACGTGACGGGGCTCGTGATCTATTTCACCGTGGCGTTGGTCATCCTGCGGGGGACGCTGCTCTAGCTAGGGGTCACCATCCCACCAGCGCCCGCCACCGCTCGGCGATCAGCGCGTGCCCCGCCGGCGTCGGGTGCACGCCGTCGGACAACCAGTGCGCCGGCCCGCCGCGCGCCGACGCGTCGTCGAACGCGGTCTGTAGTGGGACAAAGGTCGCGCCAGCGCGCGCGGCCACACGCGCCGCGACGGCCCGCCGCGCATCCATGTCGGGAAGCCACGTCGCGTCGACCACGCCGGTGCGCAGGACGAACGGCTCCATCACGACGAGCCGCACGCGCGGGAGGCGCTGGCGCGTCGCGTCCAGCAGGGAGCCGTACTGTTGCTCGTAGTCCGCGACCGTGCCCTTGTACCCAAACGTCCGCGTGTGCCAGTAGTCGTTCACGCCGATCAACACGCTGAGCAGCTCCGGCGCCAGCGCGAGCGTGTCGTGCTCCCACCGCGCCTCGAGATCGGGCACTTTGTTCCCGCTCACCCCGCGGTTGAACACCCTGAGGCCACTATCCGGATACGCCTCGAGCAAATCGGCCGCGAGCAGCAACGGATACCCCGTGCCGAGCGCCCCGCCGCTGTTCGCTGTCGCGTCGTCCCGTCCTCGACCCGCATCGGTGATGGAGTCCCCCTGAAACAGCACCGTCGTCCCCGTCGGCGGCGCTCCCATCGGTTGGGCCCCCACGTGCACCCCACGCGCACACGCCGCCGCGACCGTGGCCCCGGCCGCCGCGACGAAGCCCCGTCTGGAAAACGTCTGCCCGCCCGTCATTGGGC
>DATMNB010000292.1:0-5041 GCA_035569435.1 Gemmatimonadaceae bacterium
GGGGGGGGTCGCTTGGCACACGCTCAACTGCCGGTGATCGACCGTCCGCGCGCGGTGACGATGCGACGCGACGCCTGGTGGGTGCAGCCGGCCGTGGTGGCGGCCGTGCTGACGTCGTTTGTCGTCTACGCGACGTGGGCCGCGTTTCAAAACGCGCACTACACCTTCGGGCCCTACCTGTCGCCGTTCTACTCACCGGAAATCTTCGGTAGCTCGCCGCACGCGTGGTTCGGGCCAAAGCCCGGATGGTGGCCAGGATGGCTGCCGTTCTCGCCGGCGCTCTTGATATTGCCGTTTCCCGGGCTGTTCCGGGTTACCTGCTACTACTATCGAGGCGCGTACTACAAAGCCATGTGGGCTGATCCCCCGGCATGCACCGTGCGCGAGCCGCGTGCGTCGTACCGCGGCGAACAGTCGTTCCCGCTCATCCTGCAGAACGTCCATCGGTACTTTCTCTATTTCGCGTTCCTCTTCCTGATCGTGCTGGCGCGCGACGTGTGGGAGGCGACGCGCTTCGTCGACCCGGCGACGGGACGGACGACGTTTGGCGTGGGACTCGGCACCCTGGTGCTGGCCACGAACGTCGTCCTGTTGAGTGGCTACACCTTCGGCTGCCACTCGCTCCGCCACCTCGTCGGCGGATACGTGGACCAACTGTCCGGACGTCCCGTCCAACGGACCCTCTACGCCTGCGCGAGCTGCTTCAATCGGGGGCACATGCGGTGGGCGTGGATGAGCCTCATCGGCGTCGCGTTCGCCGACCTGTACGTGCGGATGTGCGCCATGGGCATCTGGCGCGATTGGCGGATCGTGTAGCGCGCGATGCCCGACTACGAAACGCTGCAGTACGACGTGCTCGTGATCGGCGCCGGTGGCGCCGGCTTGCGTGCCGCGATCGCCGCGGCGGCCGACGGCGTGTCGGTCGGCCTCGTTTGCAAGTCGCTCCTGGGCAAAGCCCACACCGTGATGGCCGAGGGTGGCATCGCCGCGGCGCTGGCCAATGTCGACGACCGTGACAGTTGGAAGGTGCACTTCGCCGACACCATGCGCGGCGGCCAGTACATCAATAACTGGCGCATGGCGGAGCTCCACGCCAAAGAAGCCCCCGACCGCGTCCGCGAGCTCGAGGCGTGGGGTGCCTTGTTCGACCGCACGCCGGACGGCCGGATCCTGCAGCGAAATTTCGGCGGGCACCGGTACCCGCGGCTCGCCCACGTCGGAGACCGCACCGGTCTCGAGATGATCAGGACGTTGCAGGATCACGGCATCCATCGCGGGATCGACGTCCACATGGAGTACACCGTTCTGACGCTGCTGACCGACGGCGACCGCGTGGCCGGCGCGTTCGCCTATGACCGCGAGCGCGGGCGGTTTCGACTGTTTCAGAGCGGGGCGGTCGTCGTGGCCACCGGCGGCATTGGTCGGGCGTATCGGATTACGAGCAATAGTTGGGAGTATACGGGCGATGGGCACGCGCTCGCGTACCGCGCCGGCGCGGCGCTCCAGGACATGGAGTTTGTGCAGTTTCACCCGACGGGGATGGTCTGGCCGCCGAGTGTGCGGGGGATCCTGGTGACCGAAGGCGTGCGCGGCGAGGGAGGCGTGCTCACGAATAGCGAGGGGCGCCGGTTCATGTTCGATGACATCCCGGAGAACTATCGCGCGCAGACGGCGGCGGACGCGAACGAGGGGTGGCGGTATACGCAGGGCGACAAATCCGCACGCCGGCCGCCGGAGCTCCTGACCCGCGATCACGTGGCGCGCTCGATCGTCCGCGAGGTCCGCGAGGGCCGCGGGAGCCCGCACGGCGGCGTCTACCTCGACATCGCCTGGATCAAGGAACGGCTCCCGCACGCCGAGGCGCACATCAAGAAGAAGCTGCCCAGCATGTACCATCAGTTCAAGCAGCTCGCGGACATCGACATCACGAAGGAGCCGATGGAGGTGGGGCCGACGACGCACTACGTCATGGGGGGCATCCGCGTCGACGGCGATACACAGATGTCGACGGTGCCGGGGCTGTTCGCCGCCGGCGAGTGCGCGGCCGGCCTCCACGGGGCGAACCGATTGGGCGGAAACTCGCTGTCCGACCTCCTGGTGTTCGGCAAGCGCGCGGGGGAGCATGCGGCGCAGTTCGCTCGCGCTCACGGCACGGCGGCGGTCGATACGCGGCAGGCGGAGGCCGCGGAACGGGCAGCCCTTCAGCCCTTCGATCGGTCTCCGGACGGGACGGGGGGACCGTTCCAGATCCAGCATGCGCTGCAGGACCTGATGCAGGAGCTCGTTGGCATCGTGCGGCGAGAAGACGAGATGAAACGGGCCCTGGATGCGATTGATGGGTTGGAGCGCCGCACGGCCTCGATCGCGGTCGCGGGCAACCGTGAGTACAATCCAGGGTGGCACACGGCGCTCGACTTGCCGAACTTGCTGACGGTGGCGCGGGCGATCACCCTCTCGGCCATCGAGCGCCGCGAGAGTCGGGGCGGCCATTTTCGGGACGACTATCCAGGGAAGGACGCCAGCGCCGCCGGGTACAATATCCTGGTTCGCAAGGGGGCGGACGGATGCATGGAGTTGACTCGGGCGGAGGTCCCACCGATGCCACCGGCGCTGGCGGCAGTCATCGCGGAGATGGGCTGACGATGACGGCAACCGTCGCGACGTTCCGGATCTGGCGCGGCGACGCGGCGGGTGGTGCGTTCCAGGACTACCAGACCGAAGTGAGTCCCGGTATGGTCGTGCTGGACGCGGTCCATCAGATCCAAGCCGAGCACGCCAACGACCTGGCCGTGCGCTGGAACTGCAAGGCAGGTAAGTGCGGCTCCTGCTCGGCGGAGGTCAACGGCAAGCCGCGCCTGATGTGCATGGCGCGATTGAGCGACATCGCGCTTGATGCACCCGTGACGATCGAGCCGATGCGCACCTTCCCGCTGGTCAAGGATCTGGTGACCGACGTGTCGTGGAATTTCCGGATCAAGCGGCGGATCATCCCCTTCACGCCCCGGCCGCCGGACGCTCCCGACGGCACCTGGCGGATGCAGCAGTCTGATATCGAACGGGCGCAGGAATTTCGTAAGTGCATCGAGTGCCTCCTGTGCCAGGATGTCTGTCACGTGCTCCGCGAGCATCATGAAGAGGAGGCGTTCATTGGTCCGCGGTTCTTCGTCTACACAGCGGCGCTGGAAATGCATCCGCTGGACGTCGCCGATCGCGTCCCTGACCTCAAGCGGTCGCAAGGCATTGGGTACTGCAACATCACCAAGTGCTGCACCACGGTCTGTCCCGAAGGGATCACGATCACGGACAACGCGATTATTCCCCTGAAAGAGCGGGTCGTCGACGAGTTCTATGATCCGCTCGGACAGCTAGTCAAGATCTTCTCGCGGAAACGGAGACCATAGAGACGGAGGCGCCCTGGGAGGGCATCATGTACACGCTCAAAGTCATTGCGCGGGATGGCGTGCCGGCAGCGCTGCAAAAGGCGGAGCGGTATCGGTTGCTCCGCGAAGCGGAGGCCGCGGAGAGCATCTGCCTCGACGTGCTCGCCGTGGATCCCACGAATCAGGCGGCGACGGTGACGCTCTTGCTCGCGTTCACCGACCAGATCGAGGGCGACCTGACCGGTGGGGTCGCTCGGGCCCGTGAAGTGTTGGCGCGGCTCACCGACGAGTACAAGCGGCACTACTATGCGGGGATGATCTGCGAGCGGCGGGCGAACGCGCAGCTTCATCACGGCGAACTGACCGCGCACACGGTGGCCGCCGAATGGCTGCGTGAGGCCATGCAGTGGTACGAGCGGGCCCAGGCGATGCGGCCGCCGGGTAACGAGGAGTCGATCCTCCGGTGGAACACCTGCGCGCGGCGGCTCAACGCGGAGGAGCGGCGGAGGCCGCCGATCGTCGAGGCGTACGAGCCGGCGCTGGAGTAAGCGCCACTGAACGGCAAAAAGCAAAAAACGGGGCCAACTTTTTCAAGTTGGCCCCGTCGTTTCCAATCCAAATCAGTAGCGGGGGCGGGATTTGAACCCGCGACCTTCGGGTTATGAGCCCGACGAGCTACCAGGCTGCTCCACCCCGCGTCAGAGACCGTAAAACTACCCGCGGGTACCGCGATGTCAAGACCGTGCCGACCGCGGATCGGCGTCAGACGGCACGTACAGGAAGAAGAGCGCACACACAAGGTAAAAGACGAGCCAGTGCCCCGAGAACGCGCGCATCGTGTACACCGCGATCTCATGCGCGCTGCCGTCACCGATCGTCGGCGCCGTGCCGCGCCCTGGCAGGTGCGCCCCAGCCCAAAAGAAATTCACAAACACGTATACGAACAGGACAACGACCAACGGGGGCACCCAGCGAGGGAAAAACGGCAGCAACGCACGCCACTGAAACGGGCGCGACGAGAACGGCCCGTCACGGGGCCCACGCCAGTGCATCATCCGGAGGAGGAGCACCAAGAACGGTGGAAAGATCGCGACGTGGAGCACCCAGACGGCCGGCACCACCGTCTGCGCCGCGACACCGACATAGCTCAGCAGATGAACAGCGAGACTGAGTGCCAGAGCGGCCAGGCAAAACCCTGCCAGCACGGTCCCCCGCACCCGCGGCACAATCGGCGCCGGCGGCGCCGCATCGCTCGACATGAAGGTCCCCTGGCGTGAGTCATGGCCGTGGCGCTCCACGCACACTATCCGGCGCCGCAAACCGGTAGAGCAGCTCCTTGCGCCCACTCACCATCCCGAACTGCTCCCGCGCGATCCGCTCCTGCACCGCGGGATCCGTCGCGATCGCCCGCGCCAACACCTTGAGCGAATCCACCGACCGCCGGAGCGACACGATCTCCCGCCCCAACGCGGCCTCGCGCGCGCGCTGCCGCAACAGATCGGTCGTGCTGTATTCCCCGCCCTGCACCGCGTAGACCAGCACCACCACGCCGGCGACCCACCAGAGCACGCGCCGCCCTACGCCGGCGCGCCGCCCATCGCGGTCAGAGCCCGTAAATCGCCCCACCCGGATACTCGGCCGTGTCGCCGAGCTCCTCTTCG
>DATMNB010000293.1:0-11953 GCA_035569435.1 Gemmatimonadaceae bacterium
AGGCGGAGATCGACCGCGTCGTGCGTACGATTCAGGAGATGGGATACCAGGCCGCGCCGATGCCGGGGGCGCAGCGCACGGCGGTCGGTCTAGTCGGCAACGACGGACGGGTCGACAGCTCGCGCATCGAGGCCCTGGCCGGCGTCGCCCAGGTCATCCACGTCACCCAGCCCTATAAGCAGGTCTCGCGCGAGTGGCGCCCCGAGAACACCGTGGTCACGCTCGCCCCGGGCGTGATGGTCGGTGGACCCGAGGTCGCCGTCATCGCCGGGCCCTGCTCCGTCGAGAGTGAGGAGCAGATTCTCGCCGCCGCCCGCGCCGTCCGCGCCGGCGGGGCTGTCGCCCTGCGTGGCGGCGCCTTCAAGCCTCGGAGCTCGCCCTACTCGTTCCAGGGGCTCGGTCGCCGCGGCCTCGAGCTCCTGGCACTCGCCCGGCGCGAGACGGGCCTGGCGATCGTCACCGAGGCCATGGACGAAGAGGGGGCGCACCTCGTCGCCGAATACGCGGACTGCATTCAGATCGGCGCCCGCAACATGCAGAACTACTCCCTGCTCAAAGTGGTCGGCCGCCTCGACAAGCCCGTCCTCCTCAAGCGGGGCCTCGCGGCGACGATCAACGACCTCCTGTTGAGCGCAGAATACATTCTCGCCGAAGGCAACGGCCGCGTGATCCTATGCGAGCGCGGCGTCCGCACGTTCGATCCGGCGACCCGGAACATGTTCGACCTGACGGCCGTGCCGGTCGTGCAGTCCCTCTCGCACCTCCCGATTGTCGCCGACCCGAGCCATGGGACAGGAAGCCGCGACAAAGTGATCCCGATGGCCCGCGCGGCCGTCGCCGCCGGCGCCGACGGGATTCTCGTCGAGGTGCACCCCAACCCCGACCGGGCCCTATCTGATGGCGCGCAGTCGCTCTTTCCGGAACAATTCACCCAACTCGTGGTCGAGCTGCGTCAGATCGCCCGCGCCATTGGCCGCACGATCGCCCGCACGCCCGATGTCGCACCCGTGGCGGTGGGATAAGCACGTGATGCGGTGTTTCTCGATCTCCGCGGCACTGGTCCTCCTGGCCCTGCCGCTCGGCGCCCAGAACGATGTCGACGCCGTGCTGTCGCGCGCGCAGGCGGCCTACGCCCGTGTCAATACGACCAAGGCCACGTTCGATCAGACCATCACCAACGAGATGACCGGCACCACGGCCGTCTCACACGGCGAACTGATTCAGGAGCAGCCTAATCGGCTCTCCGTCACCTTCACCGAGCCCGCGGGCGACCGCATCGTTGCCGACGGCAAGTCGCTCTGGGTCTACGTCCCGAGCGCCACGCCCGGACAGGTGATCAAGATGCCGCTCGGTGCCAACGGCACGGGCGCGATCGACTTTGTCCAGCAGTTCGTGCATGCGCCCCGCCAACACTTTGACGTCACCGCCGGCAAGGCCGACACCTCGCTTGGCCACCCGGCGCATACACTCATGCTGGTCCCCAAGGACCCGGGCTCATCGATCGCCAAGGCGACAGTCTGGGTCGACGACGACGATGGCGTGGTGCGTCAGTTTGTCGTGACGGATGGGACAGGCGCCACCCGCCACGTCCGGCTGTCCGGGATCGAGTTCAACGTCCCCGTGCAGAAATCCACGTTCGCCTTCAAGCCGCCGCCGGGCATTAAGATCGTCGATCGCCAGGCGATGTCGAGCGGCGCAGGGACGTAAGAATCTCGGCCAGCCGGCCGGCGTCCGTGCCGCCGGCCGCCGCCAGCTCCACCGCGGCCCAGGACAGCGCCACGTAGACCGCCAGCGCCTCCGGGTCATCTTCCAGCGCCACCAGGTGCCGGGCGACCGTATCGGCGTCCCCGCGCACCACAGGGCCGGTCAGCGCCTGACGGGCCGGGAGCGACCGCAGGCTATCGGCCGCGGCTGAGACGAGACCCGAGACGATACTCCGCGCGGCCTCGGGATCGATCCCCACGGCCTCGAGCTGCGCCGCGGCCAGCGCCGCGAGCACCACCGGGAAGTTGGCGGCCATCGCCGCCGCGGCATGGTACCGGGACTTGGCGCCGGCGGGGATCTCCACGACCCGCGCGCCCAGCGCGCCGGCGAGTCGTCGAGCCATGGCGACCGCCGGCGGATCGCCGTCCACGCCAATCCACGCGCCCTTGAGCGCGGCCGATGCCAGCGCCGGATCGGCCAGAGGCACGATCGGATGAAAGGTGCCGGCCGGATGCCCGGCCGCCCGAAGGCCGTCCAGCGCCGCGCGCGGGTCCTGTGCCCCGCTCGCATGCAGGACGACGGCACCATCGGCGAGCGGCGCATCGTAGAGCTCCGTCAGTGCCCCCGCGAGGTCCCGGTCCCGCACGGTGACGAGGACGACGTGGGCGCGGGCGATGCGCGCCGTAATCGCGCCGTCGGATCTTCCGTGCAGACCGACGATATCGATGTCGGCCCCCGATGCGCGAAGGGCGCCGGCCAGCGCCCGTCCGGCACGGCCAGCGCCCATCACGAACACGCCGATTGTCACGCTTTTGGCGGAGCGCTGGCGGTCTGCCTCGCTGGATGCGGAGAGGCCGCCGCCCGGGCCGCGGCCCGCCGCAACAGATCGGCGGGCGATGTCGCATGCGATGCCAGATCCGTCGCGACAACCATCGCCGAGTCGGCAGTCACCGAGCGCCGGAACAACCCGTCGGCGCCAAAGACGTACCGCGTGATCTCGATCGCGAGGGCGCTGTCGACCACCGGCTTGGCGTTGTCGAACACGCTCCGATCCATCGTCACGCCACGCTGCCGCATGCGGCGCCACAGTTCCTCACGCATCGCCGACGTCACCGGGAAATCCGGCGAAGTCAGCGTATGCCCGCCCTCCAGCGACAGGGCGTACGCCGTGAGCGCATCGCGAAAGGCCGCCACTTTGGTCCCGAGCGCCCGCTCGAACGCGACCTGTGCCGCCGTCGCCGTCGAGTCCCCGACGAGGACGTCGGGCGTGATCCCGCCCCCCCCGTAGACCGTGCGCCCACCGGACGTGTGATAGATCGCGCGCCGCGCCGCGGCCGTGTCGGTCGTGGGGCCGGCACTGTCGTCCTCGCCATCATCGACGGGCGGTGGTGTCGGCCGGCTGATGCTCCGCCCCGACGGCGTGTACCACCGCGCGATCGTCAACTTGAGCGCCCCGCCATCGACCTTGAACACGGACTGCGCGCTGCCTTTGCCATAGGTCGGGGCGCCGACCAGCGCGGCCCGGTCGTGGTCCTGCAACGCGCCGGCGACGATCTCCGATGCGCTGGCACTGCCGCGATCGACCAGAACGACCACCGGCATCTGTGGCCACC
Organism: Gemmatimonadaceae bacterium; assembly: GCA_035569435.1. GTDB lineage: Bacteria > Gemmatimonadota > Gemmatimonadetes > Gemmatimonadales > Gemmatimonadaceae > DASRDS01. Next base: position 3,318 of record DATMNB010000293.1, read on the forward strand.
GCTCGCGCTCGTGGTCGACGAAGACCTGCGACGCGCCCGCGGCGCGGCCCCGGAGACTGACCACCGTGTCGCCCGGCGACAGGAACAGATCCGCCACCGCCACACCCTGGTTGAGCAACCCGCCGGGATCGCGGCGCAGATCGAAGATGATCGACTTGGCGCCCTTGTTTCGGAGGACATCGATCGCCGTCCGCAGCTCATCGGCCGTCGAGTCGCTGAAGATCGCCACGTCCACGTACCCGACGGTTGGCGCGACCATCGCCGTGCGGCGCACGGCGGGAACGTGGATCTCGGTCCGCGTCAGTGTGAACGGAATGTGGGTCTCGACCCCCGGCCGCTGTACGGTGATATGCACCGCCGACCCGGGGGCGCCGCGGAGTGCCGTCGTGGCCTCCTCCTGCGACCAGCCCTGCGTCGAATGGCCGTCGATCTCCACGAATTGGTCGCCGGTGCGCAGCCCGATGCGCTCCGCGGGCGACCCGGGCACTGGGGCCACGACGGTGATCCACCCGTCCCGGATGTCGATCTGCACGCCGAGCCCCACATACGAGCCGTTGGTGCTTTCCGTCAGCCGGGCAAAGCGGTCCGGCGTGAGATACGCCGTATGCGGATCGCCAATCTCGTAGAGCATGCCATTCACGGCATACTGGTAGAGTTGGTCCTCCCCCACGGAATCGACGTAGTCCCGCCGGACATGCTCGGCGACCTGGTCGAACAACGCCGCGCCGCCGACCCCGCCGCCATGCCCTCCCGGCCACGACGACCCGCCCCGCAGGCCCCGCTCGAGAAACCATCCACCGCACACGACGGCGGCACTCAGCGTGCCGGCGACGATCAGTGCCCGTGACCGCACTCTGCCCCCCACGACTCGAACTCCTTCGGAAACTGCTCCGTCACTACGCCGCGAATGCGGGCGGCCACCGCATCGATCTCGCCCGTGGCGTCGAGCCCGATAATGGGCCCGCACTCAAGGTGCTCTCGTTGCCAGTCCGGAGTGAGGAAGCGCGCAAACGCCTCCCCAACGCGCCTATGAAACTCCACCCCGGAGCGCTCCATTCGATCCCTGCCCAACGCTCTGCTCTCCGCTCGGGCCAGTCCCGCCACCGGAGGAAAGACGAGCAACAACGTCAAATCCGGCACGAGCCCCTCGGTGGCAACCCGGTTGAGCTCCCGGATCTCGGCTTCCGGAAGCCCACGCCCCGCCCCCTGATAGGCGTACGTGGACAGAAAGAATCGATCGGCCACGACGGTCGTTCCCTCCGCCAAGTGCCGGCGAATCACGGGCACCAACTGCGCCCGCGCGGCCAGAAACAGGAGCAACTCGGCTCGAGGCTCGATCGTGATCGCGGGGTCGAGCAGCAGCGCCCGCACCCGCTCCCCGAGCGCGCTGGCGCCAGGCTCACGCACCAGCACCGCTCCCAGCGACTCGGCCAGTCGCGTCGCCTGCGTCGACTTGCCCACGCCCTCGGTCCCTTCGAGCACGATGAGACGTCCGGGCATGGGCCGGCGACTAACCCAGCGTGATGATCGAGCCCTGCGCGCCCTTCCGAATCCCGTCTAGGATCCAGTTGTTCACGTGCACCATCGTCTTGTCGAAGTTCTCCTGCGCGGCCACCGCCCGCTGGTAGACGGACTTCCCCTGGATCTTCCCGAGCAGGTCGTCGAGCTGGCGCTCCATCTCCGGCGTGGGACTCTCTCCACGCTCAATGAGCTGTTGGGCGTCCGTGCGCACCCGCTCCATCTGTTGGAGCGCCGCCACGGCCTCGCGGTCGCTGTTCAGGGCCTCGTTGGCCCGCTTGACCGCCTGGTACTCCGGGCTCTGGCCGATCAACCGGCCAAGCTCTACGGCCCTTTCTTCGAGCGTCATTCAGTCCACCCCATCGGCTCGTCGCCGTGCAATTACAAATCGTTCTCGTTCAGTCAGGTCGAGCCGCACGCGGACGTCGCCGTACCGTCCGTCGGCCTCGAGGATCTGCACTACCTGTGTCGCCCGGCGGATATCGATCTCCAGGGCCAGGAGCCCGCCCGCGACCAGCACATCGCCCGCCTCGCGCACGATCACCCGTGTCGCGTCCAGCCCTTCAAGCCCGCTCACGAGCGCCACGGGCGGCTCCCACGCCCGTACTGCCGCCGGGAGCGCCCACGCCTCGTCTGCCGAAATGTAGGGGGGATTGGATACGACTGCTGCCACCCCCAACCCTCGCACCGGCGCCAACGCCGCGCCCTGCCGCCACTCGACGGGTAGTTGACTTTGTGCGCCTATGGTCTTGCCGTTGTTCGTGGCAACGGCCAGCGCGTCTGTCGAGACGTCCGTCCCGATGACTGTCGAGAAGAGCGCCCCACCCTCGGTGGCCAGCGCCAACGCAATCGCCCCTGATCCAGTCCCCACATCGACGACAATCCCGCCCCGAGGGCCGTCCCGCTCGATCGCTTCGAGCACGAGGTCGACGAGCACCTCAGTCTCCGGCCGCGGGATCAACACCCGCTCGTCCACATCAAGCGTCAGGTGCCGAAACGCCGCCCGCCCCACCGCATACGCCATCGGCGCACCTGCCCGCCTGCGATGTGCCGCTAAACGCGCCCTACGTTCTTCCACCCCATCAATTGGATCCGCGCCATGAAGCACCGCCCAGGTCCTCGGCGCGTCCCGTAGCGCCGCCACCAACTCGCGGGCCTCCGCCGAGCTTCCGAGCGTCGCAGTCAACTCTTCGACGAGTCCGGCCACCGTGAGCCCCGTCTCACTCACCGAGCTGCTCCTCCACGCTGGCCAACGCTAGCGCCTCGACGAATGGCTGGATGCCGCCATTGAGCACGTCGGTCAAGTCGTACAGCGTCAGACTGATGCGATGATCGGTGACCCGGTTCTGCGGAAAGTTGTACGTCCGAATCTTGGCTGACCGATCCCCCGTCCCAACCTGAGTCCGTCGCATCCGCGATCGATCCGCCTCTTGCTCGGCGATCTTCGCGTCTAGCAGTCTCGACCGCAGCACGTCCATGGCCTTCAACTTGTTCTGAAGCTGCGACTTCTGATCTTGCTGGCTGACGACGATCCCACTCGGCAAGTGCGTGATCCGCACGGCCGAATCGGTCGTATTCACACTCTGCCCGCCCGGCCCAGACGACCGAAAGACGTCGATCTTGAGATCCTTATCCTCGATCTTGACGTCGACCTCTTCCGCCTCGGGCAGCACCGCGACCGTCGCCGCCGACGTGTGAATCCGCCCCTGGGACTCGGTCGCCGGTACACGCTGCACGCGGTGCACCCCCGACTCCCAGCGGAGTGCCCCAAAGACGCCCGGACCATCGACCTTGAGCACCGCCTCTTTGAGCCCGCCCAACGTGCCGTTGGAGAGCGAGAGATGCTCGACGCGCCAGCGCCGGCCTTCGGCGAAGCGCGTGTACATGCGATGGAGATCCGCGGCAAAAAGCGCCGCCTCGTCCCCGCCGGTCCCCGCCCGGATCTCGACGATCGCAGGTCGGTCATCCAGCGGATCGTGCGGAATGAGGAGCGGCTTGAGCGCCGCCTCGATCCGCCCAATCCCCTCGGTCAGGCGGGCGACCTCGTCCCGCGCCTCGGCCGCCATCTCCGGATCGTCAACGTCGAACAGCTCGCGTGCGGGCGCGAGCTGTTCATCCAATCGGTGCAACTGCGTGGCGAGCTCGACCACCTGTTCCAGCCGCTGACGCTCCCGTCCTAGAGAGGCCAGCGCCCGTGGGTCACGCATCGTCTTGGGGTCGAGCAACAACCGCTCGACCTCGGCAGCCCGTATGAGCGCGTCGGCGAGACGATCGCGGAGACTCAGGTGGTCTTCTTCCCGTATTTCTGACGGAACCGCTCGACACGGCCGGCCGTATCGACCAGCTTCTGTTTGCCCGTATAGAACGGGTGGCAGTTTGAGCAGATATCCGTATGTATCTCCGCTTGGGTCGAGCGCGTCTCGAAAGTGTTGCCACACGCGCAGATGACCGTGGCGGTCGCGTACTCGGGATGGATGTCGGTTTTCATGGTTACTGATCCTCAGGTCGTTTACATCGAAGCCTTTTAATATAATAGCCCCTATGGAAATTGCCGATTTTCTGGCGACCGTGCCCCTCCTGAGCCAGATCCCGGCCGAGGAGCTGCAACGATTCGCCGAAGTCACCCGCGATAAGCAGTACCCCAAGGGGAGCGTCATCCTGTTCGAGGATGACCCGGGCGACTCCCTCTACATCGTCCGCGAAGGCCGCGTCAAAGTCGTCCTCGTCGGCGAGGACGGCCGGGAGGTCATCCTCGGCGTCCTGGGCGTGGGCGAGCATTTCGGCGAGCTCTCGCTGATCGACGACCAACCCCGCTCTGCCCACGTGATCGCGATGGAGGATTCCCTCCTCCTCGTCCTCCGGCGCGACGACTTCCGCCGCCGGGTCGAGGCCACCCCGGCCGTCGCCTGGGCGCTCCTGTCCGAGCTGTCGCGGCGGCTCCGCCGGGCCGACGGCAAGATCGGTGGGCTCGTCCTGCTGGACGTCCCCGGCCGCATCGCCCGGCTGCTGCTCGATTTCGCCGAGGAGGCCGGGAGCGACACGATCGATAAGCCGCTCACGCATCAGACGATCGCCCAGATGATCGGCGCCAGCCGCGAGACCGTCTCCCGCGCTATGCGTGAGTTTCAGGACGCGGGCTGGATCGGCGTCGAACGACGCCGCATCTCGGTCACCGACCGGTCGGCGCTGCTCACCCGAGCGCAAGCGCGCGAGTAGCGTCCGACATGAGCCTGTCGCTTCGGTTCTGGGGCACGCGCGGTTCGATCCCCAGCCCCGGGCCCCTGACCGTTCGCTACGGCGGCAACACCCCTTGCCTCGAGGTCCGGACGCCCGAGGGCTGGCTGATCATTCTCGACGCCGGCACCGGCATCCGCGAGCTTGGCCGCTCCCTGCTCGACCGAGCCAACGGCAGCCCGATCCGCGGCGACATCTATCTCACTCACGCCCACTGGGACCACATCCAGGGCCTACCGTTCTTCGCGCCGGTCTTTCAGGAGCGGAACCACTTCACGATCTGGGGCTCCAAGGCGATGGAGACGAGCATCGGCCGGGTGTTGCGCGACCAGATGTCGCCCGTGGTCTTTCCCGTCACCTTTGATCAACTGGCCGCCACGATCGAGGTCCGCGAGCTGGCCGAGGCCGCGCGCGGCCACGGCTACCACGTCCGGGCCTTTCCCGTGCACCACCCCGGCGGCGCCCTCGGCTATCGTCTGACCGCCGGCGACGGCGGACGGGCCCTCGTCTACGTCTCGGACAATGAGTTGAGCCCCGACGCTCCATACGACTCGGGCGCGAACTGGCGCCGCGACATGGTCGAGTTTTGCGAGGGCGCGGGCGTCCTGGTTCACGACGCGATGTTCACGCGCGAGGAGTACGCACCCCACGCGGGCTGGGGCCACTCGACGCCGGCCGATGCCGTGGAGCTGGCGCTCGATGCCAACGTCGACCGGCTCGTCCTCTTCCACCACAAGCCGGAACGCACGGATGACGAGGTCGACCAGCTCACAACCGAATGCCGCGCCCTCGTGGCTCGGCGTGGCGGCCGGCTCGAGGTCGTGGCGGCCGCCGAAGGACTCATCCTCACGGTATGACGGCGGCGACCACTCTGGTGCTGGCGGCCACGTCCAGTCGGCTGCCCGACATGCCGTGGTTCGTGGACCCGGCCGACGTCGCCTACGAGCTCCGACGGATCGATACGATCCCGTCGCCCGACGCGATCGAGCGCGACCGGCCGACGATGGTACTCGTCGATCGGGCGTTGCTCGACAGCGCGCCTGACGACGCCGCGGAGCGACTGCGCGCCCTGATCCGACTGGCCGCCCTCGTCGGCGTCGGCGACGCAGCGGACAACGAGCCACGCCCGGTCGACCTCCTCACGACCTTCATTCCCCACGGCGCCAGCCCGACGATGGTCCGCACGCAGCTGGGCGGCGCGCTCCGCCACGCGGTGGCCCTCCGCAACGAGCGGCAGCGGGCCCACGAGCTCGCGGAACTGACGCACATTGGCGCGGCACTCTCGACCGAGCACGATCTGCTCCGCCTGTTGGAGATGATCCTCTCCCAGGCCCGCCGCATCAGCGGCTGTGACGCGGGGTCGGTCTACCTGGCCGAGTCGGGCGGCGTCCTGCGTCTCAAGCTGTCACAGAACGCCTCGCGCCCGGATCTCCCGCTCGGCGAGGTCGTTGTCCCCTTCGATCACACGAGCCTCGCCGGGCACGCGGCGGTCACCGGCGAGCCGTTGGTGATCGACGACGTCTATCTGTTGCCCGAGGACGCCGCCTACCGGCAGAATCGCAGCTTCGATGAGAAGTATGGGTACAGAACCAGATCGATGCTGGTCATCCCCATGAAGAGCCACCGCGACCAGGTCGTCGGTGTGCTCCAGCTGATCAATCGCATCGGCGGGCGGGAGGTCCTGCCCTTCGACGAGCGGTCGGTCGAACTGATCAAAGCCCTGGCCTCCCAGGGCGCGGTGGCGATTGAGAACACGCTCCTCTACGAGAACATCGAGCGGCTGCTCGAGGGGTTCGTCACCGCCGCCGCGACGGCCATCGAGTCGCGCGATCCGTCGACCTACGGCCACTCGGCGCGCGTGGCTGCCCTGAGCGTGGCCCTCGCCGAGGCCGTGGGCCGTGGCGGCCACGGCGCCCACCGCGGCCTGACCTTCACGCGCGCGCAGCTGCGGGAGTTGCGGTACGCGGGACTACTCCACGACTTCGGAAAGGTCGGCGTGCGGGAGCAGGTCCTCATCAAGGAGAAGAAGCTCTATCCGCGTGGGCTGGACGTCATTCGCCTTAGGTTCGTGGCGCTCGTCCGGGCGGCCGACGTCGCGTTCGAGCGCGAGCGGGCCGAACATCTGGCGCGGCATGGACGCGAGGGCTACGACGCCCGGCTGGAGGAGCTGGACCACGCGCGCCGCGAGACCCGGGGCCGCCTCGATCGGTATTTCCAGGCGGTGCTTGCGGCCAACGAGCCGACCCTCCTCTCCGAGGATGGGTTCCAGGATCTCCGGCGGCTCAGTGGGCTCACCTTTCGGGACCTCGACGGCGAGGAACACGAGGTCCTCACGGGCGAGGAGCTCCGCTGGCTGACCATCCGCCGCGGGACGTTGGACGAAGCCGAACGCCGTGAGATCGAATCACACGTGATGCATACCTACCGGTTCCTGCAGCAGATTCCCTGGACGCCGGAGCTCCAGCGGGTCCCGGACATCGCCTTGGCCCACCACGAGAAGCTGAACGGCCACGGCTACCCGCGCGGCGTCGTCGGCGAGGCGATTCCCGTGCAGACCCGGATCATGGCCATCGCCGACATCTACGACGCGCTGACGGCCGCCGACCGCCCCTACAAACGCGCCGTCAGCCCCGAGCGCGCCCTCGACATCCTGACCAGCGAAGCCAACGCCGGCGAGCTCGACGCCGACCTCCTGGCGACGTTCATCGAGGCCAGGCTGTATGACGGGGTCACTGATGCGACCGGACCCGCGACGGATCCACAACGCCCATGACCTGCCGGAACGTGAAGCGCTCCTTGTAGACCGCCGGCACTTTCCGTCCACCCGTGGTGGCCGGGTCGAACTCCATCTGGAGCGTCGCAGTACAGACGGCATCCGAGAGCACGCCGTACGGCGACTCGGTGATCGCCAACGACGTCGGCTCCAGCTTCCCGGTGGTGTCCACCACCCCCACCAGGATCACGAACTTGGCGCCGCCCTCTGTGACCGCGTTGCGACTGAAATCCTGCGCCACGGTCACCGCTGTGAAGCTGCCATCAACCACGGTCGGCACGGCGCCATCTTGTTTGCGCCGCGGCTTGTGGTCCGGTTTGGTCACGTACTCCTGCAGCGCGGAGTCGAGACCCACCGACCCTGGACAGGGACCCTTGGCATTCTGCGCGCCGGCCAGCGCCGGCGCAAACGCCAGCACGAGCCATGGAAGCCTCAGGCGGCGCACCAGGACGCGGGCGGTCAGGGACGGACCGACCCGGGGTCCGCGCTCATGTCGTGATGGCTGTTGTAGAACGTGAATCGCTCCTTGTACTGCGCCCGCACCTTCTGCCCGTGATCCTCGGCCGGGATGAACGCCATCTGCACCGCCGCCTCACACACCGCGGCGCTGAGCGCCGGACTCGGCGAGTCCGTGATCATGAGCGATGTGGGCTCGAGCTTCCCGGTCGTGTCCACGACGCCGACCAGGTTCACGATCCTGGGAATGCTCGTGTGCTGGAAATTGCGGTCCTCGTCGTCCGGCGCCATCGTCGAAAACGTCGAGCCCTGCACGTGCGGCACGACGTCATCGTGTTTTCGGCGCGGTTTCCGGTCGGGCTTCTCCACCGTCCCCTGTAGGACCGCCGAGTCGAGGCCGACAGATCCCGGACACGGGCCCTTCGCATTCTGGGCACCGAGAAGCGCCGGCGCGAACGCCAGCACGCAAAGAATTTTACGCATTTGTTAGACTGGCACGCGGCGCCTGGCCACGCCAGAGGCAACGAGAAACGCCAGTGTCACAACGACTGAAACGTACCCGATCCAGTCGCCCCACGCGTCGTACAACGTGTGCACGCTGGTCGTCTGCACGTCGTACACGGGGGCCGCTGGAACGGACAACCCGATCTCGCCA
>DATMNB010000294.1:0-10925 GCA_035569435.1 Gemmatimonadaceae bacterium
CGCGTGGGTGTGCGAATCGACCCACCCCGGCGCCAGCACGCCTTTCCCGCAGTCGACGACCGTGGCCTCAGGCCACTCCCGGCGCAGCGTATCCTCGGGCCCCACCGCGGCAACCAGCCCGCCCCTCACCCCGACCGCGCAGCCAGTCCGCACGGCAGCATCGCCCATCTCGGCACCCCGCCTGCCGCGAGGCGGGCCCGCGCAGGTCACGACCTGCGCCGCGTTCACGAACAGCAGGTCCATCAGGCCATCACGTCGAGCACACGTGACAGCCGCACCGGCGCCTGCGCCTCACCGCGACAGGCATAGAAGCACGCGTTGCAGTCGATCGGCCGGTACGACGCGAACTCCGTCCAGTGAAAATCCGTCGGAAAATCGGGACAACGCTTCACGCGACCCGATGGGTCGAGGTGAATGGTCTTGAGCCCCGACTGACAGGGCTCGGTGATCTCCCCCCGGACGAATCGCGGGATCTGCGACAGGTAGTAGTCGGAGCTCGTGATCACCCCGCGGCGGCGGCGCTTATACGCGAGCAACGCTCCAATCACCGCCTGCAACTCACGATGGTGTGTTGGCCCCAACAGGCCATCGGTGTTGCCGTTCTTGGAGCTGGCGTAGGTGCTGAAATTGACCCCACACCCCATCTCGGCCGCTCGCTCGACCAGCGGCAGCAGCTGATCGAGGTTGTCATTGCGAATGACTGTATTGAACCGGATGCTATCGATCCCTGCCCCACGCATCTGTGGAACGACCGACAGAATCTTGGAGGTCAGTCCCGGGATGCCCCGAGCCGCATCATGCCGCCCATCGAGATAATCGAGCGAGATGTTGAACTGATTGATCCCCGCGTCCCAGAGCGACCGCGCGCGCTCGAGCGTCAGGAGTCCGCCGTGCGTGAGCAGCGTGATGTACTTGACGCGCACGGCTGCGGCCACGCCCGCGACCAGCGCCTCCAGGTCGCGCCTGAGGAGCGGCTCACCACCCGTGAAGGTGATCATTAACGGATCGAAGAACCGCGCCGCGTCGGCGAACTCACGCACCTCGTCGTGGCGCGCGGTCGCCGGCGTTTTCCAGTAATCGCAGAATCCGCACCGGGCATTACACCGGAGCGTGACCTCGAAGTTCACCAACACCGGGCGCCGGCGCGCCGTGAGATACGCGTGCTTGGCGAGAAAGACGGGCACGTGCCATGGCGAGAAGCGCGCCGATAACATCCTTACAGCATCGGCAAATCGAGACCCTGCGCCGCCGCCGTCGCCCGCGCGATCTCGTAGCCAGCGTCGGCGTGACGGGCGACGCCGATTCCTGGATCATTGGTCAACACGCGCGCCAGTCGTTCCCGAGCAGCGGCAGACCCGTCGGCGACGATCACCTGGCCGGCGTGCAGCGAATTGCCGATGCCCACCCCGCCCCCGTGGTGAAACGAGACCCAGGTCGCGCCGCTCGCGACGTTGAGCATGGCATTCAAGATCGCCCAGTCGGCGATGGCATCGCTGCCATCACGCATGCCCTCCGTCTCCCGAAATGGCGAGGCGACGCTACCGGTGTCGAGGTGGTCCCGGCCGATCACGATCGGCGCCGAAAGCTCGCCGCGGGCCACGAGGTCGTTCATCGCCACGCCGAACCGCGCGCGGTCGCCGAGCCCGAGCCAGCAGATCCGGGCCGGAAGCCCCTGAAAGTGCACGCGCTCGCGTGCCAGCGTCAGCCAGCGCCTGAGGTGCGCATCGTCGGGGAACAGCTCGAGCGCCAACGCGTCGGTCCGATAGATATCGCGCGGATCGCCCGACAGCGCGACCCACCGAAACGGCCCCTTCCCCTCGCAGAACAGCGGCCGGATGTACTCCGGCACAAAGCCGGGAATCTCGAACGCATCCATCACGCCCGCATCCAATGCCACGGTGCGAAGGTTGTTCCCGTAATCAAACGTCACCGCCCCGGCCCGCTGCATGGCCAACATGGCGCGGACATGGTCGGCCACCGACGCATTCGCGCGGGCGACATATGCGGCCGGATCGGCCACACGCAACGCGGCGGCCGCGGCCAACGTCAGCCCGGCCGGGATGTAGCCGTTCAACGTGTCGTGCGCGCTCGTCTGATCCGTCAACACATCGGGCGTCACGCCACGACGCACCAGCGCCGGCATCACGTCGGCGGCGTTGCCGACCAGCCCGACCGAGAGCGGACGCCGCTGGCGGCGGGCCGTATCGATCAGGCCGAGGGCCTCATCGAGATCCGTGGTCATGCGATCGCAGTAGCCCGTGGCCAGGCGCTTCTCGATACGCGACGGATCCACCTCGACGACGAGGACGGCCGCATCGTGCATCGTCGCCGCCAGAGGCTGCGCCCCGCCCATTCCGCCCAAGCCCGCCGTCAGGACAAACCGCCCGGCGAGCGACCCGCCAAAGTGCCGATCCGCCACGGCGCCAAACGTCTCGTAGGTGCCCTGCAGGATTCCTTGGGACCCGATGTAAATCCACGACCCGGCGGTCATCTGCCCGTACATCGTGAGGCCCATGTGCTCGAGCCGCCGGAACTCGTCCCAGGTCGCCCACCGGCCCACGAGATTGCTGTTGGCGATGAGCACGCGCGGCGCATCGGGGTGCGTGCGAAACACGGCCACCGGCTTGCCGCTCTGCACGAGGAGCGTCTCGTCGCCCTCGAGGCGCCGCAACGTCTCCACGATGGCGTCAAAGGCGGCCCAACTCCGCGCCGCGCGGCCAGTCCCACCATACACGACGAGGTCGTCCGGGCGCTCGGCGACCTCGGGGTCGAGGTTGTTCATGAGCATCCGGAGGGCGGCCTCCTGCGGCCAGCCCTTGCAGCTCAGCGCGGAGCCGCGCGGCGCCGAGACGGGGCGCGGGCCCGCATGGGGGCCGGCATCGCGTGCGAGTGTCGTCATACGAACGCGTCCTCGAATTCAAAGTGCCCCGCGGCAATGGCGTCGGCCAGCCGCGTGATATCCCCACTTGGCACGCGGTCCTCGCCCAGCGGTGCCACGAGATCACGGACCAGGCGGTGCGCCCGCGCCACGCCGACCCCCGGGGCCAGCGGGGCACGGTAGTCGATCCCTTGCGCGCCGCACATCAGCTCGATCGCCAGGACGTGCTGCACGTTGCGCACGATGCGCCGGAGCTTCCACGCCGCGCCCATCGCCATCGGGACAACGTCCTCTTTGCTGCCGTCGGTCGGGATCGTGTCGACACTGGCCGGGTGGGCGAGCCCCTTGCACTCGCTGGCCAGCGCCGCGGCCGTGACCTGGGCCATCATGTAGCCGGAATTGACCCCCGCGTCGCGCGCCAGAAACGGCGGCAGGCCCTGATTGAGATCGGGGTGCACGAGGCGATCGATCCGTCGTTCGGACATCGTGGCGAGGTTGGTGAGCACGATGGCCATGACGTCGAGCGCGAGGGCCACCGCTTGGCCGTGGAAGTTTCCTCCGCTCAACATCGTCCCGTCCTCGAAGACGAGCGGGTTGTCGGTGGCCGCGTTCAGCTCGCGGCCGATGAGCGACGCCGCGAAGGCGAGCCCGTCGTGCACTGGCCCGTGCACCTGCGGCATGCAACGGAGCGAGTAGGCATCCTGCACGCGCGGATCACCCTCGCGGTGCGACTCCCGAATCTCGCTCTCGGCGAGCAGCTCGCGGAGGAGCGCGGCGGACCGCTCCTGTCCCGGCTGCCCGCGGACGCGCTGAATGCGTTCGTCAAAGGCGACGGGCGTGCCGAGGAGCGCCTCGAGCGACATGGCCCCAGCGACGTGCGCCGCATACCACAGGCGGCGGGCATCGGTCAGCGACAGCGCGGCGATGGCCGTGTGCGCCTGCGTGCCATTGATGAGCGAGATCCCCTCTTTGGGACCAAGCACGAGGGGCTCGAGGCCGGCGGCACGGAGCACGACATCGGCAGGCCCGGCACCGCCCGGGTGGTGCAACGTGCCTTCGCCAATAAGCGTCAGCGCGAGATGGGCGAGTGGTGCCAGATCGCCGCTGGCGCCGACGCTCCCCTGCTCGGGGATCGCCGGCCAGAGCTGCGCGTCCAGCATCCCGGTCAGAAGATCGACCAGGTCGGGGCGGCAACCCGCGTGTCCCGTGGCCAGGACGTTGGCGCGGAGCAGCATCATCGCCCGCACTTCGCGCTCGGGCAACAACGTCCCGACGCCGGCCGCGTGGCTCCGTACGAGATTGACCTGCAGGTCAGCCAGGCGATCGGGAGGGATGGCCACTTCCGACAGCTTGCCAAAGCCGGTGGTGACGCCGTAGACGACGTCACGGCGGGCGACGACACCCTCGACGACCGCGCGTGTGCGGCGCATCTTCGCGCGTGCGGCCGGGTCGAGCCGCACGGGCACAGGTGACGCCGCTACCGCGTAGACATCGTCGACGGTGAGGGAGGCGCCGTCGAGAAACACGGTCTCGGACATCGCCGCAATCTACCCCTTTCTCCGGTACCGTGCCCGTCGGTGCTCAGTGACCATCGGCGTGCCAACCACGACACGGCCGGCCGTGAAGACCGGGTCGCTCGCCGACGGCGTGAGGGCAACGGCCGGGGACGCGAGCGGCGTCTCTTCCCCCGACAGACTGACCGCCGTCACCGTGTAGCAGCGCGTGACGCCGTTGGGGAGCCCGGTGATCACGAACGCCGTGGACGCCGTCGTCCCCTCGAGCGCCAGTGCGGTGACATTACATACACCGGCGCTGTCCGGCATCGAGTACAGATTGTAGTACTGGAACCGGCTCGCGTTGTAGCCGACCTGGGCGATCGAATCCCACCCGACGGTCACCGCGCTGTCGTAGGGCGTGCCGCGGACAGCGCCCGGCGTCTGGACGGAATCGGCGGGGTTGATCTTGAGCGTGGCCGTGCCCGTGCTCTGATCGCCAAAGACATCCTCCGACGCCACGTAGTACTCGCTATCGATCGGCAAGGACAGATGATACGTCGTCGAGACCGTGAGGCCGATCTCGTACCACGTCGCGTTGCTCGCGCTCGAATCGCGCCCATAGATGGCAAACGACGCAACGTTCGAGTCGGCGGGGGCCGCCCAGCTCAGGAGCACTCCGGCCGGGGACTTTGTCAGCTGGTACGTCAGACTGTCAGGGTTGGCCAACGTCGTTCCGGGTCCCGACGATTCCGTAACTCCCTTATCGGAGCAGGCCGCCGCCACGGCGACGACGGCGCTCCCAAATACCAGTGCACGCACAAGATGCATGAGCGGACCTCGAGTTGGCGGTGACCATGCTCCTCACTGCCCCGGCGACCGGAACGACGTGCGGTCGTAGTTGAACTTGAGCGCGGGCTCGGCCTTGAGGGCGACGAAAAACGTAAACCCGAAGCTGCCGGTCGGCGACTGGGTGAAGGAGAACACCGCCCGCCAGTCGTGTAAATCGCGTTGCAGCGTCACGACGTTGCTGGCAAAGTTGTGCCGCGTGATGTCGTACGTCGACTGCCACTGCGCCGACCAGCGGGGCGTGATGGCGAATGCCAGCGATCCGGAGAGCGACGTCTGGGCTGGCACCCGAATGAACGGCGACCCCTGGGTCGTGGCGTTCAGCGTGGAGTTGGCGCCGGCGATGGACAGTGGATTGACTTTCGCAGCCGCAAGACACGCCGCGAACGTAGCCGGCACGTTGATAAACGGCGCGCACAGGACGGTTGGGTTGAACTGAATGACGTTCGACAGATTCCCTTCCGGTGGTCGCTGCTGGGTCTCGTTGAAGTTGAGCGAGACGAGCCACCCCTGGGCGACGTTGGGGATCGCGTACTGCGCGTACTGCGCGCTCTGCCCCGCCACGTGCTGGGCGGCAATCTGCTGCTCGAGGAACGGGTCACGGCCGCCCTGCAGGGAATCCGGGATCTTCTGCTGATCCACCTTGAAGCCCAGCAGCTTGGCGAACGCCTGCAGGGGATTGGTCTGCTTCCCGAAGGAGACCGACGCGCTGAGCTGCGTCGGATAGGGGGAGAACTTGGCGGTATCGCTCGACGGGTCGCCTTGAAACAGCGACCAGCTCTCGCGGAAGTTGAACCCCGGAATGAGGTCGGTGCGAAAGGTGTAGCCAAAATTGGTGTTGGTGATCCCCGACGGATGCCCCGTCGTGCCGGGAATCTTGAAGCTCGCCCGACCAAAGTCGTAGGTGACCGGGTCGAACGCCAGCGACACGAGCTTGATCTTGGTGCCGGCGTCGGGATTCGTGTCGGGGCCATCGCGGAATTTGGCCTCGATGTTGGTCGTCACATTGAGCGTCACCGACTCCTGCTTCAGGTTCCCCAGGTAGGTGCTCGGGTTCGTCGCGTTGGCCAGTAGGAACGCCTGCGAGACGTTCGCCGAGGGCGCATAGTTGAAGGAGAGCGACGGCGAGATCGAGTTCCGGATACGCGAGATCCCGAGAAAGCCGGGAAAAAGCCCATAGAACGTCGGCGAGAGCGTGGCACCGTAGACGAGCCGCTTCTGCTGCACCTCGTAGTTGGCGCCTGAAATCTCCGTCCGATTGATGAACGGCACCGAGGCGTCCGCGTTCACGATCGAGACGCTGGGGACGAGATTCCATTTCCCTTGCGAGAGCGTCGGCAGATCGATCCCCGTCGTCCAATCGAACGAGGTCTGATACGCCTTCTCGAAGGTGCGCTGCACGGCGAACGCGGTGTCGCGGCCGGCCGCGGTCTTGCCGGCCACATAGATATTGTCGAGGACCGGAAACCCGTTCAACTTGTCGTTCACCTGGAACGAGTTGCGCCAGTTGAACCCGAATATCTTGATCGGCGTGTCGAATGACGCCGTGGTGTTGCGCGTGTTCCGTTTGAGCGCCGTGCTGTCGACAAAGCCGAGCAGATTGACCGAGTAGAAAAAGCCCGTCCCGGTCTGGTCGATGTTGAGACTCTGGACGTTGCTCGCCGAGAACGACGGGGTCCACGTCAGCCAGTTGCCCGCCATGACCGGCTTGGAGGTCAGGCTGATGGTGGGGAACGTCCGGTCCACCTGCGACCGCCCCGGATACTGGGTCTGCGTGCCGCCGATGCTCACCGAGCTCGGGCCAAACTGCGTCTGATACGCGACCTGCGACGTGATGTTGGCCAGCGCGGCGTACGGATTCAAGTTGATGTTCTGCTGATCCGCCGTCGAGCTCTCGTAGTTGATGTTCATCGTCAGGTGCGTCTTCAGCGAAAAATCCTGACGATGATTCCAGTACAGGGCGAACGTGTTCCGGCCGTCCGACTGCGTCCGATAATACGTGGCGATGTCGCCCTCGACGAACCGGTCGAGCCAGTGGTAGCGGAACTCTCCGTTGTATTGCCAGAATCCCGGGTCCCCCAGGCTCGGGCGCGCCGAGCTCCGGTAGTTGATCCAGGCGGTGGCATCGGTATAGTCGTTGATGTCGAAGTAGTAGCCGAGATTGGAGAAGTTGCGGCGGTAGGTCGGACTGTTGCGCAGCAGCTCGTTGAAGCCAAATCGCGGCGTGAGGATGCCGCTCCGACGGCCGGTGCGCAGGTCCTGGAAGACAAACGGCAACCAGAGGATCGGCACGTCGGCGATGTACAGGATCGCCGGCCGGATCACCAAGATGTGCTTGGAGACGTACTTGAGCTCCTTGCCGCGAATGTGATAGTGCGGCTCTGAGTCGTCGCAGGTGGTGACGTCCCCGTACCGGCCGTAAAACGTGTTCGCGCCCTTCCCGGTGGTATCACCGGCGTAGGCGCCCCGGTTGGCGTGGATGAACCATCGCTGGCCGCTGGAGAGGTACTCCGTGTACACATTGGTAATGAGCGCCGTGTGCGCGGCGACGTCGTACCGCACCTGGCCGACCGACACCACGTCGCCGTCAGCGTTGCTCTTGGGGTCGTGTAAATACACGGTATCGCCACGCGCGACAACGATCTGCGTACTGTCGTTATAGATGATGGAATCGCCGACCACGAGGGTGCTGTCGCGGAGCACCGAGCTGCGGCCGACCTGATAGCCGCGCCGCCCCTCGATCTGCAGCTCCCGGTTGGACGCGTTGAACTGGGCGTTGGCGCCCTGGTACCGCGTGACCTGGAAATCCGGCCGGTCGAGGAGCGCCTGCATCACCGAATCCGGCTCGAGCCACTTGACCATCTTGTGCGTCGTGTCGCCCAGCTTGCGCAGGGAATCCCGGACGACGGAATCGCGGTTCACGCGGGGCCGATTGTTCTGACCCGGTCGGCCGACCTGGGTGGGCAATTGCTGCTGCCCCCCCTGCCCCGGCACCTGCGCAGCCAGCGGTCGCGCGCCGACGACCAGACTGCCGGCGATCAGGACCAGGATGCCGAGGGTGACGTGCGCGACGCGGACGAGCCGCGGTCTCACCACCAGGTCAGGCAGAAGGCAGCAAGCGTTTTTGCTGGACCTCGCCGTCATCATCATCGGCGTCGGCCGCGTCACGCCGCAGTCGGCGTCGATACACAACGTCCGACAGCAGGATGCTCAGCTCGTACAGCAGGTACATCGGCACCGCCATCGCCAGCGTGGTCCACACCAGATCGCCCGGCGTGAGGAACGCGCCCACAAACACGCAGAGGACGACAGCGTGCCGCCGGTATTTCCGCAGGAACTCCGGCGTCACCAGCCCGAGCGCCGTGAGCGCCAGAATCACGATCGGCAGCTCGAACGCCAGGCCAAAGGCCAGCGACATCGTGAACAGGAAGTCAAAGTACTCGAGCCCACTGATCATCGGCTCCATCGACGCCGTCTGGAACGCCAGGAGCCACTTGAGCGCCAGCGGCAGCACCCCGAACCACGACAACGCGACGCCGCACAGAAAGAGCACCGCAGCCCCGATCGTCACGGGGACGACCATTCGCCGCTCATTCCGATGCAGCGCCGGCGCCAGGAACGCCCATGCCTGATAGACGACCACCGGGGAGGCGAAGATCAGCCCCAGGATGATCGACATGTTCAGGTAGATCGAGAACGAGTCGGTCGGGTGGGTGAAGATCAGTTTGTGGCCGGCGAGCAACGGCAGGATCGGCCGGGCCAGAAACCCGATCACATCGACATGGGGCTGGGCGAGCACGGCAAACGACAGGGCCACCGTGACGGCGACGGCGGCCAATGCTTTAATGATGCGCCACCGTAACTCCTCGAGGTGATCGAGGAATGGCATGTCGGCGGTCGGCGTACGGGGGCGGGGCATCGACACTAGGGCTCGAACGACGGCGGGCTGGGGTCGGACGACGGCTGTGTCATCGACCCGCGATAGGCGGAGGAGTGTGGTTCTAGTGTACCGCCCCGGACACGTGCGCCGTCAACGTACTACGCGCAGCCGGTCCTTGGCGAGCACCGCCTCATCCGATCGCGGATACTTCTTGATGACCTCCTCATACGCCGCCCGGGCTGCCTGGACCTTGTGTTGGGCCTGCAACACGAGCGCGTGCTTGAACAGGGCCTGCGATGCCCGGCTGGAGGCCGGAAACCGCTGCGCGACCAGCCGGTACCCCGAATCTGCGGCCGCCGTATCGTGCTCCTTCGCAAACGTCTCGGCCACATAGAACTGGGCGTCGGCCGCCACGTCGGCATTCGGATACTGCCGCAACAGGTCCAGGAGCGCCGTCCGGGCCGCGGTGGTGCTACCCCGGCGGAGCTGATCGAGTGCCATCTCGTACAACTGATTGGGACCAGGCGTTCCATTTGTCCCCGACACCGCGCCGGTCGACGTCGACACGGTCGCCCCGGACGACGATGGCGTTTGGCCGGGCGACGTACCGGCCCCGCCGCCACCACCCACTGCGGCCGAATCCGTCGGCGGAGGCGCGCTCACGACCGGCGGGGCCACAGCCGTGGCCCGCTGGGCTTCGAGCCCCGCCCGGAGCTCCTGGAGCCGGCGCTGACTCTGACCCGTCAACTCCTGAATCTGGATCAGCTGCTGGCCCATCGCGTACACCTGCCCCTCGACATCCCCCTGGAACTTGGTCAACTGCCCGCCGATCCGTCCCAGCGAGTCGTTGACGAGTCCGAGCTGCTCGATCACGCGGTCAAGCTGCGCCTGCCGTTGCGAGTCGGCCTGCGCCGCCT
This sequence comes from Gemmatimonadaceae bacterium, assembly GCA_035569435.1. Classification (GTDB taxonomy): domain Bacteria; phylum Gemmatimonadota; class Gemmatimonadetes; order Gemmatimonadales; family Gemmatimonadaceae; genus DASRDS01. The sequence goes on from DATMNB010000294.1 coordinate 10,018, forward strand.
GCGTTTGAGCCGCCTGCATCTGGTTCTGCAGGAGCCGCACGTCCTCCCGGGTGGCGAAACACGCCCCGGCCGCCAACACGACGACCGGGACGAGTCCGACACGAATCCTCCGCCTCACTTCCCTGCCGCTTTTATGTTGTCGCCGCCAGCCGTGATCTCGAACTGGTCGTTGCGGTTCTGCGCATACGCCTGCTCGTTGTCACCCTGCGCCACCGGCCGCTCCTTGCCGTAGCTGATCACGTCGATCCGCGCGGCATCGACCCCGTGGTCGACCAGGTACCGCTTGGCCGCCGACGCGCGGCGTTGGCCGAGCGCCAGGTTGTACTCGTCCGAGCCTCGCGCGTCACAGTTCCCGGCGACACGAATCCGGATCGACGGGTTGGCATTGAGCACCGGAATCTTGGCGTCCAGCGTGGCCTTGTCCTGATCCGTGAGGTCCGCCTTGTTGTAATCGAAGTAGATCAGCTGCGTGATCGTGTTCCGTGCCGCCGCCAGGGCCGCCGCCAACCGGTCCTGTTCCGCGCGCAGACTGTCGGCGAGCCGCTGGGCCCGTGCGATCGAGTCACGCCGTGCCGCGTCGATGCTATCCTGATTCGGTCCTGCCGAGGTCGGAGCCTGGGCAGGGGCCGGCGGTTGGGCGGGGGGAGTCTTCTTCCCGCACGCCGCTGCGACGCCGGCGACGACGAGAACAGCGGGGATGAAACGCGACCGACGTGACAGAGGCTGCATGAGCAATTCTCCAGAAGGTAAATGAAGGTGACGGCGGGGGGTGAGGCGATGGCTCACGGCGCCCGCACCAACGGCCGGGACCACGCCGAGAGCCGGGCCTCGGACCCGAAAGTCAACTGCCGGGCGCGTCCGGACTCGACGTCCAGTACCCAGAGCTGCTTCACGGTGGTCCGATTCGA
>DATMNB010000295.1:0-10073 GCA_035569435.1 Gemmatimonadaceae bacterium
CTCCTCGGCCAAGGCCTCGCCCGCAAAGTCCTCGACGACCCCATCACCGCCACCCCCGACACCGTCCACGTCCCAGGCCTCGGCTGGTTCGACACCAGCCGCTCCCTCTCACTGTGGGACCACTACGCCGCCCCACCCACACTCTTACGGCACAAGGGCTGGGTCGACCGCGCCTCGGTCAACATCCCCGAGATCTACGTCCTCGAGGGCCTCATCCTCTCCGAAGCCCTCACCTCCAGCCACCGCTCCAACGACGCCGCCCGCGTCATGGCCAAGGCCGAACAACTCGCCGACGCCGAGGACCTGGGCGACGTCTTCGGCGCCGCTTTCCATCCTGCCCTCCCGCCACCCTCTAGCGACGCCCCACCCCGCGTCGAGCTGCGACCTTCCCACTGAGCAGCTTGAGCGCCGTCCGACCCGCCGGCTCGAGCTGATCAAACGTGCACTGCCGCGGCGCCTTGTCGGGCCGCTCGCGCACGAGCGCCGTCCCGTGGCGGAAGCGTCCTTCGCTGAACTGGTCGTAGCGCACTTCCACCACGAGCTTGGGCGCGAGCGGCGTCCACGCCGCCGACCGCTCCGTGCTCCACCGGCTTGGCCCACCCGGCGCGCGCCCCGTGAATCCCGCCCCGCCCGCGAGCCGCTCGACACGCTGCGTCCACTCGACCTTCTGCGCCGCGGTGAATGACGACGTGAACCCCACGTGATCGAGGAGCCCCTCGCCATCGTAGAGCCCGAGCAGCAGCGATCCTATCACCCGCCCTCGCGTCGCATACCGAAACCCACCCACCACGCAATCCGCCGTGCGCACACGCTTGACCTTCTCCATCCCTTCACGCGTACCTGCCGCGTACGGCATGTCGAGCCGCTTGGCGACCACGCCGTCCAACCCCGTACGCGTGCGCCCGAGCCACCGCCGCGCCACCGCGATATCGGTGGTCGCCGGCGACAACCGCACCGCCCCGCTCAGCGGGAACGCCTCCAGCGCACGCCGCCGCTCCGCCAGCGGTCTCCGCACGAGGGACTGTGCGTCAGCGAGAAGATCGAACACCACGAGCAGCGCCGGATATGTCGCCGCAAGCATCTTCACCCGGCTCGCCGCCGGATGAATGCGTTGTAAGAGCTGATCGAATGACAGCGTGCCATCGACAGGCACGACGATCTCCCCATCGAGCACAAACCGCGGTGCGCGCAGCCCCAGCGCCGCGGCGACTATGTCGGGGAAATACCGCCCAAGCGGCTTACCAGCCTTGGATCTGAGATCCACCACGTCGCCGTCCCGAAAGACCAGACAGCGAAACCCATCCCATTTCGGTTCGTACTGCCACTCGGGCCCCACCGGCAGCGCCTCAACCTGCCGAGCTTCCATCGGCTCGATCGTCCGCGGGACCCCAAGCGCCACCGCCCCCCCTGTCTACCAGGGTGCTACTTCTGCCCCGCCGCGTGCCGGGCGGATGCCGCCGTCGCCGTGACGCCCTTATTGACCTCGATCCGATCGATCTCACGCCCCCACTGATCGGTCTGCGTCATCACGAGCGACTCATGCTCGATGTCGAACGTCGTGAACGAATGCCGGTCAGACACCATGCGCGCCACATACGCGACACGCCCGTCCTCATCGCGCAACCACCGATCGGGCGCATCCGTGAAATCGGTCTCGTACAGGTGCTTCCCACCCGCACCCGTCGTGATGTACTGCACCCCATCCGGCCGCGTCGCCGTCCGCCCATCGAACCGCGTGTCGACGTGGAACGTCCCCGGCACGAGACGATCCTTCCCCCCCACATGCCCCGCCCCGCCCGGCCCGGCGGGCTCGAAGCGCAGGGGCCGCGTCCGCTGATAATTGTGCTCGTGCCCGTGCAACACGAAATCCACCCCGTGCGCCTCGAACAGCGGACTCAAGACCCGCATGTGCTGCTCGTTGTAATGCTCCAACCCGACATTGAACGCCGGATGGTGGTACACGACAAACTTCCACCGCGCATCGGTCCCACTCAGATCGGCCTCGATGTACGCCTTCCATCCCGGATCCGTCGGGTCGACATACGTGTTCGAGTCGAGACAGAGAAAGTGCGCGTCGCCGTAATCAAAGCTGTAGTTGCCCATGCGCGGGAACCGCTCCCCCGCGCACTGCTGAAAGTCACCGACCTTCGCGGGGGCCCCGACCGTCGGCGTCGGCTGTGGCGGCGCCACGGGCCCGTTGAGCGGCAGATAGAGGTTCGTGAAATACGCCAACGCGTCCCCGTTGGCATCAAAGTCCGCCGCCGCATGCCCGTCTGGCCCTTTGCCGTGGACATCGTGGTTGGCCATCACCGAGTAGAACGGCACCGAGCGGAGCAGCGGTGCGCCCACCCCCGGACTCGCCACGTCGGCGTTGTAGACCGGGAAGAAGTACCGCTGGTACTCGTTGTCCAACCCGCTCTCGTAGACGTTGTCCCCGGTGTTCATCACGAAATCCGGCCGCGCCCGATACGCCCAGTACGCCACCGCGCGCTGCCCAACTTCGCCGTACGAGTTGTCGCCAAACGCCACGAACCGGATCGCCTGCCCGCGTCCTTTCCGTGTCGTGCAGTACCCCTCGGCGATCACGCGCCCCGGCGTCCCGGCCAGACGCACACGGTAGTGATACGTCGTGTCGAGCTTGAGCCCCGCCAGCGTCGCCGCGTAGTTCCGACGCCCGTCGGTCTCCGACTTGGCCGCCGCCCCGCGCCGCATGGTCTGGATCTGCGCGTGCCGCCCGTAGCGCGTCGTGAGCCCGTAGTCCACCACGAACTCCGCCGCCCGGTCGTCGGTCTGCCACGCGACAATGACCGACTCCGACCCGTCGATCAACCGGCTCCCCGCCGGCCCGGGCTGGATGTACGGCGCCGCGGTAAAGAGAATCCGCGGCTCGGGGGTAGGGTCGTAATGGCTGGGCAGCGCAAACAGCCCCCGCCCCACGGGAAGCAACGCCAGGAACGTGACGCCCCCGGCCGCCTGCAACATCTCGCGCCGACTGAGAGGACCTGTGAGATCGCGTGTCATGATCGGCTGAAACCTGACGCCACACGCGGCGCATCGATAGTGCACGACAGGGCACCAGGCCGATGTGAGATCGACGCGTTACGTCGCATCGCCGTGTTACACCGTCATTTCCAGCACGTCCACAAACCCCATGCGCCGAGACCGCTCGTGGGCATTTCACACGCGCTTGCTTTATCGCACAAAGTGCTTTACTGTGCCGGGGCAATGCGCGTCAAATTCATCCTCCCCGCACTCACCGAGGCCACGAGCCCCCTCTTCCGGCCCATCAAGTACTCCCTATTCCCACCCCTCGGCCTCGCCACCCTCGCGGGATACCTCCGCGACAACGACGACCCCACCATCCACGACGAGCACGTCGACCGCCTCTCCCTCGACGACACCCCCGACCTCGTCGTCATCCAGGTCTACATCACCTCGGCCTACCGCGCCTACCAGATCGCCGACCACTACCGCGCCCGCGGCATCTACGTCGTCCTCGGCGGACTCCACGTCACCTCCCTCCCCGACGAGGCCGCGCAGCACGCCGACACCATCTGCTTGGGACCGGGCGAAGACATCTGGCCCGCCTTCCTCGCCGACTTCCGCGCCGGTCGCCCGGCACCGCGCTACACCTCCACCGTCCGCACGCTGGCCGGCCTGCCGCCCATCCGTCGCGATCTGATCCATCGCCACCGCTACCTCGTCCCCAACTCGATCGTCGTCTCGCGCGGCTGCCCGCACAGCTGCGACTTCTGCTACAAGGAGGCCTTCTTCGAGGGCGGCCGCGGCTTCTACACGCAGGCCGTCGACCAGGCCCTCGCCGAGATCGACCGCCTCCCAGGCCACCATCTGTATTTCCTCGACGACCATCTCTTTGGCGACGTCCGCTTCGCCTCGGCGCTCTTCGAGGGCATGCGCGGCATGGGCCGCATCTGGCAGGCCGCGGGCACCGTCTCGTCCATCCTCCGCCCGCGTCTCCTCGAGCGCGCCGCCGACGCGGGACTCCGCAGCCTCTTCGTCGGCTTCGAGACCCTGAGCGCCATCAACCTGCGCGACCAGGGCAAGCGGCAGAATCTGCACCGCGACTACGGCGCGGCCATCCGCCGCCTCCACGACCACGGCGTGATGGTCAACGGCAGCTTTGTCTTCGGCATGGACGACGACGACCCCACGGTCTTTGACCGCACCGTCGACTGGGCCATCGACCATGGGATCGAGACGGCCACCTTTCACATCCTCACGCCCTATCCCGGCACCGCCCTTCACGACCGCATGCGCCGCGCCGGCCGCATCCTCCACGACGACTGGGACCGCTACGACACCCGCCACGTCGTCTACCGCCCCGCGCGCCTCTCACCGGAGGAGCTCGAATCCGGCTACTGGCGCGCCTACGACACGTTCTACCGGTGGAGCGCCATCCTCCGCGGCGCATCGACGCACACCACGTGGCCCGACCGGATCCGCCACCTCGCTTACGCCGGCGGATGGAAGAAGTGCGAACCGCTCTGGGACCTCATCATCCGCGCCAAACGCGTGTCCGCCCTGCTCCCCGTCCTCGAGCGCGTGCTCGCCACCACGAAACCACAGCCGCACCAACCGCTCCGTGCCTACCACCAACCCGAGCGTAAGGACAGCTATCACGATCTCGCCGAGCGCGCCGACAGCGAACGGACGGAAGCCCAGGGCGCGTAGAGCCGGGGGTCAACGCGGCGCTTTGAGCCGTCGCGCCAACGACTCCGCCAGCGCCAACGCCCCGAGGCCCACAAACAGGTGCAACACCCGCAAGAGTCCATAGCCGCCCGTCGGCGGCAAATGCAGCTGCACGGCGCCGAGGATCGGCACCACGAGCCCCCAACACACGGCCACAATGACCGTGCTCGCCCCGACACCGGCACGTCCAGCCATCCCCGCCAGGATCCAGAGGCCGACCACGACGAGAATACCAAACCCCATATGCGCGTTGACCATCGTCAACGCATTCCCGCTCCAGAACGCCAACCCCAGGATGAGCGCAAACAACCCTGCGAGTCGCACCACCATGATCACGATTCGTGCAGTGGGGTTCGCGGTGGGGTTTGTGTTTGGCATTACGGAGCCCTCGGCAGCAACAAGGTGAAAATGGACCCAACACCGACCGTACTCTCGGCAATCAACTCCCCGTTCATCGACCGCGCCAACTCCCGGCTGATCGCCAGCCCGAGCCCCGTCCCCTGCCCGACGGTCGTCCGATCACTCCCCAGCTGCACAAACGGCTCGAACACATCCGTCAACCGCTCGGCGGGCATCCCGACGCCCGTATCCGCCACCGTCACGCGCACCGACACCCCGGTCGCCGACCACCCCAACTCTACCCGCCCGCCCCGCGGGGTGAACTTCGTCGCATTGCTCAACAGGTTGAGCACGATCTGCTGCACCTTCTCCCGGTCAGCATACGCCATGATCGGCGGCCCCTCACCCGGCGGCCGCAGCGTGAACGCCACCTGCTTCCCCAAGAGCTGCGGCAACACGAGTGGCCGCACGTCATCGAGCGCCCGTTGCACATCGAACGCCGACAGATGCAGCGGCAACCGCCCCGCCTGCACCTTGGCGAAATTGAGCACGGCATTGATCAGCCCGAGCAACAGCTCCTGCGCGCGCTTGATCCTGAGGAGCGCCTCTCGCTGCCGCGGCGCGACTGGCCCATAGATCTCGTCGGAGATGAGCTCCGTGAACCCGCCGATCGCGTTGAGCGGCGTGCGCAACTCGTGGCTCATCGTCGCCAGAAACTCGCTCTTCGCCCGGTTGGCCGCCTCGGCTTCCGCCCGCGCCCGCTCGGCGTCGGCACGCGCCAGCTCCAGCGCCCGCGCCGCGGCCTTGCGGTCCGTGATGTCGCGCAACGCCATCACCGCCCCGACCGCGGCCTCCGGCGGCACCCCGTCCCGCCGCTCGGCCCGCACACGCGCGATCCGCACGTCGACCGGCACGCTCCGCCCATCCCGCGTATGCAAAATCATGTCGGCCTGTGACGCCGAGGACCGCCCCGTGAGCACGTGCGTCACCCGGTCCGACAACGCCGGCCCGCCCGTTTTCTCCGGCACACAGTCCGCAACCTCCGCCAACGGCCGCCCGACCGCCTGGCTCGGCTCCCACCCCGTCAACTCCTCGGCGGCGCGATTGACAAACGTGACGATGCCGGCCGCATCCGTCGTCACCACCGCGTCGCCAATGCTCCGAAGCGCCGTCGACGCCCACGCCTGACTCGCGCGGAGCGCGCGCTCGGTACGCGAGAGCCGCACGGCGCCCCGCACCGCCGCCTCCAAGCGATCAGCGCTCAGCGCCGCCTTGGGCAGAAAATCCGCGGCGCCCGCGCGCATCAGCTCGACCGCGGTTTCCGGGTCGTTCTGCCCGGTGAGCATGATGACCGGCACATCGATCCGGCGCCGGCGCACGTCGCGCAGCAGATCGAGCCCGCTCGCATCCGGCAGTTGGTAATCGAGCAGCACGCAGTCAAACGTCTGCCGCGCCAACGCCGAGCGCGCATCGTCGATGCTGCCGACCTCTAAGACCGTGGCCGCCAGGGACGTCGCGCCGATCGTGTGCCGCACCGCCGCACGGTCGACGATATCGTCGTCAACCAGGAGCAGCGCTAGCGCGGGCGCGCTCTCGGTGATGGCGTATTCACCCGTCCACGCACGAGACATTGCCGAAAATATCGGCCCCGGCGCACCGTCCTACACGGGGGAACAGACGACCAGTAGTGTCGAGCCCGCCTGATGTGGCGCTCAGGCTAGCGCGGGCACTCCGTCGTCGTCGGTCCGGAAGAAATGCACCAACTCCTGCATCGCCTCCGCCTGCGCCGACATCTCCTGCGCCGTCGCCGCCAGATCTTCGGCCGCACTACTGTTGTGCGTCGCGACGCCATTCACCTGCTGCATCGCCGCGCTGATCTCCGCGATCCCCATCGACTGATCCGCCGACGCTGTTGACACACCTGTCACAATCGCCATGGTCTCCGACATCGACTGCTCGAGGTCGGCCAACACACTCCCCGACCGCGCCGAGATCTTCTCACTCGACGCCGCCAGCTTGCGGATATCGACGGTCGCCTGCCGGCTCCGCTCCGCCAACGCCCGCACCTCGGCCGCGACAACCGCAAACCCCCGCCCATGATCCCCCGCGCGGGCCGCCTCGATCGAAGCATTGAGCGCCAGCACGTTGGTCTCGGTCGCGATCTCGTCGATGATCGCCACGCGCGCCAGGATGCTCTGCATCATCGTGATCGTCTCGCCGACCGCACTCCGCCCCTCTTTCATGTTCTCCGTATCCCGCTCGACCATCGTCCGCAGATCTTCCCCATGCTTGGCCGTCCGCGCCGCCAGCACGCTCATCCGCTCGACGTGCGCCAACGTGCTCTGCACGGCGGCCGTCTCGTCCCGCGTCCCGCCTGACAACGTCTGCGCCGACGCCGCCACCTGCGTCGCCGCCGCCGCGATCGCCCCGGCGCTCCCCCTGAGCGACCCGGTCATACGCGACAACGTCTCCGTCATCCCAACGAACGCGTGCGCAAAGCTGTCGTCCCCCGACCGCGGCGACACCCGCACGCCGACATTCCCCGCCGCAATGTCCCGGCTCACCTGCGCCATCTCGCGCAGATAATCCGCCATCGACGCGAACGCACGCCCCAACAGATCGTCCGCCGACCGCGGCTCGACCCGCACCGCCAGATCCCCATTCGCCACCCGCTCTGCCACGCGCGCCACATCACGCAGATACGCGTTCATGTTGGCGAACGCATGCCCAAACCGGTCGGCCTCGGACCGCGGTGTCACCTCACGGCGCATGTCCCCGTGCGCGATCGCTTCGGCTGTCGTCGCCATGTCGTGCAGATACGTGACCATGGACTGCATGGCCACCAGCAGCTGCCCGATCTCGTCGCGCCGCCGGACGTCGATGGACACCGTCATGTCACCCTGCGCGATCCGGTCAGCGATGCGCACGGCCTGCGTCATCGGCGCCGTCAGCGAGCGCACCGCGTAGACGGCCAGCCCGGCCAGCAGCACCATCGCCAGCACCGACACCATCACCACGCGCAGGAATGCCGTCCGCTCGAGCTGCTGCGCCGCCACAAACGCGTCGCCGATCGCCTTGGTGTCCCGCTGCGTGAGATCGCCCAGCGACCGGCGGATCAGCGAGTACTCCGCCGCCACCGAGTCCTGCGCGACCAACGCCGCATTGCTATGATCGTGCGCGATGAGCCGCTCGGACGTCGCCGTCGCCAGCGTCGAGTAGTTGGCGAACGCCTGCCCAATCGTGTCGAGGGCCGCATGATCCGAGACCGGATTGTGCAACAGCTCGGCGCGCGTGGTCTCAAAGCTCTGCGCGAGCTGTGCCGCCTCGCGCAACCGGAGCGCGTTCCCTTGCTGGACCGCGTCCTGATGGCTCCGCTGGAGGGCCACGAGGATTTCCTGGAGGCTGCGACTGCCCTGCACCGACGGGTAGTACCCATCGCGGATCGAGGTCAACCGCTGCTCGTTCACGCGGTTGGACCGGATCGTGATGCCCAAGACCAGGAGCAGCGCGAGCGCTGCCACGGCGGGCAACCCGATGATTTTCTGGGCGAAACTGAGCTTCGACATCGCTGGAGCCCCGGTAAGAGCTATAACGCGAATCGAAAGCTCTGCTGCACCATCTGCCTGACGCGGTGTCCCGCTGTCTCGGCGGGGAAGAACCGCATCTCCGCAAGCACGGACTTCACAGAGCGTGTGAACGAATTATCGGTCGACTTGATCACTTCGACTGAGTTCACGTCGACGCGGCCGAGCGTGTCGACGACATATTGGACGATCACCTCGCCACCCTTCCCACGCGACCGCATCTCGTCGGGAAACTGCGCGTGCGGATTCCCCGGACGCGCCAGCACGGGTTTCTCGACCTGAAACTCGAAGTAAGCCTGGCTTTGATTCGGCCCCGTTTCGTTCGACGTCTGCGACACCTGCGCGGACGCGGCGTGCGAAACAGAGAGGGCAACCAGAGCGGCGGCGCACAACGGGAGACGCATCGACACGACGATAGATCCTGAAAAAAGGCGAGTCCGAACGTAATTCGGGCCAGAACTATGACACTCGAAAGACGACGCGCAGCGTGCACAGTCACTCCCAAACGCATGGTTTGACGCAGTTTATGATTAACGCCAGCTAACGCAGCCCCGGCCACGCAGGCCCGGCAACGCAGCCCCGGCGACGCAGCCCAGGCGACGCAGCCCCGGCGACGCCGCCCTGACGACGCCGCCCTGACGACGCGGCCCTGACGACGCAGCCACGACGAGACGCAAGCTTGGCTGCCCCATACCGCCATACGCCGGCATACGTCGGCGTAAGCCGCGTATGCCGGCGTATGTTTCAAATATTGGTTTCCTACCTTTCGTCACTATCCATGGAACCAGCCGCCGCCTGCATCGCCAACATCGGCCCCCGCGAACGCCGGAAGCGCGTCATAGGCGGCGCGGTGATGCTCGCCGTCGCCATCGCCCTCGCGGCGTTCCTGGTGCACGCGGGCACCCCCCGCCCCTGGCGCGCGGCAGTCTTCCTGCCACTCTGGGGCAGCGCGACCGGCTTCTTCCAGGCGCGCAGTCAAACGTGCGTCGCCCTCGCCGCCCGCGGGATGCAGAACCTGGACACGGGCTACCAGCCCGTGACCAACCCGACGACGCTCGTCCGCATGCGCGCCCAAGCCCAAACAGTCCACGTCCAGTCCGTCGTGACCGCCGCCCTGATCGCCGCCGCGCTGGTGCTCTTACCGGTGTAACACCGGCCGCGCGCTATCAAGCACCCGCCGCACCGCAAGCAAAAACCGATCGGCCGTAAACGGCTTGTGCAGAAACGCCGTCCCCTGCGGCAACGACACCGGCTCGCCCCCCTCGCCCGGATCAAACCCCGAGACGAGCAACGCCCGTAACCCCGGCCAATCCTCACGCAACCGGGCCAACATGGCGCGCCCCCCCATCTGCGGCATGAGCAGATCGGTGACCAACAGATCAAGCCCCTCTCCGAGCGACGCCACAAGCCCCAACGCCTCGATCCCGCTCGACGCCACAT
>DATMNB010000296.1:0-2030 GCA_035569435.1 Gemmatimonadaceae bacterium
GACGCCCAGGCGGGCAAGGTCAAGAACGTCGACGTGCCCATCAGCGCCTGGACCGCCGACTGGCACGACCTCGCCCACAACCACGAGGTCCGCTGGCCGTACGTCTTCGTCTCGGCATACGAGGATGGCCTCCAAGTGATCAACCTCTCGGACCCCAAGCACCCCAAGACGGTCGGCGCATTCTACACGTGCGACTGCACGCACGAGGATGGCTTCGGCGGCAACCCGGACAACAACTGGAAGACGGCGTTCCCCAGCGTTGAGCAGGGCGCGTTCGGCGTCGACGTGCGGAACCGCGACGGGCTCGTCGTGATTTCCGACATGCGCAGCGGTCTCTGGCTGTTCAAGGTCGACGGCTTCACCGGCTACAAAGAGGGCGTGAATAGCGTGCAGGACTACACGAAGGCACCCGGCTCGACCCCGCCGACGTCGTGACGCTGCGGCGAGTCGCAGGGGCGCTGTCGTCAGCGCTCCTGCTCGTCCTCGCCGGCGCACGGCCGGTGGGGTCTGGTCCATACGATATGAAGCTGATCGCCACGCCCGCCGCGCCCAGCGCGACGGGCACGGGTCGGCTTATCTTCGCCACGTCGCCGTTTGGGATTGCCTCGACGGCCGACGGCCACGCGGTCTATAACATCCAGGTCACCGCGGCCGGCCTTCCGACGCCATCGTCACTGGGCGCCTACAAGACGTTCATCGCCTGGGCCGTGACCCCCGATCTGAACACCTGGACGCGGCTTGGCACGATCGCCAACGGCGAGAACACCGTCGGGCCCGTGGACCTGAACAAGTTCCTCGTGGTCGTCACCGCCGAGTCGTCGCCGACCTCGACCACCCACGACGGGCCGACCGTGTTGCACGGCTCATCGCCGAGCGCCTGGCTGCAATCATTTATCAGCCATCCCATGTTCCGAGGGATGCCGCCGTGAAGCACGTCTGCCTCACACTGGCGATGGTGGCGGCCGCCGGTACAGCTGCCGGGCAAGACACGTCGATGGCCAACATGCCGGGCATGGGCAATATGGCGGGCATGAACATGTCCATGCCGATCCCGATGCCGCCGGGCATGAAGATGATGCCCGGCCTTGTCGGCATCTCCCCGGCGATCACGCCGTTCTTGCCCGGGCAGGGCGTCGATCTGGCCACACTCGCGCCGGTGAAACCCACGGCCGTGACCACTCTTGCCGACGGCGACACGCTCGTCCTCACGGCGGGTCTCGTGCGCCGGACGATCGGCAAGCGCACGTTCACGATGTACGCCTTTAACGGGGAGATCCCGGGTCCACTGATTCGTGTGCGCGAGAACGCCACGATCACCGTGCGGTTCCGGAACCATATCGATCTCCCGAGCGCGGTCCACTGGCACGGTGTGCGTCTCGACAACGCCAACGACGGTGTGCCCGACCTCACCCAGAAGGCCGTGGCGCCTGGGGACAGCTTCACCTATCGCCTGCACTTCCCTGACGCCGGTGTGTATTGGTACCACCCCCACGTCCGTGAAGACATCGAACAGGCGATGGGGCTCTTTGGCAACATGCTCGTCGACTCGCCCGACCCGGCCTACTACTCGCCCGTCAATCGGGAACAGGTCCTGATGCTCAATGACCTGCTCATCAACGCCGACACGCTGATTCCCTTTGCCAAGAGCGGGCCGGATTTCACGCTGATGGGCCGCGCGGGCAACGTCATGCTCGTGAATGGCGAACCACACTACGCGCTGCACGTGGCGACCGGCGATGTCGTGCGGTTCTTCATGACCAACGCCTCGAGCTCGCGGACCTACAACCTGTCGTTTGGCGGCGCACCGATCAAAATCGTCGCCTCCGACGTCAGCCGCTTCGAATACGAGGAGAGCGTCCCCAGCATCATCGTGGCTCCGGCCGAACGCTACATCGCCGAAGTCCGCTTCCCCCACGCCGGGACGTATCCCCTGCTCAACGCCGTGCAGGTGATCAATCACTACACCGGCGAGTTTAGCCAGGAAGTCGATACGCTCGGTGTCGTGACCGTCGACCCCGCCCCCGCCAAAC
>DATMNB010000297.1:0-13085 GCA_035569435.1 Gemmatimonadaceae bacterium
GCATGGCCAAGAACGCCATGAGAATGCCGACAGGCAGCGTGAGGATCGCCACGAGGGCGCTCTCGGCGTGCAGCAGGAACAGGAGCGCGACCAGGGCGACGATGATCGACTCCTCGACGAGCTTCCCCTTGAGCGTGGCGACCGCCTTGTCGATGAGCCCGGACCGATCGTAGCCGTCCACAAACGTGACGCCAGGTGGCAAAGCCGGTTGCAGCGCGGCCATCTTCGCCTTGACGCGGGCGATGACGGCGCGCGGGTTCTCGCCGTAGCGCATGACGACCCAGCCGGTGACGATCTCGCCCTGGCCATTCAAGTCCGTGATGCCGCGACGAATGTCGGGACCGAGTGCGACGGTGGCGACGTCGCCCACCGTGATGGGCGCGCCGGCCGCACCAGTGGCGAGCGAGACCGCTCGAATGTCGTCGAGGCTCGTGAACCGCCCGCGCCCACGGACGACGTATTCGGCGCCGCCCATCTCGAGGACGCGGCCGCCGACGTCTTGATTAGAGGCGCGGACGGCCTCCGTCACGCGCGCCAGCGGGATGCGATAGGCGAGGAGCTTGGCGGGATCGACCGTGACCTGGTACTGCTGCTCGAACCCACCGAGCGACGCGATTTCGGCGACGCCGGGGACGGCGGTCAATGTCGGTCGGACGGTGAAGTCCTGCAGCGCCCGGAGTTGGGCCAGGTTGAGGCGGCCCGTCGTGTCGGTGAGGATGTACTGCATGATCCAGCCGACGCCGGTCGCGTCGGGGCCGAGCGCCGGGATCGCGCCCTTCGGGAGGGTGCCTTGGGCGCCATTCAGGTACTCGAGCACGCGAGAGCGCGCCCAGTAGAGATCCGTCCCATCCTCGAAGACGACGGTGACAGCCGACAGGCCGAACTCGCTCGTTCCCCGCACGTACTTGATGCGCGGGACCTTGAGCAGATCCGTCTCGAGCGGGTACGTGATCTGGTCCTCGACGAGTTGCGGCCCCTGGCCGGCCCACGGGGTCATGACGATGACCTGGACGTCCGAGAGATCGGGGATCGCGTCGACGGGCGTGCGCCAGAGCGCCCAGCCGCCAGTCAGGGAGAGCACGGCGGTCGCGACGAGGACCACCGCCTTGTGGGTGACTGACCAGGCGATCACGCGCGAGAGAAAGCCGGAGCGCATTAGCGCGGCCCTCCGGTCGCCGGCGCGGGCATGTCCATTCCCTTCATGTCAGCGCCCCCGGTCTGGCCGATCATGCTCTTCATCGTCTCGGCCAGGTTGGACTCCGAGTCGAGCAGGTATTGCGCGGAGGTCACGACACGTTGGCCAGCGTTGACGCCAGAGAGAACTTCGGTGTAGTCGCCCGCGACGCCGCCGGTCGTCACCTCGTGGGGCGCGAACGCGCCATCGCCGAGATCGACAAAGACCAACGTGTGTTGTCCAGTATTCAGAATCGCGGACGACGGGACTGAGAGCGCCGCATGCGGCGGTGTGTCCAGTGCGACGGTCGCGTACATCCCAGGCTTGAGCAGGCCGTCGCGGTTCGGAACAACGATACGGGCGGTGACAGTCCGCGCGTCCCCCTCGACAGTCGGATAGATGAACCCGACGCGTCCGTCGAACGGCCGGCCTGGGTAGCTCGTGAACTCGACGGTCGCGGGCGAGCCGACCCGAACTGACGCGGCATCGAGCTCGCGCACCTGCGCATCCACCCACACATCCGAGAGATTGGCGACGGACAACAGCATCTCGCCGGGCTGAATCGCCTGGCCCTGAACGACTTTCTTGTCCATCACAATCCCACTGGTAGGGGCATAGAGCGTGACCGTCCGCTCCGCCGTGCGGGAGCGGAGCACCCGGTCGATCTGCGCCTCACTGACGTCCCACGCCCGGAGGCGCTGCTTCCCCGCCTCGACCAGGGTCATCGCGGTCGAGTCGGTCGTGGCGAGTCGTGCCGCGACGAGCAATTCCTCCTGCGCGGCGACAAGATCGGGGGAGTAGAGGGCGACGAGCGGCTCGCCGCGCCGGACGCGCTGGCCGGTCTGGTTGACGTAGAGCCGTTCCACGAACCCACCGACCTTGGGGGTCACTTGCGAGAGCGTCTGCTCGTTGGGCATGACCGTGCCGACGGTGCGCACACGCGTTGCGAGCGACCGCGACTCGACCGTGCCGAAGGTCACGCCAAAGTGCCGGATCTGGTCGGGCGTGAGATGGACGCCTGACGATCCCGGGCCAGCCATGCCGGACATGCCCGACATGCCCGACATGCCCGACATGCCGGCCATGCCAGCCATGCTGTCCGGGCTCTTGGCGCTCGGGTGTTTGGTGCCGCTGCATGCGGTGACCGTCAGCGCGGCGACGATAGATAGGGCCCTGTGTGTCATGGCAAGACCTCCGCGCCGATCGTCCGGTCGAGTTGGGCGACACTCTTGGCAAAGTCCGTGAGCGCGCGGTCGGCATCGGTCTCGATCTCGAAGACCGTGGCCTGTGCCTGCAACACGCTGAGAAAGTCCCCCCGCCCCGCCCGGTAGCTGGCGGTCGCCGACTCGATCCCGGCGCGGGCCTGCGGCAGGATCACGCGGGCGTCCAGGGCGAGCTGCGTGCGCGCGCGTTCGACGGCGGCGTACTGCGCGGCGACCGTCGCGCGGATGTCGTTCATCGTGGCGTGATGCTCCGCCTCGTCCGCGGCGAGCGTCGACCGGGCTTCGGCGACCATCTGGCTCTGTTTGCGCCCGCTGTGGATCGGGATCGGCAGCGAGACAAACGCGGTCACGAAGTCCGGGAACTGCACGCGGTGGTCGTATTCCAGCGAGACGTCGATGTCGGGAACACGCTCCTTCCGCGCGAGCTCGACGCGCGCGGCGTCAGCGTCGAGCGTCGCGCCGTGCTCGCGGAGCATGGGACTTGTCTGCATGGCCCTGTCTTGGAGCGCGACCAGCGAGGGGAGCGGCGAGTTGGCGGCCGGGGCGCCAAGGGCAGGCGACACGAACCGCACATCCGCGGTCGAATCCGGCATCGCGGCTCGAATGAGCGCAGCGGGGACGCGCGCGCTATCGACGGGCGTGTCGCTCGGCCGGTCGAGAACCGCGTTGAGCTGCGCCAGCGCCGCACTCCGCTGTGCGACGAGTGCCACGGCCTGATCGGAAAGACGCGCTGCCTCGACGCGTGCCTTGAGCACATCCGCCTGATTCCCCGTGCCAGCGCCATACCGGGCTTCGGCGGCCTGGCTCAGCTCGAGCAGCACCGTGTGGCTTCGGCGGACGATGTCCAGCGCCCGATCGACAAACACCAGGTCGTAGTACGCGTCTTTGACCTGCTGCACGACATCGAATCGGGCCGATTGGATGCGGTAGTCGGCGGCGACGGCCGCCCGCGACTCGACACGCGCCCGTGCGGCTGGGGCACCGGCCAGGGGGAGCGTTTGGGTGATCCGGACGGTCTCCATCGTGAACGTGTCGTAGAAGCCCGGCCGAGTGAGCGGCAGATCTTGCAACCCGACGCCTACGACAGGGTCGGCCCAGGCGCCGGCCGGCCCGATGCGTGCGCGCGCCGCGCTGCGGCCACTCTCCGCGGCGCGGATCGCGGGGTTGGCCGCGACACCAATACGGACGAGCGAGTCGAGATCGCTCGACGCGGTGGTTTGCGCGCGCGCGACGGTGGTCGCGACGAGACACGCGAGCAGTGCGAAGAATGTGGATGACATGCGCCTGAAGGCAGGAGTCCATACCGACCCGCGTTCCCCGGCTGGACTCTCCAGATAGGAACAGGGGCCGTCCGCGTCGCCGCTGACGATCAGCGCGACGAGCGGCTCACAACAGCGATGTGAGGAGGACTAAACCCGCGGAGGCGGGAGCTCCGGCGGTGCGGTCTCGGAGGGTGGGGTTCGCACGATGAGTACGGGCACGGCGGCGACGAGCTGCGGGGCGACCGCCAGGGCGTGGCCCGGGACCGCCAGCGCAGCAGGCGCGCAGGGCGCCATGGACTGACATCCGTCAGGCGCCCACGGGAACCGGCACGGTCCTTTGCTCTCGTGCGCCGGCATGGTCATGCCCGGCATCGACGCCATCGCGCTGGAACCCGTCGCCGGCATCGCGCACGCGTACCCGCTCTCCACGAAAACGAGCTGGAGCAAGAACAGCGTGGCGAGGGTCGCAAACCACCGACGACGGGTCATACCGAATTCTAACGCAGTCCCGGACGGGATGCCTTACTGCACGACAATGACCCCGCTCATCACCGTTCCGTGGATGCCACAGTGATAGGTGTACGTCCCCTTCACCGTCAACACGCGCGTGGAATCGCCACTCGTGAACCCGGTCGTCCCACTCCCAATGCTCGCGATACCGGTCGGCGTGTTGTCCCACTGCACATTGTGCGCGAGCGAGTGCCACGCGAAAGACACCGTAGAGCCCGCCGCGACCGTATCCGGCGTCGGCTTGAATTTGATGTCCGGGTTGGCGTCAATCACGAGCGAGTGCCCGCCACCCGCGGTGCCGTTCCCGTTGGGCGCCGTGCTACTACTCCCACACGCCGCGGCACCCACCGCCGCGGCAACCGCCAGCATACGTGTCACTTTCATAGAGGCACGCCTCCGGGTCATTTACAGGTATTGTTGACGACGCGACGCGCCGTCAGATCCGCCGTGCACGTCACCAGGCGCGCCCCCGTGTCATCGAACACCACGAGCGGCACCTGCGTCGTCCCATTGAACGTGACGAGGACGTGCAGCGACACCGTCCGCACCTTGTGCACCCCCTTCGTCGTCTGTGTCACCGTCACCGTGGTCCACCGCGAGAACGTCCCGGACGCCGGCACCGTCACCCCATTCAACGGATGCGGGAACGTCACGTTGGTCGCCGTGTCGAACGCGGCGCCGATATACGTGCGATCGAGCCCCGGCGTGGCATGCGTCGCCGTGTCGGTCCCCATGCCGACCCCGTTCCACACGTGCGTCGTGGCCGCCGCGAGCGTCGGCACCCCCAGGACATCGAACGTCCAGTTCTGCATCGCGCTCGCCACGAACCGCGGATCGTTGTCCACCTCGCGCTCCGTCGCCGCAAACGCAATCGAATCCGTCGACGTGCTATCGAACGCGTTCTGACACCCCCCACCGGCAAAGAACTCCCACGTCACGCTGAACGAGACCGAGTCGGGATGCGACTCCGTCAGGAACGTGTTCAACCCGCTCGACGAGTGAACCGTGCACCCCGCCATCGCCCGTACCCCGCCCGGCACACGGGCGCCCGCTGCGCCGGTCCCACCCTCGGCGGCAAGAAACGCCGACGCGCTCGTCGAGACGGCCGGCGCCGTGCTGGCCGCGACGTCGGCGCTCACCTGAGCATTCGAGACACTGCTACTCGGCGCGGTCGAGCTGCTGCACCCCCACACCGCAACGATGGCCAGTGCCGACACGACATATGATGATCGCATGATGTCCCTCCTCACGATTTGAACGTCCTGACCAACACCCCTCGACGGTACACGCGCACGACCCCCGCGCGCCCGTTGCCGTTCACGTCGATCCACTCCTGCACGAGCCGCCCGTTCGAATCCGTCCACCGCACGCGTGCCGGACGTCCGCCGACAACGGCATCAACGTGGGCGGTCAATTGAAGCCCGCCGAGCCACCGCTGCGCCTCCGGCCAGACACGACCCTCGGCCATGAAGACAGCGCCGATCATGTCGGGCAACGCAGGCGGCGGACCGGCGGGCATGTATGCCCCCGCGCACTGCCCGTCCGGCGTATAGACTAAACAGTCAGCGGGCGGCGGCGGGGGTGGCGGCGCGCCACGTTCCTCGTCGCGATCGTCACCGTCGCGCTTGCGACCATGCTCCTTGCCCCACCCGTTGTGATTCCCGTGGTCGTGGTCACCCCGACTATACCCGTGCGCATCGACCCCCTCACCCACCAACACTCTGGCGTCCGGCGGCGCATCCCGAAACGCCGTCTCGCAATCGCTCGGCAACGGCTGGTGTCCCGGCGGCAGTCCGTCAAACCAGATCCGGCACTGACCGCGCGGGGGCAATTGCCCCGGAGGCGCGCCACCACCCTCATCCCCGCCATCGTGCCCATGCCCATGCCCGTGGCCATGGTCCTGCGCACCGGCCGTGGCGCTGACCGCGGCGAACGCCAGCACCGGAAGCGCAAACCGTGCGCGCGCGACGAGACCACGGTGTATACGAGCAGTCATTACAAGCCTCCTCAGGGTGAAAATCCGTACCGCGCACACCAGTCCGAGAGCTCCTCGTAATCCGCTCTCGCCCCAGCGCGCGCAAAGAGCACGAGCGCGGCCTCCGCGTGCTGACGCGCGTCGCCCATCTGCCCGCACGCCGCCGCGAGCTGCGCCCGCGCCCGCAACGTCTCGCCTTCCAGCACCGGGTTGGCATGCCGCGCCGCGAACCCCGACGCGCGCTCCAGCGCCGCCGTCGCGTCAGCGAACGCGCCCGCCGCGATGCAGGCCAACCCCAACACGCGCAGCCCATCCGCCGTGCCAGCCGGATCGCCCAGCCCGAGACACTCCGTGGCCCCGCGCAGCGCCGCCACACGCGCCACCGCCGTGTCGCCGCGCCTCAACGCAACCTCGGCGCGCCCAATACGGGCCAACGCCGCGATGCGCGCCGCCGGCGCCGCGCGCGCGAACTCGATGGCCCGCTGCTCACACTCATCGGCCCGCTCGAGCTGCCCCAGATCCCGGTAGCTGATCGCCATGTTATGGTAGGTCTCGGCCAGCCCGCGGGCGTTGCCGAGTCGCTGGTACGCCGGCAATGCCAGCTGGTAGAGCGTGAGCGCGTCGACCCGCCGGCCCCGCACGTTGGCGATCTGCCCGAGGTTGTTCATCGCGCGCGCCACGAGCAACGAGTCCCGCTCCTGCTCGCCCAACTCGAGCGCCCGCCGGAACGCCAACTCCGCCGCCTCGAGCTGCCCGAGCTCGAACAACGCCGCGCCCCACAGATTGGTCGCCCGCCGCCGCGCGATCCAGTTCCCACTCCGCTCCACATCGGGCAGCGCCCGCCGCAGCCACTGCTCGGCCTCGCGCGGCCGCGCCGTGCGCAGCAACGCCTCGGCCAGCAGCGTCACATGCTCCGGCTCCGATCGACCGTCCGCCACGTCACCCAGCAGATTGATCACCTCACCCCACTGGCCGTCCCGCGCACGCGCACGCGCCGCCTGGAGTGCGGAGATCGGGGCAGCGGAAGAAGACATGCGTGCGCCGTGTGCGCGTCAGTACGCCGTGGCGTAGACCGAGAACCCGCCAATGCGCCCGGTGACCGTGAGCGCGCTCCTGTTCACGTTGCTCGGCACTTTGTGCCACTTGTCGCCCGCGTGCTCCTGGCTCCACATGGCCAGGCCCGACACCCCGGTGGCCGTCAGGCCACTGTCGGCGTTGGCATACGACAACGTGAGCGCCGCCGGCTGGCCGTTGTGGAACACGAGCCCCGACGGCTGAAACCCCACGATGAGTCGCGTTGGGTCGGCGATGGCGATCGTGATGAGCAGCGAGTCCCCGGTCGCGATCGGCGTCCCGTCCGGCTGCTGCACCAGCGCGCCCGCCGGCACGTCAAACGCCAGGAACTGCACCGAATCCGTCTGCCCGCCAACCGCGTGATAGTACAACGACGCGCTCCTGTCCTGACCGGCGACCGCATAGAAGCGCACCGTGTCGGTCACAAGCGACGGCGCGCCCGGATTCGGCGACAGGAAGTGCAATGACGACTCGGGGACACCACCGTTGGGCGCGGTCGAGAACGAACACCCCCAGACGGCGAGCGCCGCGAGCAACGTCGTCCGAGATGCTTTACGAGTGCAGACCATGTGGATCCTCGAGATCATCCAGTGCGTCATCCGGCGAATCGTCGGATTCGTCCAACAACCGCTTGAGCCGCGTCCGCGAAATCCCGAGCTGGCGGGCCGCCTCACTCTTATTGCCGCGACACCGCTCGACCGCCGCCAGCACCGCCGAGCGGATCGTGGCGTCGAGCGGCTGGAGCCCAAACCCGGCGGCCGCCCCCGATGCCGCGGTCGCCGGCTCAGGGTCCGTCATGAAGTCGGCCGGTTCGAGCGTCGTGGCGTCGGACAGCAGGAGCGTCCGCTCGATCACGTTGCGCAGCTCGCGGATGTTCCCGGGCCAGTCGCGCGCCGTGAGCGCCACCAGGGCGCTCCGACTGAGCGCCGGCTCGGGCAACCCGTATTCCGCCGCGAACTTGGCCATGAAATGCCGCGCCAGCGGCACGATGTCATCGCGCCGCGCACGCAACGGCGGCAGCGTGATCGGCACGACGTTGAGCCGAAAGAAGAGATCCTCCCGGAACATCCCACGCTTGACCGCGTCAGCCAGATCGACGTGCGTCGCCGCAATGACGCGCACGTCGACCTGAATCGGACGCGTCCCACCCACCCGTCGCAGCACCCGCTCTTCGAGGACGCGCAGCAGCTTGCCCTGGAGCGGCATCGCCAGATGCGCGATCTCATCGAGGAGCAGCGTGCCGCCGGACGCGAGCTCGAACAGCCCAGGCTTGGCGTTGGTCGCGCCGGTGAACGCCCCCCGCTCGTGCCCAAAGAGCTCGCTCTCCAGGAGGTGATCGGGGATCGCCGCGCAGTTGATGTCGACAAACGGCGCTGCCTGCCGCGGACCCTGATAATGAATCGCCCGCGCGACGAGCTCCTTACCCGTACCAGTCTCGCCGGCGAGCAGCACCGTCACGGCGCGATGCGGAATCACCCGCGCCGCCCGCTCGAGCGCCGCGTTCAGCGCGCTGCTCGAGCCGATGATCCCGTCAAACCGATACTTCTCGCGCTCGACCGTCGTGAATGACGCGCGCGCCGCCTGCGCCCGGATGGCATCAAACCGTTCCCTGAGCCACGCCGCGAGCACGTCACGATCGGCCGGCAGCGCGAAATACTCGGCCGCACCGGCCCTACCGAGCGTTCCCGCCAGCCGGTAATCGGCCCGCGCGCCCACCGCGGCCACGTCCATGCCACTGCCGACCAGTCGCCGGATCATGGGCTCGATGTGCCCCTCGTCCCCGGCGCCAACGACGAGCGCCACGGCATCGCTGCGCGGCGCCACCTCGCCGGCATCGCTCGTCACGCTCAGCGCTGCATCGCACTCGACGGCGAGCGACGGCCAGAGGGTCGCAAACGACTCCCCGATCGTCACGACCACGAGGCGTGGTTGAAAGTCAGTCGCCACTGGCTCGGACGCCGCTATGGCCACCGACTGCACTCTCGACTGCGCATCTCTCTCATGTTCAGCGGTTGTTGTTAACGAGTGGCGGAGACGTTTCGCTACCATTGCAAAGCACACGGCGCGCCGCCCCGGCCGCTGCGTACTTGGTCGCTAAGCTACAGCACGGCAAGCAGTTGTGGGACGTGAGCTAGATCACAATCGCACACACCTGACTCGTTTCGAGACGGCCTGCAACAAATCGCTACGACCGCCCTCGCTGTCCCGTCGATCCAGCCTCTCGCCCGCTGCACATAGATTTGGCGCGTGCTCGAAGTCTTCGCCGTCGCCCTCGGCCTCGGCCTCACGTCATTCGGCGGCCCGATCGCCCACTTGGGCTACTTCGAGCGCACCTACGTCCGCCAACGCCGCTGGCTCTCGAGCGACGAGTACGCCGGCCTCGTCGCCCTCGCCCAGATGCTGCCCGGACCCGCCAGCAGTCAGGTCGGGTTCCTCGTGGGACTCAAGCGCGCCGGATATGCGGGCGCCATCGCGGCGTGGGTCGGGTTCACGCTGCCGTCGGCGATCATCATGTTCGCCTTCGCTATGCTGGCCCCGCAGCTCCACGGTGTCGTAGCCGCCGGAATCCTGCACGGCCTCGCCCTCGTCGCCGTCGCCGTCGTCGCGCAAGCCGTGTGGAACATGGCGCCCAAGCTCTGCCCCGACCGCACCCGCACGGCCCTCGCGCTCGCAGCCGCCGTCGTGTTGCTCACCGTCGGTGGGCCACTGACGCAGATCGTCGTGCTGATCGCGGCCGCCCTCGCCGCCGCGGTACTCTGTCGCGGCATCGACGCGGCCCCGTCGCCGCCCGCGATGCCCGTCAGCGCCCGCACCGGCATCGCCGCGCTCTCAGCGTTCCTTGCCCTGCTCGTGCTCTTCGCGATCGTCGGCTCCGACCACACGCTCGTCGCCCTCGCGGCGCTCTGCTACCGCGCCGGGGCCCTCGTGTTCGGCGGCGGACACGTCGTCCTACCGCTGCTCCGGGACGCCCTCGTCCCGCGCGGCTGGATGTCCGACGACACGTTCCTCGCCGGCTACGGCATGGCCCAAGCCGTCCCCGGCCCGCTCTTCACGCTCTCGGCCTACCTGGGCGCGATCGTCGCACCTCACTCCGCCGCGCCGCTCTGGGCCACGGTCGCCCTCATCTCCATGTTCCTCCCCGGCCTCCTCATCGCCCTGGCCGGCATCCCCGTCTGGACCTGGCTCGGCCGCCGCCCCGCCGCGCGCGGTGCACTGGCCGGCGTGAACGCCGCCGTTGTCGGCATCCTCGGCGCCGCCCTCTACGACCCAATCTGGCGAAGCGCCGTCCTGAACGGCCGGGATCTCGCGATCGCCCTCACGGGGTTCCTCCTCCTCCAGCGCTGGCGCGTCCCCCCAATCGTCGTTGTCGTCCTGACCGTGGCCGCCGCCGCGCTATTGCCGCCCTGACGCCCGCTATGCGATCTCTTTAATCACAACACCACGCTTCGCCAACTCGGCGATGTAGCGCTCCGCCGGCATGCACTCGTCTGGCGTGAACACGCCGCCATCCGGCACATCCAGCGCCCGCATGGCCTGCATCTGCCCGGTGATCGACAACGAGTACCCGGTCGTCCGCATCATGGCGCTGATGCCATGCGCCGTGTCGTAGTAGTCGATCAACTCCCACCCCCGCCGCTCCGGCCGTCCTTGTCGCGTCCCCTCGACGACGACGCGCAGCGCGACGAGATCCTTGCCGTTCCGCTTGGTGAGCCGCGGCCCCATCGCCGCGACCACGAGATCCCGCGGGACGACCTTGGTCCCCTTCACGTCCACGGGCTCGAGCTCCAACAGCCCGAGATCCCGAATGGCCTCCATGATGTGCGCATGCCCCGGGTACCGCAGCGTCTTGTACTCCATCGTCGGAATCTGCCCTTCATAGCGGAACGCGAGCGTCGACAACCCGCCCGCCGTGTGAAACGCCTCGAGCGTCCCCACCGGCGCCGGGAACGCCACCGGCTCGACCTCCGACAACGCCCGCACCTGGTGGCGCTTCCCGTCCCGCACGACCCACGACAGCGTCGTGTAGTAGTCGAGCACCCCTTCCAGCGAGTACACGATCTGGTAGTTGAGCGGCGGCTCCGGCTGCTGCGGCAGCCCGCCGACAAAGATGCGCACCGACGACACGGTGTCGAGCAGCGAGATCCCGTACTGGGCCAGGATGTTGACCATCCCCGGCGCCACGCCGCAGTCGGGCACGATGGTCACACCGGCTGCCTTGGCCTTCTGGTCGAGCCCCTTCTGCTGGAAGACGATCTCGGTATTCCCCCCGAGATCGCAGAAGTGCACCGCCGACTCGGCGGCCAACCGCGCCAACTCGTAGTTGAAGTAGTACGGAATCGCGCTCATCACCGCGTCCGACTGCTCCATGACTCCGCGCACGGCGTCGGCGTCGCGCACGTCGAGCGTCGTCGGAATCAGCCGCGTCCCGGCATAGGGCGCGAGGAACGATGGCAGCGCGTCGACCCGGAGATCGGCGAGTCGCACCTCCGTGACGGCGGGATTCTGGAGGAGATCATAGGCGCACGCGGAGCCTTGCAGCCCGGCGCCAAACACGAGCATTCGCATGTTTGACAGATCCAGAGGAAACGGCGCGGCGAAGAGGCGCAGCCTCTTCGCTTCATAATCAATGGGTTAGTTTTGCCGGTGTGTTAGGCCGACAGGCGTAGTACACCCGCAAAACTAACGCTATTGCGCCGCCGCGTTCACCCCGGCGCCATGCGACACGCGATATATGGTTCCCGAGAAATCGTCGGAGACCAACACGCTCCCATCCCGCGCCACGAGCACGTCGACCGGCCGCCCCCAGCGGCTCCCATCGTGCCGCTGCCACCCGGTGATGAAATCGTCATACGACACCGGCAGCCCCTTGACCACGTGCACCCGCACGACCTTGGCCCCGGTCGGAATCGTGCGATTCCACGACCCGTGGAACGCCACCAACGCATCCGAGCGATACGCGCTCGGAAACTGTGTCGCCGTGGAAAGAAACACGATCCCGAGCGGCGCCGAGTGCGCCTGAAACCCGAGCGCCGGCGGGATCGTCGGCCCGCACTTCGCGCTGGGATACTCCAGGTTGGGGATACGATCGCCATAACAGTATGGCCACCCGTAATCTCCCCCCGCCCGGAGGATGTTCAACTCGTCGGGCGGCAGATCCTCGTGGTTGGGCAGCAGGTTGTCACGCTCGTTCTGCGTCGCCCAGATCGCCCCCGTCGTCGGCGACACCGCCAACCCCACGGCATTGCGCAGCCCACGCGCGTACACCCGGCCGTGCGACCCGTCCTCGTCATAACGCATGACGACCGCGCGATCGGAATCCGCCTCGACACAGAGGTTGCACGAGGACCCGATCGCCACATACATCGCGCTGTCGGCCCCAAAGACGATCGTCCGCGACCAGTGCCCATCGCCGCCGGTATAGTGGTTCACACGGACCGGCGGCCCGACCGGACGGCCTGCCGTATCGAGCGCGAACCGCACGACGCCGTCGTGCGTCGCGACGTAGAACGCGTGCTTGTGAAACGCCATGCCATGCGGCAGATCGAGCCCGCTGGCCACCTCCACGACGCTGTCGGCGACGCCCGCCCCGTGATCGTCGACCAGCCGCACGATGCGGCCCGACTCCGATTCGCTCACGTACACCGACCCGTCGGGCCCGAGCGCCATGAATCGCGCGTGAGGCACGCTGGCATACGTCGTCACCTGGAACCCCGGCGGCGCCACCAGGTCGAGCGCCCCCGTTCCCGCCGCGTGTGCCGAGCACTCGAGCGCCGCCGCGAGCAGCGCCAGCATGGCCGAGCCCCGCATCCTAGCGGAAATCCGCCACGCGCGTCTTGGTCCAGATGAGGATCGTCGTGCAACTCGTC
>DATMNB010000298.1:0-8147 GCA_035569435.1 Gemmatimonadaceae bacterium
GGTGTCGTCGACGGCGCTCACCGAGATGTACCTGGCACGGCTCAAGCGGTTGGACACGGTACTGCACTGCGTCATCACGCTGACCGAGGACCGCGCGATGGCGCAGGCCAGGGAGGCTGATCGCGATATTGCCGCCGGGAGGTATCGCGGGCCGTTGCACGGGCTACCATGGGGGGCGAAGGATCTGCTGGCGGTCAAGGGGTATCGCACGACGTGGGGCGCCGGGGGATTCGAGCAGCAGATGATTGATGAGGATGCGACGGTCGTCACGCGGCTGGATCAGGCGGGCGCCGTGCTCATCGCCAAGCTCACGCTCGGCGCGCTTGCCCTGGGCGACCGATGGTATGGCGGCGTCACCCGGAATCCGTGGCGGACCACGCAGGGCTCGAGCGGATCGTCGGCTGGACCGGCGTCGGCCACCGCGGCCGGCGGCGTCGCGTTCAGCATCGGCTCGGAGACGCTTGGATCCATCTCGTCGCCGTCGACACGCTGTGGGTGCACGGGCCTCCGTCCGACGTTTGGCCGCGTGCCGCGCACGGGCGCGATGGCGCTCGCATGGTCCATGGACAAGCTCGGGCCGATTTGCCGGTCGGTCGAAGACTGCGCGATGGTGCTGGACGCGATCCATGGTCCCGATGGCCATGACCGCACGGTGCGCGATGCGGCGTTCAACTGGGACGCGCGCGTCGATCCGCGTACGCTCCGCGTCGGATACCTCAAGAACGACTTTGCGAACGACCCACCGCAGCTCCGGCTGTTCGCACCGCCGCCGGCTGCGGATTCGAGCGCGCAACACCAGCGTGCGCTGCTGCGGGAGCACTTCGCCTACGACCGGAAATTCGACATCGCCGCTCTCTCGACGATTGGCACGATGGGCGTGACCATGACGCCCGTCGAGCTGCCAGATATGCCCTGGCAGGCGATGACGTCACTCCTGTCGGTCGAAGCCGCCGCGGCGTTCGATGAGCTGACGCGGTCCGGGCGCGACAAGCTGCTGACAGAGCAGAGTCCGAGCGATTGGCCGAACACGTTCCGCGTCGCGCGGTTGACGCCGGCCGTCGAGTACGTGCAGGCCAATCGTGCGCGCATGCTGGCGATCGAGGCGATGGCCAAGGTGTTCGAGGGGTTCGACGTGATCGTCGCCCCGACAAGCTCGATACAGCTCACCATCACCAACCTCACCGGGCACCCGGCCGTCATCGTGCCGAACGGCATTCGGGGCGACGACGCGCCGCCGTACGATCCGCCCTCCGGGCCCGGTCCCTTCGGCGGGAGTTGGGGCGGGCCCGGGACGCCTGTCAGTCTCACGTTCATCGGTCCCCTGTACGGGGAGGCCAAGCTGCTGGCGTTCGCCCGTGCGTATCAGGACGCCACGGGATTCCACCGGCAGTATCCGCGGATTTAGCCCAGCTGACTGACTGAGTGAGGGTCGGACGCGCCTCGTGATTCGCGGCATGCGCAGGCTTGCGGCCGTCGGCGCCCTGACGGTCAGCGCGACTCAGGCATTCGGACAGAGCAACGAGGCCGATCACGTTGCCGTTCTTGAAATTGGTGGCGCGGCCGACTGGGGGCTCAATGGAGGGCCAGCCAGTCTGGGCGGCACCTTGGCCGTCGAAGTGACACCGATCGAGCGATGGCTGGAGCTCGAGGCCGGGGTCACGGCGCTCGGTACGAATGGTCGCAGACAGGTCTCGACGGACCTGATATTCAAGAAGCCGTTTGCCTTCTCCCCGACGGTCGAGTTCATGGCGGGCGCAGGGCCCCAGCTGTCATGGACACTCAGTGGACCGCGGCACACGCGGTCTCTCGCCGCAGAGGTCGCGCTCGACTTCATGTTCTGGGTCACGAAGCACGTGGGCTGGTATGTCGAGCCAGCGTACGACTTCTCTGGCTTTCGCGCCACGAGCGACCGATCGCTCGGCATGACGGCGGGACTTATCATCGGCGTGCCGTGAGGTCGGCGCAAATCGGTTGGACTGCCGTGCGGGACGTGCGTGAGCTGCAGCTGACGTCTGCTACGGTCGGGGCGCGACGGGTTGTGGTGCAGACGGCGCGGCGGCGGGACGGGAAGGGCTAGGAATCCGTGGGCGGCCGGTTGGACGTGCGGTATCCGACCTGTTGAGCGCGAGTTCCCCCGTCGAAAAGTGTTCACGTCGCGGCCGGGCCCAGCTCCGTTCATATTGCAGTGATGGCAGAAACCCCGCGGGTGGTCATTGTCGGCGGCGGGTTCGGTGGGCTGAGCGCCGCCCAATCGTTGGCGCGCGCCCCCGTGCGAGTCACGGTGATCGACCGCCACAACTACCACTTGTTTCGGCCAATGTTGTACCAGGTGGCCACCGGACTCTTGTCGGCCGACGAGATCGCTGCGCCGATCCGGTCGCTCCTCCGACGCCAACGCAACGCGGACGTGTTGCTCGCCGAAGTCACCGGCATCGACATCGGAACGCGCCACGTGCTGGCAGGCGATCAGTCAATCCCGTACGACTTTCTGATCCTGGCCACTGGCATCGAATACAGCTACTTCGGGCATGCCGCTTGGGCGGCCGTGGCACCGAGCATCACGACGGCTGACGACGCCGCCCGGATGCGCGCCCGCCTCCTCTCGGCGTTCGAAGAAGCCGAACGCGCGGCAGTCCAACCGCACGCCGATCCAGCGGTCGTCCAGGCACTGTTGACCATCGTCATCGTCGGCGGCGGCACCACGGGCGTCGAGCTGGCCGGCGCTGTGGCCGAGCTGGCCCACGCGTCATTGGCGGGCGACTTCCGCCACATCGACACTCGTCGCACCCGGATCATCCTGTTCGAAGGCGGCCCCCGCATCCTACCATCGTTTCCCGCAGCGCTGGCCGCGCGAGCCCAGCGGCACTTGCAACGCATGGGCGTCGAGGTCCGGACTGGCGCGCTCGTCTCGGCCGTAGACGACGACGGCGTCACGGTCGGCACCGACGAGCGCGTGCCAAGCCGCACCGTGCTCTGGGCGGCTGGCGTGACCGCGTCGCCGGCGGGCCGCTGGCTCGGCGCAGACGTCGATCGCGCCGGCAAGGTGCGAGTCCTTCCCGATCTGTCGGTCCCCGGCCACCCAGAGATCTTCGTCATCGGCGACACCGCGACGCTGACCGCGTCGAGCCGCAACCTCGTCGGGATGCGAAACGCTGCGCCCATGACGCTGCCTGGCGTTGCCCAACCCGCCATCCAGGAGGGACGCTACGTCGGCGCCCTGATCGCCCGTCGCCTACGGGGCCGCCCCGCCCCACCGCCGTTCTCCTATTGGGACAAAGGCGACGTGGCAATCGTCGGCCGCACGTTCGCGATCGCCGACCTCAAGTTCATGCGGCTGTCCGGGTTCCTGGGTCTTTTGCTGTGGGCCGGCGTGCACATCTACTACCTGATCGATTTCGCGAACCGGCTGCTCGTCATTATGCAGTGGACGCTGTCTTTCCTGGGAAACCGGCGCCACGTGCGTATCTTCTCATCGACGTCGCAGCGAGCTTGACCCTCTCACCACTTCAATTCGCCAGCGGAACTGAAATGAAGAGCACAATGGATTTCCGAAGATCTGTTCTTGCAGCGATATCCGTTGGCTCGATGGTCGGTGTTTTGGCTGCCTGCAATCGGGACATGAAATTTGATAAGGAAAAATGGAATGAGCAGCAAGATCCGGCCTTTCCTTCCCCCTACCGGAAAAGAATCCTTGCAGACCTGACCGCGCATTACAAATTGAAAGGGATCAAATATGCCGACCTGGTGCAGCTATTGGGCGATCCCGATCTCAAGGATAGCAGCAGCGTGGGTTACAAGATCGTAGAGGAGTACGGGCGGGATATCGACCCGGTTTATACGAGGAACCTGGAGTTCACTTTCTCAAAGGACTCCGTGATCACCTCGTTCGAGGTCCATGAATGGAGGAAACAGTAGAGTTTATGCCGGCCGAGGAGTTCCGGGAAACGTTGAGGGGGCGTTAGGTCGTCGCGAGCTTTCGCCGGGCCATCGGCCGCGCGTACGCCATGCCTGGACTGTGCGCCTTGAGGTCGAGGATCTTCCGATAGTATGGCGTTGCCGCCGAGGCATCACCCGATCGCTCATGCGCGATGGCCAGCAGGCAAAGGATGAACGGATCGCGCTGGTCCGCCTGTTCGAGATCCGAGATCGCGGACTTGGCGTCGCCGGTATAGAGTGCGACATATCCTGTGAGATACGGGAAAAATCGCCGCTGATCTGGATTCGTGCCCTTGTCAAGGATGGCCTTCGCGGCCGCGACATGCGCTCTCGCGTCTCCGGCCTGGCCGCGGCGCGCGGCGATTCGCGCCTGCGCATGCTCCCAGCGGAAGTCCCACAGATCCTTGGCCGAGTCGCTGAGGCTTTGCTGGCGCAGCGCGAGGTCATGTCCTGACCGGTAGGTCCTGAGCGCATCGTTCACGTCGCCGCATTCGAGCAGCATGCGCGCCAATTCGTTGGACACGTCCGCGGCGCCGTTGAAATCCTTTTTCACCGTCGCCGCATCGATCACCTGACGCTCGTATCGAGTCACCTCGCGCGTCTCGCAGGTGAAAGCATACGAAACCGCCAGTGCCCGGCGCGGCTGAGCCTTTGCCGAGTCGGTCGGCGCCTGGTCAATAGCCTGTGACAGCTTCGCCCGCGCCTCGGCGTAGTGGCCATCGAGGTCGAGCGCGACACCTTGCGCGACGAGCGACGTCGAATCGGCCGGCGGCTGAGCGGTCACAATGCTGGCGCCGAACGTCATCGAGGCGAGGACGCAGACACTAATGCGATGCATAGGAGAGGGAGTTGGAGTAGTCGACAGGTACATCCAGGTCAGCCACGAGCCGGCCCACGATCTCGGCGGTCTCCTTCCGGTGACGCATGCCTGCATATTATACGCAATGCGCGTCGTAAGCTTGGCGGTCTATGTGCCCGTACCGTACGCCGCCCAGCGCCTGGCCACCCTTGGCGCCCACGTCACCGCGGTCGAGCCACCGGGCGGCGATCCGATGGCTACCTGGTGTCCCGGGTATTACGCCGAGCTCAGAGGCGGCCAACACGTGCGCCGGCTGGATCTCAAGACCGCGGACGGTCGCGCCGCATTCGCCGAGCTCCTCAGCCAGGCTGACCTACTCCTGACGAGCTTCCGCCTGTCGGCGCTGCGCCTGCTGGGCCTCGATTGGGAGCGCCTCACTGTCGACTATCCCCGGCTCTCGCATGTGGCGCTCGTGGGCGCCGCGGCGACAGACGATGAGCGCCCCACGCACGACCTCATGCTACAGGCATGGGCCGGCCTCGTGTCGCCACCGCGCTTACCCTCGACGCTGATTGCCGACCTGGCGGCGGGCGAGCAGATCGTGAGCACGGGGCTCTCGCTGCTCTTAGGCGACCGGCCCGGATTCGCGTGCGTCTCGCTCGAGGACGCGGTCAAGCCATTTGCCGCGCCACTCCGCCACGGACTCACCACGCCCGGCGCCATGCTCGGAGGCGGGCTGCAGTCGTATCGGCTCTATCGTGCCAGCGACGGTTGGATCGCGGTCGCCGCGATCGAGCCCCGCTTCTGGTCAGCGCTCGTCGGAGCGCTCGGTGAGGGCCTCGCTGACGCGTTCGCCGCCGCGCCGGCGTTGTATTGGGAGGAATGGGCTGCCGAGCGCGATATTCCTATCGCGGCGGTCCGGGTCACGGCGTGAGCGCGCCGAGCTTCTGGAGCACGGCACCGCACACGCGCAGACACCGCTCCACGCCCTCGGGCGTGTGATCGCCCATGTGCCCGATGCGGATCGCCGTGTCTTTGAGCTTGCCGTATCCGCTCCCGATCGTATAGCCAGCGTCCGCGACGCCAGCGACGACCGATGCGCTGGTCAGCCCCGGCGGCAGCATGATCGTCGTCACCGTCGGCGACCGGTCAGCCGGTCGCGCCAGCACGTCGACCGCGACCCCGGATTGCTCCCGCAGACGCGCCACCCAGTCCGTGGTGAGTCCAGACATGGCGGCGTGGCGCGCCCACGCCCCGGGCATCCCTTCGCCGAGCACGCGTTCGAGCTGTGCATCAAGCGCGAAGTACAGCGAGAGTGCCGGTGTGTTCGGCGCTTCGGCGCGCTCGGCGTGCGCGACAAACTCCGCGAGATCGAAGTAGGAACCGCGGCACGAGCGATCGCTCCCCTCGAGAAACCGGGCCGACGCCACACCGAACGCCAACCCGGGCGGAAGGGCGATCGCTTTTTGCGACCCGGTGAAGACGTAGTCAAGGTGCCAATCGTCAAAGCGCAGCTCCGCGCCGCGAATGCCGCTCACGCTGTCAATCACACACACAGCCCCGGCCGCGTGGGCCGCATCCGAGATCGCCCGCACGTCGTTCAGCGCTCCGGTTGACGTCTCGGAGTGGACCACGGTCACGACCGCGTATGTGCCTCGTCGTGCGCGCGCGGTGACCTCGCGGGCGTCATGCACGGCGCCCCACGGCACCTCGTACCGCTCGACCGTGCGGCCGCAGGCCTCGGCCACATGGGCAAAGCGCGCCGAAAACGCCCCGTTGACGAGCGCGAGGACACCGCCCGGTGGGGCGTTTCGGATCGCCGCCTCCATGAGCCCGGTAGCTGAGGAGGTCGCGATGAAGACCGGCCGCTCGGTGCCGAAGACGACTTGGAGACCCGCCTGGACGCGCGCGAACAGCGCGCGAAAGGCCGGCCCGCGGTGCGAGATCATCGGGCGGGTCATCGCCTGCAAGACTTCCGGGCGAACTTCCGTTGGCCCGGGCAGGAAAAAGGTGCCGAATGTCACAAGACGAGGGATGGGAGATCTACAAACCGTGAGATCACATGGTCAGCCGCCGCGACGACCGACTCACGACGGACCACGCCGGTGAAGGCGGCGAACGCGTCGACGCATTCCTTGAGCTCAGCATCGGTGCTGCCGTCGCCGACCGCGAGGACCGGCCGCGGCAGTGCGAGAGTACGCGCGATGGCGGGCTTCCCCAGACGGCAGGCGAGCGGCGACGACGCGTCGAATCCGGCGTACGTGCCATCCGGCGCGAACCGCAGCGCGACCGCGTGCACGTCGCGCTCGGCGATGCCGAGCGTCGCCACGAACGGCACGACGGCGTCGCGCAACCCGCCACTCACCACGACCAGGCGGACGTGCGCCGCACGCAGCACATCGAGCGCCGACTGCACGTCCGGCACGAGTGCGGCGGCATACGCGCCGGCCAAGGCACGCAGATCAACGCGCGATGGCCTGACCAGGGCCAGTCGCTCCCCGTAGACCGCCTCGAGCGGCGTCGCACCCTCCATCGCTCGCACCGTCATGGCGTCGACGGCACGCGCCACATCGGGGCCACGCCGCTCGGCCAGCCACGAGATACCTTCGATGCTGGTGAGCGTCGAGTCAACGTCCAGCACCACCGACGCGAAGGTCAAAAAATGTTGCCTGGCGCGAGGAGACCGAGCGGATCCAGCTCGCGCTTGATCGTCCGCATCAGTGCCAGCTGTAACGGCGACAACTGGAGCTCCAGCCAGCGGCGCTTGAGCTTGCCGATCCCATGCTCGGCGGCGATCGTGCCGCCGAGTCCGAGCACGTACCGCAGCGTGTCCTCGACCACCCGCTCGATGACCGCCAGCTCTGCCGCGTCGCGGGCGATGTAGTTCTGGTGTGGATGCCCATTCCCGACATGCCCGTACGTGACCGCCGGTTCGATGCCCCCGCCCCCGCGCTCGGCGATCGTCCGCGCCGCGGTCACGGCCGTTGCGAGGTGGCGGTACGGCACCGCCCAATCGGTGGACACTTTGCGACCGCCGGCGGCGCGCGCTCGGGCGCCGCGCTCGTTCATCGTTGCCGGCACGGCGTGCCGCATCATCCGCGCGCGCGCGATCGCCGCATCGCCGTCGAACACCTGGATGTCGTCGGCACGCGCGTGGTGCGCCTCGGCCAGCGTCAACCACGCGTCGAGCGCGGCATCGGGAGCGGGACTGTCGGATAGTACCTGTTCGACGTACACCACCCCCGCGCCGTCGCCGACCGAGAGCAGCTCGCCGCACGCCGTGCGCGCGATGACCACCGCGCGGGCGTCGAGATACTCGATACAGCGCGGTGCCACGGTTCGCGCCTCGCGAGCCGACACCACGAACGCCAGCGCGGCGTGTTCCGTGGCGAACGGCACGGTCAGCCCGACG
>DATMNB010000299.1:0-5427 GCA_035569435.1 Gemmatimonadaceae bacterium
CGAGGTCGGGGTGGGGGCGCGAGGGTCGCTCGACTTTGTGCCGCGGGGGTTGGAGCAGGCGTATGGGACGCGGACGCCGCATGGGATTGGGGTGTATGTGCGCATTCGGCCGTCGCAGGTGCACCACAAGATGTCCTGACATAACATTCTGCCATAAGGAGAAAATTCTTTTGAGGAAATCCCCACTGTGAAGAGACTGAGACTGGCTCCAGTGAAGAGGTTCCGGCTGGCCCCGGTGATCGTGCTGCCCGTGGCGGCGCTCGCGTTGGCCGCCGGGAAGCCCGCGCAGCCGCCAGCGCACGCGTTGGCGCAGCGGCACCTCCATCTGGTGCGGTCGGATCCGGCCGCGAACGACACGCTGCACGCGGCGCCGACGGCGATCCGCCTGTGGTTCTCGTCGCCGCCCGAGATGGCCATCACGACGGTGCATCTGACGACGGCGGCCGGGGCGTCGGTGGCGGTGGGGCACGCGACGCGGGCCGCGGCTGATACGGCGCCGGTGGTGACGCCCGTCACAGGGACGGTGGCGCCGGGCGCGTATGTCGTGGTGTGGCGTACGTCGGCGGCGGACGGGCACATGTCCGACGGGCGCATTCCGTTCGTCGTCGGTCGCTGACGCCGGATGGCCGCGAGCGGCAGGTGGGCAACGTATCTTGCCCTGGCCGTTGTCGTCGGCGCATTCGGCGCGCGGTGGGTGCTGCGAGGAGCAGGTGATCGGCGGCGTATCGCGCTGGTCGGGCTGATCGGCGCCGTGGTGCTCCTCCCCGCGGCGCTCGTGCGGCTTGGGGCGCAGGTGGCCGAGATGGCTGACCCGAGCGATCCGACGCCGGATTGGCGGGCGCTGCTCGCGGCGGTTGCGGGCCACACGCACTGGGGACACATCTGGATCGCGCACGTCGCGCTGGCGGTGCTCGCCGCGGCGGGGTTCGCGCTCGCCATGCGTGGATCGTTCGCGGGATGGGTGGTCGCGGGGGTCGCCGTGCTGGGGTTGGCCATGACGCCGGCGCTCGGCGGTCACGCGGCGGAAGCCAAGCAACTGCCACTACTCGTCGTCGTGGCCGACGTGCTGCACGTCGTCGCTGGCGGGCTGTGGGTTGGCACGTTGGCCGTGCTGATCGCGCTCGGCCTCACGCGCTCGGAGACGGACCTCGAGACGGTGCGGGCATTTTCGCCGCTGGCCCTCGGCTCGGCGGCGGTCCTGGCGCTGAGTGGCGTCATCGCTGCATGGTCACACCTCGGCATGGTGTCAGCGCTGTGGACGACGATGTACGGGCGGACGCTACTCATTAAGCTCGCCCTCGTCGGATGCGTGTTGGCGTGCGGCGCCTATAACTGGAAGCGTGTGACGCCGCGGTTGGCGGCCGGGGACCCTGGTGGACGGCCTGCGTTTGCGCGGGCTGTCGCGAGCGAGCTGGCGTTTGGCGTGCTCGTGTTTCTCGCGACGGCGATTCTGGTCGCCACGCCGTTGCCGGGCATGGAGTGAGACGCGCCGCGACGATCGTCATGTCGCTCGTGGCGGTCGTGTGTCTTGGTTGCCGGGCCGATCCCGGTGGGGTGATGGCTGGGCGATGGCAGGGAGGGAGTCGTCCACCAAGCGAGCCGATCTCGATCGCGGTGACGTTGCGTTCCGACGGGGACAGTCTGCGTGGGTGGGGCGTGGCGCGGACCGATGGCGGGTCGTTTCCGATCGCGGCGCGCGGCGCCGTTGGACTGAGTGACAGCGGCCGAACCGTCACGCTGTGGCTGTCGCCGTGGCGCGCGGGCGTCGTGGATGTCAGCTCGGCGCAAGTCTATGGCACACTGGATCGAAATGGCGCCATTCGTGGCTCATTGCGTACCGACGCCGGGCTCGGGATCGGCTTTGGCACGCCGATCGAGTTGCGGAGACCGTAGGCCACTTTGAATTCGTGCCGATCGGCCGGGACTGGCGCCGGACTTGCACGAGGTCGCTTGCGAACATGACGTCGTCACTCCGTCCACAGTCCTGGCCGGCGCGATCTCTTATCGTGCCGGTCGCTGTCGTGGTTGCGGTCGCGGTGTCGCTTGCCGTGCCCAGCGTCCTCGGCCGCGTTGCGCTGTTGGTCTTCTTGGGTCTCGTCGTCGTGGGACAGGGGTATGTCTACGCGATGGATCGGCGCCGCCTGTTGCAGGTGGAGCGCGAGGGATGGGTGCGGACGGAGCGGCTGCACGCCGTCACGGCGGCGTTGTCCGCCGCACGCACGGACGATGACGTGGTGCGCGTCGTCCTCGCGTCGCAGCTCGATGCGCTCGGCGCCGACGCCGGCTCGGTGTGGCTCGTCGATCCGGACGCGCGATTGCTGCGCGTGGCGCGGTATGAGAACTATGCGGCGGCGGTCATGGCAGGCTGCAGCACCGTGCCGTTGGACCGCCCGTCACCGCTCGCTGAGGCGGTGGGCAGGGGACAGCTGATCCACCTGCGCTCGGCCGTCGATTGGGACGCGCGGTTTCCAGTGCCGGGCCACGAGCAGTGCTTGAGCGGCTACGAGGCGACCACTGTCGTGCCGCTTGCGGCGCACAGCCGTGTGCTCGGCGTCATGGGCTTCTCGTTCCGCGAGGTGCGGGACCTGGCGGCCGCCGATCGCGACCTGGCGCTGGCGTTGGCGCGGCTCGGGGCGCAGGCGCTCGAGCGGTCGCGGCTCTATGGCGCCGCCGAGACGGCGCGGGCGGCCGCGGAGGAGTCGGAGCGGCGGTTCCGGCAGACGGCCGACGACGCCCCTGTTTTCATCTGGACCGCGCGGCCGGACGGCGCGCTCGACTGGTTCAATCGGCCGTGGCTCGATTTCACGGGACGTCCGATGGAGGCGCTCATCGGCGACGGCTGGACCACCGACGTGCATCCCGACGATCTCGGGCACGTGCTCAACGCGTTCCTGTGGGCGTTGCACGCGCGGCGGCCGTACACGGCGGAGTATCGGGTCCGGCGGCACGATGGCGAGTACCGGTGGATGCTCGACAAGGGGACGCCGTGCCACGACGCCGAGGGAACGTTCACCGGCTACATCGGGTCGTGTCTCGATATCACGGATCGCAAGATGGTCGAGTCGGAACGCGCCGCGTTGCTCGACGCCGAGCGCCGGGCGCGGGAGGAAGCCGAGGCCGCGAATCAGGCCAAGGCCGCATTCTTGACGACGATGAGTCACGAGCTGCGGACGCCGCTCAACGCGATTCTCGGCTACACCGAGCTGCTGGAGATGGGCGTGCGCGGGCCGGTGTCGGCCGAACAGGGCGAGGATCTCGGGCGGATCCGCCGGGCGAGCACGCATCTCCTCGGGCTGATCAACGATGTGTTGAACTACACCAAGTTGCAGACGACGCAGGTGCGGTTCGAGCGGGCGCCGTGTGCCGTCGACGAGATGCTCGTCGCGGCCGCGGCGATGATCACGCCGCAGGCGCAGACCAAGGGAGTGACGTTTGAGCTGATTCCCGCCGGCGCGGACTCGACCCAACTCCTGGGCGATCGGGACAAGGTGCTGCAGATCATTCTCAATCTGCTGACCAACGCGGTCAAGTTCACGCGGGCCCCGGGGCAGATCGCGCTCACGGCCGAGGCCACGGACGGAGTGGTGTGCATCCACGTGCGGGACACGGGGCGTGGGATCGCCGTCGATCAGTTGGCGGCGGTGTTCGAGCCGTTTGTGCAGGTCGGGCGGCGGCTGTCGGGCCCCGATGAAGGGGCGGGACTCGGGCTGGCGATCAGCCGCGAGTTGGCCCGTGGCATGGACGGCGATCTGACCGCCGTCTCGACGCCGGGTGAGGGGTCCACCTTCACCCTGACGCTGCCACGGGCCTGACCCGTGTTCGGTAACGCGCCCGGTAACGCGCCCGTTCGCGCGTTCGTTCGCGCGTTTGTTAGCGCACTGCCGCGACTGGCGTCTGGGCCGGGATCGTAAGGCCGAGGGCTTGGGCGACGCGACGGCCGTAGTCTTCGTCAGCGCGCGCGAAGTGGGCGAGCTGGCGGAGCTGCACCTCCTTTGGTGCCTGGCTGAGTCCGCCCGCGATGCGGGCCGCCACACGGGCGCGCTCCTCGGGCGAGAAGAGGCGGTATAGGGCGCCCGGCTGCGAGTAGTCGTCGTGATCGACCGTGGAGTCGTAGCGGTCGACGATCACCTGGCCCAGCTCCCACGCCGGATCGGCGAAGGCGGCGTTGGGCATCGGCGTTCCCGGGACGCTATTGGGCCAATAGTTCGGCTTCCCGCCGTAGTTCTCTGCAGTTGCCAGCGCGCCATCGCGCGTGTAGTTCGACACGGGAACGCGCGGCTTGTTGACCGGCACCTGATGGTTGTTGGCGCCCAGCCGGTGGAGGTGCGTGTCGGCGTAGCTCATGAGTCGCGCCTGGAGCATCTTGTCCGGGCTCGATCCGATGCCCGGCACGAGGGCGCTCGGCTTGAACGCCGCCTGCTCGACCTCGGCGAAATAGTTCTCGGGGTTCCGGTTGAGCTCCAGGATCCCCACCTCGCGCAGCGGAAAGTCGGCGTGCGGCCACACCTTGGTCAGATCGAACGGATTCCAGCGGAACCGCTCGGCTTGCGCCTGCGTCATGATCTGGATCGAGAAGCGCCACCGCGGGAAATCGCCGCGCGCGATCGACTCGAACAGGTCGCGTTGGTGCGACTCGCGGTCGCCGCCGATGAGCGCCGCCGCCACGTCGTCGTTGATGTTCCGGATGCCCTGCATCGACTTGATATGGAACTTCACCCACACGCGCTCGCCCGCGGCGTTGATCAGCGAGTACGTGTGGCTGCCAAAGCCGTGCATGTACCGGTAGCTCGCCGGAATACCGCGATCCGACATCAGGATGGTGACCTGGTGCAGTGACTCGGGGCAGAGGGACCAGAAGTCCCACTGCATGGCCATATCGCGGACGTTGGTCTCGGGGTGACGCTTCTGCGTGTGGATGAACATCTGGAACTTGTACGGGTCGCGCACGAAGAACACGGGCGTGTTGTTGCCGACCAGGTCCCAGTTGCCTTCTTCCGTGTACATCTTGAGGGCAAAGCCCCGCACGTCGCGCTCGGCGTCGGCCGCGCCGCGCTCGCCGGCCACGGTGGAGAAGCGGAGGAACACGTCGGTGCGCTTCCCAACGGCGCTCAAGAACTTGGCCTTGGTGAACGGCGTGACGTCCTGCGTGACGGTGAACGTGCCGTAGGCCCCAGACCCTTTGGCGTGGACGACGCGCTCGGGGATGCGCTCGCGGTTGAAGTGCTGCATCTGCTCGATGAGCTGCACGTCCTGCATGAGCAGCGGCCCCCGCGGGCCGGCGGTCATGGCCTGCTGGATGCCGATCGGGGCGCCGTTGGCCGTCGTGAGGGCGGGGCATTCTTTCTTTTCCATGAATCACTCCTTCAGGGGTTCAGGGGATCCGGGCCGCGAAATATTTGCCGGACCCTAGCAATTCCATTCATAGTC
>DATMNB010000300.1:0-20673 GCA_035569435.1 Gemmatimonadaceae bacterium
AGATCGTATCCCGCGCCGCCAACCGCGCCGCCCGCGAAGCAGGATGCGCCCGAAACGCCGAGTCCAACGTCGTGTACACCTGCGCCCAGAACCCGCCCAGCACGGTATCGTCGGCCCACCGCGCGTCCGCCAGCGCCGCCGCCCCCGAATCCCCCCGCGCCCGGAAAAACGCCGCCGCCCCCCGCGACCCCACAAAGTTCGCAAACGACTCGTTAAACACCGCCTGCCCCGACGGATAAAACGTGTTATGCGTCAACTCGTGAATCACCGTATTCGCCAAAAACACCGAATCCGCCGCCAACGACGTCGACAACACCGGGTCATTAAAGAACCCCAATGTGCTGAACGCCGGCGACGGCCTCAGATACACGTCAAACCCCTCGTCCCGTAACTGCTTCGCAGCCCGCTCCCCGGCCCCAAAGTCAAAGAACCCTTTATACGGAACCTCCCCAACGATCGGAAACCACCACGTATACGGCCGCAGCTCGTCCCGATACGCCGCCGAGAGCACAAGCACGAGCGTATCGTGATCCACCCGCGTAAACGTCGTGAAACTCGCCTTGGCCCTGAGCCCCAGCGATTCCGCGGCAAACGCCCGTGCCGCCGTCACAAGTCGGAGCTTGGCCCGATCCGACGCACTCGTCCCAGGATCCGCACTGACCGCCGCGATGGGCTGCCGTCGCGCCAGAATCTTCCCCTCTTCCCACGCCGCCCGCACCAGAAACCGCCCCGTGCCCGTCCCCACCAGGAACACCACAATCGCCGCGGCCAATAACGCGACGATAACCATGCAGCCACCCGTGCTTTTCGCTATTGTTTTGATCTCATGTCCTTCGTCCATCTCCACTGTCACTCGGAGTACTCCCTCCTCGATGGAGCCAACCGGATCGACGACCTGATCGCACGCGCGCTGGAGTTCGAGCAACCAGCCTTAGCGATTACCGATCACGGGAATATGCACGCCGCGTGGGAGTTCCAGGAAAAAGCCAAAAAAGCGAAACTCAAGCCAATCATCGGGATGGAAGCCTACGTCGCCCCCGGTGATCGCCGCGTGCGCCAACGGCCGGCGCCCAACGCCAAGCCGTACTTCCACCTGGTCCTCCTCGCCCAGAACGCCACCGGGTACAAAAACCTCATCAAGCTCTCCTCGCTGGCCTACACGGAAGGCTTCTACACCAAACCCCGCGTCGACCGCGAGCTCCTCGCCAAATACAACGAAGGCCTCATCGTCACCTCGGCCTGCATGGCCGGCGAGGTGGCAACCCACCTCCTCTCGGGTGACACCGCCGCTGCCCGCGCCGCGGCCAGTTGGTACGCCGACGTCTTCCAGGATCGCTACTACCTCGAGGTCCAGGCCCACGACAGCGAAGGCCAGTCGACCCTCAACACCCGCATCCTCGCCCTGGCCGACGAGATCGGACTCCCCGTCGTCGCCACCAACGACGCCCACTTCCTCCGCCGCACCGACCACGACGCCCACGACGTCCTGCTCTGCATCGGACTCGGCAAAGACCGCGAAGACGCCGACCGCATGCGCTACGACCGGGGCCTCTACTTCAAGTCGGCGCCCGAGATCCGCGAGCGATTCCCCGACCGCCCGGCCGTTCTCGACAACACCCTGAGAATCGCCGACGAAGCCGCCATCGAATTCTCCAAGAAGTACTACCTCCCCAGCTTCCCCCTCCCGCCCGACGTCCCGACCGAGAACGACCTCCTCGTCCGCCTCACCGAGGCCGGCGCCCGCGAACGCTACGGCGACCCGCTCCCGCCCGCGGTCCGCGACCGACTCGACTATGAGCTGGGCGTCATCACCAAGACCGGCTACGCAGGCTACTTCCTCATCGTCGCCGATTTCATCAAGGCGGCCCGCGACCGCGGCATCCCCGTCGGACCCGGCCGCGGCTCGGCGGCGGGCTCGATCGTCGCCTACGCCCTCCGCATCACCGACGTCTGCCCGCTCCAGTTCGACCTCCTGTTCGAGCGCTTTCTCAACCCCGATCGCGTCTCGATGCCCGACATCGACGTCGATTTCTGCTTCGAGCGGCGGGGCGAAGTCATCGACTACGTGCGCCAGAAGTACGGCCGCGACTCCGTCGGGCAGATCGTCACCTTCGGCACACTCAAGTCCCGCGCGGCCATCAAGGACGTCGGCCGCACGTTGGGGTTCACCCCGGCCGAGACCGACGCCCTCGCCAAGCTGATCCCCAACCAGCCCAACTTCTCCCTCACGGTCAAAGACGCGATCGCCCAGATCGCCGACGTGCGCCGCCTCTACGAGACCGAGGGCCGCTACCGACAGCTCCTCGACTACGCCATCGCCCTGGAAGGCCTCTCCCGCCATTCGGGCGTCCACGCCGCCGGCATCGTCATCGCCCCGGGCCCGCTCGACGATTACGTCCCCATCTTCACGACGTCGACCAAGGGCGCGGGCGGCAGCGACGAGACCGTCGTCGTCACGCAGTACGACATGAACGGGCTGGAGAAGGTCGGGATGCTCAAGATGGACTTCTTGGGCCTCACCACCCTCACGGTCATCACCGACGCCGTCGCCTCGATCGCCGAGCGCACGGGCCTCGTCATCGACCTGGCCACGCTGCCCCTCGACGATGAGGCGACCTACCGCGTCTTAAGAGCCGGCCGCACCTCCGGCGTGTTCCAGTTCGAGTCGCCGCTGGCCACTGACCTGCTCCGCGGCATGCGCTGCGACAGCTTCGACGACCTCGTCGCCTCCAACGCCTTGATGCGCCCCGGCCCGCTCGACGCCGGCATGCACCGCGTCTACATCAGGCGCAAACGCGGCGACGAGCCGATCACCTATCTGCTGCCCGATCTGGAGCCGGTCCTCCACAGCACGTACGGCGTGATCACGTACCAGGAGCAGGTCATGCGCATCGCGCAGCTCCTGGCGGGCATCACCCTCGCCGAAGCCGACGTCCTTCGCAAAGCCGTCGGCAAAAAAGACGCTGAGCTGATTCGTGCCGAGCTTGGGAAATTCGTCACCAAAGCCGTCGCCCGCGGCTACGACCGTGGCATCGTCGAGGAGCTCTCGTCTCAGATCGAGACGTTTGGCCGGTACGGCTTCAACAAGAGCCATGCCGT
This sequence comes from Gemmatimonadaceae bacterium, assembly GCA_035569435.1. Classification (GTDB taxonomy): domain Bacteria; phylum Gemmatimonadota; class Gemmatimonadetes; order Gemmatimonadales; family Gemmatimonadaceae; genus DASRDS01. The sequence continues at coordinate 3,100 of DATMNB010000300.1, forward strand.
CGCCTACTCGATCCTCTCCTACCAGACCGCCTGGCTCAAGACGCACTACCCGGCCGACTTCATGGCCGCCCTCCTGTCCTCGCAGATCGGCGACACCGACTCCGTCGTCAAATACATCAACGAAGCCCGCGAGCTCGGCCTCGACGTCCTCCCGCCCGACGTCAACGAGTCCCGCTACCGCTTCAACGTGGTCGCCGACGCCCGCATCCGCTTTGGCCTCGGCGCCGTACGCAACGTCGGACGCGGCGCCATCGACTCGATCCTGACGGCGCGCCGCGACAAACCCTTCACGTCGATCTTCGACCTCGCCGAGCGCGTCGACCTCCGCCTCTGCAACCGCCGCGTCTTCGAGGCCCTGATCAACGCCGGCGCCCTCGACTCCCTCGGCGGCCACCGCGCCCAGTATCACGAGGCCCTCGAGACCGCCCTCCACGAAGCCATGCTCCAGCAGACCGAGGTCGCCAGCGGCCAGGCGTCCTTGTTCGGCGGCCTCGGGGACGACGCCGCCGTGGCCCTCGTCCGGCAGCCCATCCCGCTACCCAATGTCGCGCCCTACAGCGAGACCGAGCGACTGAAGCGCGAGAAAGAAACCCTCGGCTTCTACATTTCAGGCCACCCCCTCGACCCGTTCCGCACCGAGTGCGAGCTGTTTGCCACCCATACGGTCGCCCAACTCGGCACCTGGGTCCCCGAACCGGTCAAACTGGGCGTGGTGGTCACCGCCATCAAACGCCAGGTCAGCAAACGCTCCGGCGCCGAGTTCGCCCGGTTGACAGTCGAGGATTTTTCGGGATCTTCAGAGGTGCTCATCTTCCCCGAGGCGTGGGCGGTCCTCTCCGACCGCATTCGCCCCGACATCCCCGTCCTCCTCGAGGGCGGCTACTCCAAACGTGATCAGGGAGCGGACAACCCAACCTTCATCGTCGAGACGGTCAAGAAGTTGGCGGAGCTCCGGACAGGTGGCCAGGTCTGCGTTTCCATAGATCTGAGCCCCGGCGCCGGACCGCTCCCCCCGGAGGTCATGACCGACGTCCGCGCGGTTGTCGAGGCCCACCCCGGCTCGGCGCCGCTGGAGACGCGATGGTCCGATGGCAACGGCACGCGAGTCCGGTTCCGATCTCGCAGTGTCGCGGTCTCGGCGTCCAACGCGGCTCTCTCGGAATTACGTGCGCTGCTCGGGGACCGGGTGCGCCTCGTACGCGGGAATTGACATGGCCAGTACCGCCACGACACTGGAGTTCGAGCGACCGATCGCCGAGCTCGAGAAACAGATCGACGAACTGAAAAAGATGGCGGGCGATCAACAGCTTCAGGTCACCGAGGAGATCGCCCCGCTCGAAAAAAAGCTCACCGAACTGCGCGCCGAGATCTACAAGAATCTCACGCCCCTCCAGCGCGTCCAGGTGGCCCGCAGCAGCAAGCGCCCCTTCACCGCCGACTACCTCCGGCTCGCCTTCACCGACTTCATCGAGTGCCACGGCGACCGCGCCTTCCGCGATGACGCGGCCATCATCGGCGGGTGGGCCCGGCTCGAAGGCGAGACCGTCATGGTCATCGGCCACCAGCGTGGCCGCGACACCAAGGAGAACCTCCGCCGCAACTTCGGGATGCCCCACCCCGAAGGCTACCGCAAGGCGCTCCGCCTCATGAAGCTGGCCGAAAAGTTCCGCGTGCCCGTCCTCACCTTCATTGATACCCCGGGCGCCTGGGCCGGACTCGGGGCCGAGGAGCGCGGGCAGTCCGAGGCGATCGCCCGCAACCTGATCGAGATGAGCGGACTCGAAGTCCCCATCATCGCCACCGTCATCGGCGAGGGCGGCTCGGGCGGCGCCCTAGCCCTCGGCGTGGCCGACCGCGTCCTCATGCTGGAGAACGCCGTCTACTCGGTCATCACCGTCGAGGGCTGCGCCGCCATCCTCTGGAAGGATGGCAAAAGCCCCGAGATGCGCGAACGCGCCGCCGACGCCCTGCGCATCACCGCCCCCGACCTGTTCGAGCTCCGCGTGATCGACGAGATCGTCCCCGAGCCGCCCGGTGGCGCCCAGGTCGACCACGCCGCCGCCGCCCATGCCGTCCAGCAGGTCCTGGTCAAGAACCTCGATGACCTCCGCAACCTCAAACCCGACAAATTGATCCGCCGCCGGCGCGAGAAATTCCTCAAGATGGGGCAGTTCTCGGAGTCGTAGCAATTAGTTTTTGAGGTGTGCCCCACCTGATCGAAGTCGCCTTCAAGGGCAACCGAAAGGAGTTCTATACCTGGGAGCTCGACGAGGCGCCGCCGCTCAAAGCGGCGGTGATCGTCGATGCCGATCGCGGGGAAGATCTGGGACACGTCCACTCCGTGGGCGAGCTCGCCGTGAAGCGCTGCGCCGGCTGCTCCCACGGGTGCGGCTCGGCACCGCCCGCGCGCAAAGCCGTGCGCCTCGCCGTCCCGGCCGAGTTGCGACAGGCGCGCGACGTCCGCGCCCAGGACGATGGAGCCCGGCGCAAGGCGGCCGAGCGCGTCCGCGCCCATGGACTCGGCATGAAGCTGACCGACGCCGAGTGGCAGTGGGATCGCAAGAAGCTCACGTTCTACTTCACCGCCGATAAGCGCGTCGACTTCCGGAACCTCGTGCGCGACCTGGCGGCGCTCTTTCGCGCCAGGATCGAGCTCAAACAGATCGGTGTCCGCGACGAGGCCAAGCGGCTGGACGGTATCGGCCGCTGCGGCCGCCAGTACTGCTCCGCATCGTGGCTGCCCGAGCTGCGCCCGGTCAACCTGGGCGTCGCCAAGGACCAGCGGCTCTCGCTCAACCCGACGCAGATCTCCGGCGCATGCGGGCGACTCATGTGCTGCCTGCGCTACGAGCACGAGTTCTACGTCCAGAGCCGCAAGCGGTTCCCCAAGGAGGGGAAGATCGTCGTGACCTCGCTCGGCGAGGAGAAGGTCGTCAGCAACGACATCTTCCACGAGCGCGTGACGCTGCGCGGCCCGGAAGGCGAAGCCCGCGTCGTCGAGCTGGCCGCGCTCAAGCGCGAGATCGCGACCGCCGCGGGCGGCATGCCCGTCATCGAGGAGATCGACGAGCCAAACGGCGTCGATACCGAGGACCTGTCGGGCACCCCGGCCGACACCGCACCGGACGAGGACGTCTCGGCGGCCGCGCGGCGCGCCCAGCAGCCGCGCCCGAAAGAGCGCCCCGCCCGCCGCCAGCCCACCGCCCCGCGCACCGCGCCACCAGCCCCACCGGCGCAGCAGCCCCCGGCCCCACCAGCCGCCGCTCCGGAAGCCTCGGCAGCCACGCCCGCCCCGGGTCGCCGTCGCCGTGGCCGCCGCGGCGGTCGCCGTGGTCGCGGCGGCGGCAACCAGGGGAATGACGGTAATCCAGGCAGCAGTCAGGGAGGGAGTGAGCCCTGAAGAAGTACCTCACCACTGCCATCGACTACGCCAACGGAGAGCCGCACCTCGGACACGCGCTGGAAAAGATCCTGGCCGACGTGTACGCCCGCTATTCGCGCCAGCGAGGCGACGACGTTCATTTCCTGATGGGCATGGACGAACACGGCCAGAAAGTCGCCCAGACCGCCGCCGACCGCGGCATCACCCCGCGCGCCCTCGTCGACGAGATCGCTGAGAGCTTCCAACGGATGTGGGCGCGTCTGAGCATCTCGTACGACCAGTTCATTCGCACCACGAGCCCCGCTCACATCGCGGGCGTCCTCGAGCTGCTCGAACGCATCTTCGCCACGAATCCCGACGACTTCTACGAGCGCAGCTACGAGGGCTGGTACTGCGTCGGCTGCGAGGCGTTCAAGACCGACGCCGAGATCGTTGATGGCAACTGCATTCTTCATCCCACACGGACGCTGGAGTGGGTAACCGAGCGCAATTGGTTCTTTCGCTTGAGCCGCTACGGCGACTTCCTTCGCGACCATATTGACCAACATCCCAGCTTCATTTTTCCCATCAGTCGCCGCAACGAAATTCGTGCCTTCCTCGAACGCGGCCTGGAAGACATCTCGGCGAGCCGCGCACGACTCGCCTGGGGCATCCCGTTTCCGCGCCCCACGAGCGACGGCGTCGAGCAGACCACCTACGTCTGGTTCGATGCCCTACCCAACTACCTCACCGCCGCGCCAAACCGCTGGCCCGCCCAAGTCCACTTCGTCGGCAAAGACATTACACGCTTCCATTGCGTGATCTGGCCAGCCATGCTGCGCGCCGCCGACCTTCCCCTCCCCGACCGTGTCTGGGCCCATGGGTTCGTCACGAGCGGCGGCGACCGTCTGAGCAAGTCGGCCGGCGTCCGTATCGAACTCGCCGACGCTGTTGAGCGCCATGGACCGGATGCACTGCGGTATTTCCTGATGGCCGAAGTGCCCTTCGACGGTGATGGGGAGTTCTCCTGGGAACGGTTCGACGAGCGCTACACGTCGGATCTCGCCGACGCCTTTGGCAACCTGGCCAGTCGCACGATCTCGATGGTGGAGCGCTACTGCGGCGGGACGGTGCCCGCAGGCGGAGATCCCGCGATCGCCGCTCTGGACAAGCTCGACTACGATCGCTACACCGAGCTCATGGGGGGCATCAGCGATTACTTCCCCCACGCGGCCCTCCGCGCCGTCTGGCAGACCGTCTATCGCGGCAACGAGTACGTGAACCGCCAGGCCCCCTGGAAGCTCGCCAAGGACCCCGCCCAGCGCGCCGCCCTGGAGACCGTCCTCGCCACCTCGATCGCCCAACTCGCCCGCCAGGCCATCCACCTCGCCCCGTTCATGCCCGACCGCGCCGAGGCCCTCTGGCGCCAACTCGGCGGCCCCGACTCCGTCCACGCCCAACGCCTGGGGCCCGGCTCCCGTCCCCCCAACCCCACCGGGTGGCGCGTGGCCAAGGGGGACCCGTTGTTCCCCAAGAGTCGGGACTAGGGCGTGAGCCCCCCATTGCACCCCGCGTCGTTGTAACTCGGGTTGTTGTCCTCGTTGCGCGGCACGAGCAGCGCCACCTGGCTCCCGTAGGTGCCGTTCTTGAAATACGTCCCGGTCGGCCACTCCGTCGCCTGGTCGCGACCATAGCCCGGCAGCGGTCCGCTCGTCGGCCGGACAAGACGCCGGAGATCTCCCACGCGGTGTCCAGTCAACCAGAGATCGTAGGCCCGCTCCGCGAACAACGTGTCGATCATCGCACTCGACGTGATCCCCGCCGGCCAGCTGAGCGACGCCATCCCGGGGGCTACGTCCTGGCGCGCCTGGTTGAGTGCTGCCAGCGCCTGGCCACTATTCCCGTTCTTGAGAAAGTCCTCAGCCTGAATCAGTCTGGCTTCCGCGGCCGACGCCAGGACGCCCGAGGAGCCGTACTGCGGGTACTTCTGCTGGATCGTGTCGAGCGTAAACCCGTCGTACCCGATGATCGTCGTGATGTGCGGCGCGCCCACGTTGATGCGCGGGTCCCCATTGGCCCCATCGATAGCGAAGTTCAGCCCATTCCCACCCTCGCCCGACGTGATCCCATACCGCACCTCGATATTCGTATAGTAGTAGACCCCGTTCTGTTCGGCGGGCGAGTTCAAGGACCGTTCAACGGAGTCGACGTAGGTATCAGGCACCCCCGACGCCACCAGCGCCGCTGAATCGAGATTGCCCTCGAACGCCAGCGCCCGGGCCAGGCCGATCGTCGCGCGCATGGCTTCATACTGCACCGCCGGCGCGTTGGCCGACTGGGTGTCCTGCGCCGCGATCGCCAGGACCGCGAGAAAATGCCCCTTGGCCGCTCGAATGATCGAGTCGGTGCCGACCGGCGCACCGTACACCAACGCGCCGGTCGCCGCATTGAACGACCCCAAGGGAATGTTCCCACAGAATGACTCGGCCAGCAGTTCGTTCGAGAATCCGGCAAAGTTGAGAACTGTCAAACGCCCCGGGTTCGTGGAATCGAACTGCGCGTAGTTGGCCGCCGTCTGGTCGCCGGACACACGGGCGCGATGCAGCAAATACCACAGGTCATCCAGCGTCGTGTTGTCCCGCGTCTGCGCGCGCAGGTCGATCTGCAGATGATTGGTGAAAAAATCATTCTCGTGCATCTCGTCGGTGAACAGCGCCGACACCAGGACCTGCGACTCCTGCGCCTGCGCGTCGATGAACGAGGCGAAGTACCCCGAGCCGAGGTAGGCCTGGGCGAAGTTGCCGTACGTGCCCGCGAGTTCCGCGGGCAGCGCCGCCTTGCCCTGCAGATTCTTGTTGGTCACCACATCGGGCGATGTGACCGTCGTATTGCACGCCGACACCAGCGCCGCGGCGACCAGCGCCCCGCCCGCACGCGAAAGGGTCATGAGAGGACGCACCTCAGTACGAGACGTTGAGGCGGAGCGCCACATACCGGGTCAGCGGCTGCGCGCCAAACTGGTATCGCGCAAAGTTGTCCTGCCCGTACGAGTCGATCTCCGGGTCGACGCCTTTCCACAGCGTCCACACGGTCAGGATGTTGCGCATGGCCACCGACATCGAGATGTGCGCGGCATGCAGCTGGTGCGCCCACTGGTCGGGGAACGCGTACTCGACCGACACCTCACGCCATTTGATGAAGTCGGCGTTCTCGATCCAGCAATCCGCATAATTGCCCGACGTGTTGACCGCGGCCGCGGCGCACACCTTGTCGTGCCACGAGGCGGTGGGGTCGTTGTTGCCCCGACAGGTCCAGAACGTGCACCGGAACTGCTCCGACGCGTCGAATTGCTTATAGCCGCCGCGATACTCAAAGTTGGCCGCCACGCGGACGTGTCCGAAAAACGTGAACACGGGGCTGAACGACGCGTCCCGTACTGGGTTCGTCGACCCGCGGAATGAATAGTTGGGACTCAGCGTCCCGGCGTTCTCCAATCCGCTGATGCCGTTGGCGCTTCGCGTCGGCACGTCGATCATCGGCAGCGCCCAGTACCCGCCCTCCGGATACCCGCGATGGAACTGCTGGCCGTACCCGAAGATCACCGGCGTGCTATCGCCCGGTCCGAGCGACAGCAACCGGTTCTGATTCCCTGAGAAAATCGCGTTAAAGTCGAACGAGAAGGGGTCCGATTTGATGACCTGGGCGTTCAACTCCAATTCAATGCCCAGGTTCTGTGCCGACCCGAGGTTGGCAAGCGTCGACGTCGATCCGCCGACCGACCCCGCGAGCGGCAGCTGCACCAGCACGTGCGACGTGTACTTGTAGTAGGCCGTCGCGCCAAACGTCACGCGATCCTTGAAGAGCCCCCACTCGGTGCCGCCTTCGACTTCGTTCGATCGTTCGGTGCTCAGATGGCTGCTGCCGATATTGACGAGCGAGATCCCCGCGTTCTCGACCCCGCCAAACTTGACCACGCCCGGACGGTAATACGTGATGGCGCTCTTGTCCTGGGGTGCCAACCCCGACGTGCCGTACGCCGCACGGAGTCGAAAGCTGCTGACCGTCGTGTTGCGCGGCCAGAAGTCTTCGTCGCTGACCACCCACGATCCGTTGACCGCTGGATATACCTGCGCCTTCACCGCCGAACCAAACGAGCTGTTGAAGTCCGACCGCAGGGAGAAGGTCAGATACCGCCGGTCCCGCCAGTTCAGTTCTTCCGATCCGAGCACGCCAATCTGCTTGACCTGCGACGTCGTATCGTTGGTCAGCGGGTTCTGATTGGCGCCGGAGAGCGACGACGAACCGGGGGTCAGGTTCAGGGCTTCCCCGTACAGCACATTCTGATAGAACTCATAGTACTGAAACCCGATCGTGGTCTTGGACGTGACCGACGAGAACGGATGCGACGTCGCGGTCGCTGACACGTTGTCGGTCAACACCTGCGTGACCGTCTTGAACTGGTTGACGTGCCCGATACTGTCCGTGGCTAGCGCGAACACGGCGTTCGCCGGCTGAATCTCATTGTCGCCCTGCCAGTTCTGATCGAGGCCCGACACCGCGGTCACCGTCAGCCAGCTCAGTGGGTGATAGTTCAGCGTTCCACCCACGGTATAGTGGTCGAGATTCTGTCCGTCGAAAATCCGTTCCGCCTGTTCCGGCGGCACCGGGTAGTAGCCAAAGGACGGGTGACCGTGCCCGTCCGAGGTGTTGCCGACCGGAAACCCGAGGTAGCCATCGGACAATGGGCCGTAATAGCCATTGTCGTTCTGCGGCAGTTGCAGTTTGTTGGTCAGATAGCCGGCCGTCACCGCGACGCCCAGTTGCGACGTGAGTTGAAAGTTGGCGTTGACCCTGAGATTCGCTTTGTTGAGCGTGTTGTTTGGGAACACGCCGGTCTCGCTGGCCTTGGACCCGCTCAGAAAAAACGTCGTCGTCCCGCTGCCGCCGGACGCGGAGATCCCGAGGTCCGTGCGCTGGCCGATCCGATAGGGACTATGCTCCGCTAACGGGTTGAACGTGACGACGCCGCCGTTGCCCGCCGTCGAATCGGGGACACAGCCGCCATTCCCGGGCCCCTGATCGATGGTGATCGCTTGATAGTTGAGCGAGCAATTCGTGGCTTCGGGATACCCCGGCACGTTGGGGCTGTAGTCCTGCGTCAGCGTTCCCCAGTTGGGCGGGAAATGCGTCGCGTTCTGGACGTTGCCGCCTTCGGCGTATGCGTCCCAGTGGGTAGGCCCTTGCTGACCGTGCTTGGTCGTGATCGAGATGATCCCGTTGGCCGCGGCCGTGCCATACAGCGCCGACGCCGTCGGTCCCTTGAGGACTTCATACGTCTCGATCTCGCTCTCGGGGATGTCATCGACGCGCGATGGCCCCTGACCGCCGATCGAGAGGTTGCTCGTATAAGGGGTGTTGTCCAACCGGACGCCGTCGAGGAAATAGATCGGCTCATTGGTCAGGTACAGCGAGCTCGTTCCACGAATCCGGATCGATGACCCGGTGCCCGTCTCGCCACTGGCATGCTCGACGACCACCCCCGGCACGCGGCTCGTCAACATGTCCGAGAAGTCGGTCAACGACGCCTGCGGAATCGAATCCGCCTGCACGACGGCGATGTCCGCGCCCGTCTCGCGGCGCGACGTCGCCTCCGAGGTCGCGGTGCTCACTATGGCGTTCAACGTCTGCGCCAATCGCGTCAACGAGAAGTTCGCCACCGTCGGCGTGGCGCCCGCCGCGACCGTGACGCGCAGCGTGAGCGTGCTATATCCGAGCCGCATCGCCCGCAACTCGATCGCTCCGGCCGGCACGTTGACCAACCGAAAGTGTCCGTCATCGCCCGTACGGATCCGAATGGCGGTGCCGACCACCATGACCGTCGCCTGCGCAACCGGCTGCTGCAGATCCTTGTCCGACACCTGCCCGGCGACGATGCCGATCTCGCCACCACTCCCCTGTCCTCGCCCCTCATGCGGTAGCATCACGAGCGCCACCACGCTGCCGCCGACGACCCACCTCAGCTGACGAATCATGACGCCATCTCGGAGCTCCTCGCGGTGTGGGAGCGGTCGTGGAACACGGGTCAGCGCATACACGTCAGTGCATAGACATCAGTGCATACAGCACGTCCGTCGCGCCGGGCCTGAGCGGCCGGGCGCCAGCACGGAGACACCCATCGTCACGAGAGGTCGATCCGCGCCACCTGTCACACCGTGGCACGCTTGTGTCACAGGGAGCGAGTTGAACCCCAGAATATGGGTTCCCACGAGCCGAGGTCAAGCACCATATTCGTGCCTCGTGACCGAAGCGACCGCTCGCGCGTCGGGAGCATATGGGCCAACGCCACTGGACCGTCGTCATCGTCCCGCACGGCAGCGACTCGCCGCGGACGCTGGCCATCTCTGAGACCACCGTCCGTGCCCTCAAATGGTTCGCCGGTGCCACCGCGGGCGTCGTGCTGTGCGCGGGCGTCATGCTCACCGTCAGCATCGCCCGTGGCGGCCTATTGGCAGCCTTTGGCCTGGACTCTACGGGTCGCACCGTCGCCGCCATGCGGACCCGCGTCACGGTCCTCCAGGACACGATCGCCAGTCTCGAACGCCGCAACGACCAGATGCGCCTCTTCGCCGGCCTCCCCGCGACCGACTCCGCGGGAACGACGCCGCCCGGCCTGGCCGCTGGCCCTGACACCCCGGGCTCCTCGATCGGCCGCCTCGCGAGCGAGACCCGCACCGACATCGATGGTCTGATCCGTCGCGCCAACGACCTCTCGGCCAGCTTTACCGAAGTCTCGATTCACCTGTCCAAGAACGTCGAGCGCCTGTCCAACACGCCGTCGATCATGCCAACCACCGGCTGGCTGTCGAGCGAATTCTCGCGCGCGCGGTTCCACCCGATTTTGCATCTCACGCGCCCACACGAAGGGATCGACCTCGCGGCACCCTACGGCACGCCCGTCGTCGCCCCCGCCGCGGGCGTCGTCGAGCGCGTGACCGTCCAGACAGGCTATGGCAACGTCCTCGAGATCGACCACGGCAATGGCGTCGAGACCAAGTACGCCCACCTCTCCCGCATTGACGTCCACGTCGGGCAGCACGTGACGCGCGGCCAACCGATCGCCGCCGTCGGCAACAGCGGCCTCTCGACGGGCCCGCACCTCCACTACGAGGTGCACGTGAACGGCAAGGTGGTCGACCCGCTCACCTACGTCTTGCCGGGCGCCATTCCCGAGTAACCACGCCAGCCGCGCGTAGCGCTCCATACGAGGTACTGATGTCGAACGGGCCGGCCCGGGATCATTCCCGGGCCGGCCCGTTCCTCATGCGACTGCGACTGGTGACCTAGTGCAGCCTGATCGTCGTGCGGCCTTTCGGCGCGACCTTGACCGCCTTGGGCGCGGGCGCCGTATGGGCCGCCGCCCCCGTGCACACCGGCGTGACATCCCCGTTGCGCGGCGAGCTCTCCTCGATCGGGATCGGGAGGGTGGTCCACTGGAAATCGGACGGACCAGCCGTGATCATGTACGTGCTCTCGAGACCGTAGTCGCGGGTGGGCATGATGTCCTCGCCCGTTCCCTCGGCAATGAACGTCAAGCGCGCTTCCGTGATAATGAAGGACGCGACGCTGGCGAAGGTGAGCGCCGGCGTGAGGGGCGCCACGTGACCGACGCCGGTCCGGACATTGTTGATCGTCGTAACCGCACCCGCCAGATCGCCGAGCCCAAGTTGCGCCCGGGCCATGATGAACTGCAGCTCGACGTTCCGGATGATCGGGAGCGGCGTGCTGCCCGTGAGATTGTTCCTGTAGTTCCACGACGACGACAGCTGCGGATTCGCCGAACCCGGTATAAAGGGTACACCATTCGAGATCACAAAGGAGAACTTGGCCTTCCACCGCAGGTCGGCGGTGTCGACCGGTGAGTTCGGGCCCGAACCCGGCGGCGTCCCGATACCCGATCCGATCCCGTTCACGTAGGGCACGAGCGCGTAATAGCCCTTGATGAAGCCGAAGATCGGATTGACGACGTCGTTCGACAACGTCGAGAACGTGAAGAACGCCCCCGGGTCGGCCGCTGGCACCGCCTCGCTCGGCGACAGAGTCGTCGAGTAGATCACCGTCGAGTTGGTGATATCGGTCTTCGCCGAGTCGAGCTGCGCGACCGCCGCAGCATTTGTCAACGGCGCAAGCACGGGTCCGCCCGCCTGCCGCACGATCGCATATGCGTACTCGACCCGCGCCTTCGCCCGGAGCGAGAACGTCAGCGACTGAAAGCTGCCCGCCGACCCACCGACCTGGGCCAGACCGGCCGGCAGCGTGCCCGGAATTGACGTCCCGGCGCCGGCCGCGGTCAGCGAATCGGCCGCCGAGTCGAGCATGGCGACGATTTGGGCCCACACCAACTGATTGCACAGGATCGGCGCGAACGGCGGCTTGGTCTGACCCACCGCGTTGATCGGCACACCCAGGCTGTCGCGCGACTCGGCGGCATACATGTAGGCGAGCGCCTTCCCAGTCTCGAGTGCGCCCCACGACGCTTCGCCTCCCGCCGCGCTGGCCCCACCGGCCACGAGCTCCTCGACGATCTTCTCTGCGCTGTCCGCCGTCTTGACAGACTGGAACTCGACGTCCCAGACCGTCGTGCCGATAAAATCGGTCGACTGGGGGAACGACACGCCCGTCAACTCGGTGACAAACCGCGATTCGGAGAATGTGAAGTACGTCGCTTCGCGCCCAAAGCCCGACGACCAGGTCGCCCAGTTACCAGCGTCACTTCGGGCGTTGTACGTGCCGTTCATTGCGGCGTCGACCCCTCCCTGCGAGACCGACAGCGCGCTCAGATAATTGTAATTCGGAACGAACGACTCGTTGCAGGCGCCGAGCCCGAACAGGCTCGCGGTGAGCGCAACGGCCGCCAGCCGCGACGCCAACGCCCCTCGTGGCCGGATAAACTCTCTAGGTGTCATGTTTAGAAGCCCAGGTCGATTTGGAGGAAGTAGCTTCGCGAGGGCGGGTATGGCGTGACGTCCTGCGCGCGGGCGAACGACTGAATGCCAAAGTTGCTGACTTCAGGATCGAGCCCTTGATAATTGGTCCACGTGATCAGGTTGCGACCCGTGAGTGACAGCGACGCGTAGCGCACGTAGCCGTGTCCAGCCTTCTCGACGAAACCCCCGGGCAAATCATACTTGAGCGATAGCTCACGCAACTTGAGGAACGACGCATGCTGCACGTACGGCGTCAGGCCGGCATGCTCCGCGGCGAGGCGCTTGTTGGCGGCAGCGGTATCGCCCCACGTGTGGGCCGCATCGAAATAGTTCTGCGTCAGGTTGGAGACCGACTGCCCTTCCCGCCAGTCGAAGAAGATGTGCGCGTGCAACGGTCCGTAGCTCAGATCCTGACCGAAGCCGAGCGTGAACGCGGGATTCGAGTTGCCGAGCGGCACCAATGGGCCCCCGACGGTCTTGACGCCCCACAGTGACGTGATCGGGTTGCCCGCCGCGATCTGGAACTCGCCGAACGGGCCGCCGAACGCCGGACCGGCCACGAATGCCGGCACGGGCAGGTTGTCGACGATGTTGTAATTGCGTGTGAAGTTTTCCGACGTGACCCAGGTGAACAGCCCGTGCTGAATGGGCGTCGCGTTCAACGTCAGCTCGAGTCCATAGTTGGACAGCTGGCCGCCGTTGATCCACTCGTTGGTCGCACCCGTCGAGGCAGGCACCGCGTCGGGGAGCAGCAGGTCGGTGATGCGCTTCCGGTAGACCGTCGCCGAGAACTGCGCCCGCGAGTGGAACAGTGTCGCGTCGAACCCGGTCTCGATCGACGTGTTGGTTTCCGGCTTGATGTCCGGGTTGCCGAGGGTGTTGGCCAGCGCGCTCGAGCAGTAGTTCGTGGACGGCGCGCCGTTGTAGTTCGTGGAGCAGAGCGAATTGAACTTCGCGCCATAGATCGGCAGCGTGCCGGCCTGGCCGTACGCCGCGCGGATCTTGAGCTCGTCCAACCCTGGAACGATGTTCACAAAGCGATACGAGCCGGCCACCTTGGGAAACGCATAGTAGCGATTCACGCCGCCGTCGCTCGTGCTCCGCTGGGCGTTCACACCACCGGTCAGGGCGAGCGTCTCGTTGAACAGCAGCAGCTGTTCCTGCCCGTAGTACCCCTGGTTGTTGACCTGCGTGTGCCCGGCGAACTGCGACTGGACCACGCAGCCGTTGTAGAAGCTCTGCAGTCCCGCGGTGCAATTCTGCCCGGTGTTGGCCACCTGGTACTGCTCATTCTTATCGCGCGTCAGACCGATCGACGTCGTCGCGTTGATGCCGGAGATCGTCAGGTGGTGAATGATGCTGACCGAGTAGTTCGACAGCCGGGCGTACCCATCGTTGGCCGTCGAGACGCCGGGAAAGGCCGGCGCCAACTGCTCGACAAACAACCCGGGAGGCGCGTAAAAGAACACGTGCTCGTTGGTGAAGTCTGCTCCACCCAGCACGTTGAAATCGAGGCTCTGGTGCTCCGTCGTGAACGCCTTCCAGTCGATGGTACCACCCAAGGTGGTGTGGTTCACCTCATCGGGGGTCTGGATGAAGTTGGCATCCTGGAACGCGTTGGCGGGGCCGAATATGTTCTGGGTGTACCCGCCAAGCTGGCCGAGCGAGCTGAGCGGCACGCGTGGGTGCGCGGCCATGTTGAACCACGAATGCGTGTACGAGATCACATCGTATCCGGCGATGCCCAGGTTGTCATTGCCGTTGACACCCGTCCGGGTCATCGAGGACGTGTAGCCGATGTTCCCTGACGCCGTGATCGTGTTGAACAGGTGCTCGGTGATCGACGCCCGGACGGTCTGTTTGTTGTAGCCGGTGTTGATCTGCAGACCGTTGTCATACTTCGTCTGTCCCGACACGAAATACGTGGACGTCGGCGTGCCACCGCGCACACTGACGTCGGTCTCGTTCGACAGCTCGCCACCGCCGTACAGACCCTTCTGGTAATCGCAGAAGCCTTTGCAGGCGTTGAAGCTCTGCAGGACCTGGGCCGAGTCCATCAGGCCGCTCCCGATGCCATCGGCGTACGCCTCGGCCAACGAGAAATGCCTGACCGGGAGCTCATGCTCGAGGTTGAACGTCCCGAACTTCTGCGAGACGTCGACCTGTGGCTTGCCCTGCGTCCCCTTCTTTGTCGTGATCAGCACGACGCCAGCCGCCGCCAAGTTGCCGTAGATCGACGACGCCGCGGCGCCCTCGAGCACCTGCATCGACTCGATGTCGTTCGGGTTGATGTCGGCGATACGGTTGACGCTCTGGTCCTGGTCTGACGGGCCAACCGGGTTGACCTGGTTGCTGGCCGACGCCGAGACGGCGTTCAAGCCCGTCATGTTGACGCCGTTGTTATAGATGACGCCATCGACGACGTATAGCGGCTGGGTATTGCCGAAGATCGACGTCACACCGCGCACCTGCACCTGCAAGCCGCCACCAGGAGCGCCAGAGTTCTGGTCGACCTGGACGCCGGCGATTTTGCCTTGCAGCGCGTTTTCCAACGTCGCCGTCGGCGCGCCATTGAGCTGTTGCCCACTGATCACCGGGTCGTCGGTGGCCGAGTTTCTGGTCGACACCGTCGTCGCGACGCCCGTCACGACCTGCCGCTCCAGCTGCAGCACGTCGCGCTTGAGCGAGACCGTGTACTCGGTGACGCCAGCCGTAACCGGAACCACCGTCGGCACGTACCCGATGCGCCGGAAGCTCAGGCTCTTGGCATCGGACGGGGCGCGGATCACAAAGCGTCCGCTGTCGTTCGACGAAGCCCCGACCGTCGTTCCCGTTACCGTGACCTGCACGGCCACAATCGGCCGCTGATCCGCGGCGTCGACCACCCGCCCTGTTATGCGCGTCGGCTCTTGCCCGGACGCTTGTCCCGCGACCGCGAGCGCGAGCGCCAGCACCGTCGCGATTGACGAACGAATTCTCACCACCCCTCCTACTGAGGTTGCGTTTGCGATTACCAAAGTGTCGGTAGCGTGCCGCCCCATACGGGCCCGTTGCACGAACATGAGCATGAACGTGAACAGCGGAATACGGTCGTCGTCCTCCTGAGCGAAGTGCCGCCTCTCGATGTCCGACGGGAGCACAAGCCTTCGGCGCGCGGGCCAAGGCCCACGTCCGATGTTTGCTCCGTTCGGTCTGGAACGAGGGCTATCGTAGGATCAGGTACGCACGATGTCAAGAAATCGTAAGTACTTGGTGTGTTAAACGTGAATGGTCGAGCTCGCCAAGGGGGCTGAGCTCGACCATTCTGAGCAATTTCTAATCAGGTCGCGCTACTTCCGACTGGTATCCGGCTTCGTCGAGAAGTCGACCTTGGGCGCCGTCTGCGACTCCGCCGTCGCCGTGAAGTACGTGCGAGGCTTGGCCCCACTGATCCGCGCCGTGACCACCTGCGGGAACTGCCGGATATAAGCGTTGTACGTTCCGGCCGCCTCGTTATAGTCGGTCCGCGACACCGCGATCCGATTCTCCGTCCCCGTCAGCTCATCCTGCAACCGCAGGAACGCCTGGTCCGACTTGAGCTGCGGATACGCCTCCGCGACCGACCGGTTCAGGATCGTCACCTGCGACGACAGCTGCAGGTTGGCGTCCGCCATCTTCTGCGGATCATGGCTATTGATCGCGTCCGTCAGCCCCGATCGCGCTTGCGCGACGCCCTTGAACACGTCCAGCTCCTGCTTTGCCTGCCCCTTCACCGTCTCGACCAGGTTCCCAATGAGATCGTTCCGGCGCTGCAACTGGACTTCGATGTTGTGCTGGGCTTGGTTCGCGGTCTCGTCCAACCGCTGAATCGCATTGTAACCGCAGCCAGTCACACCCACGGTTCCAACCAGCGCCAACGCCAACGGAACCGCACGCATGCCACGTCGCATCGCCATGACTATCCTCGGAGTTAGCTGCAGTTACGTACCGCGAAAGCTCATTTGCACCACGTACTCGCCCGACTTGACCTCGCCCGGCTCGAGCTTCCACGCGAGTTTGGCCTTCTCATTCAGACACCCGTTTACCGCATCACCCGGCGTCTTGGAGGACCACCGCGACCGCGCCACCCGGGCGTCGCTCACCCCCTGCCCGCCCACGGTCACCAGCATCGCCACCCCACCCCGGAGCGACGGGTCGATCTTCTGCCCAAACTCCTCGAAGCAGAACCGGGAAAATGCCTGCTCCCGGTTGACCGACTCCATGAGCGCCGGCGGCGCCGGCGGATAGGCCGGAACCTCTGGCTGGGCGGGTTCCGGCTTGGGCGGCGTAAACGTGTCCGGCGCGGCCTGCGGAATCGCCGTCTTGAGCTTTGACAAATCCACCGGCGTGGTGTCCACCGCGGCCACAACTGGCTTGGCCGGCTCCGGCGTCTTGTCCTTGCACCCCGCGACCGCACCGATCGCGACCACCACCATACCCAACATCAATCTCTGCATCCCATTCCTCGAGGCGAGCGTGTCGGAGCACGACGAGACGCACCGCGCGCCCGTCACACCACCAAGCCGTCAACATGCCCGACGACCCGCTCCAAACCTGTCAAATACCCGTCAAGAACCGGTACGGCCTGGTTCACCACGATCCGCTCCGTCCCCCGGACGTGCCGAATGACCCGCACAAATGGGTCAGGGTCAAACCCGACCCGCGACGCGACCCCTCGTGCGAGCGCCTCGTTGTCAGCGTCCGGCACCGCCCCGTGCAACCGCTCGAGGCCTCGGAAGACGATCATGATCGTGCTCGATGCGCCGGCCAGGAGCTCGATGATCTCCGGATCAGGCGACGTGCCCGTCCCAAGCACCCGCTGCCGGAGCTGGAGCAACTTCCCCCGTGCCTGGTGCTCGACCTGCACCCGGAGATCGCGCGGCGCGACCCGGATCCCCTCAAACGGCGCCGTTCCAAACAACACCCGGTGCCGCTCGATGATATCCGCGTACTCCATCGGGAAGGCATCCGCCGCCGACCGCCACTCGGCGACCGTCATGAGCTGCGGCGCCGCGTGCCCGGCCTTGCGCCACCCGATCAGCGCCGCGGCCATGGCCCGGAGCCGTTCGACATTCACGGCGTCGACCAGCACCAACACATTATAGTCGGACCGTCCGGCGATGTGCTCGCCGGCCGCGGCCGATCCAAACAGAACGACCGCCACCAGCCCGCTCCCGTACACGCGTTGGAGCTGCGCGACGAGATCGTCGA
>DATMNB010000301.1:0-13913 GCA_035569435.1 Gemmatimonadaceae bacterium
GCGCCACCGCTTCCTTCCATTGTCGTTCGCAGTTCGGCACGCTCGGGGCACCCACGCGATGGCAGTATTCGTACGCAGGCGACGGCCGACGATCACACGGCCAGGTCTCTCGGGGTGCGGACGGTGGCAAGACGTGGCGGAACGTGTTCAATGGGTTGTACACGCGCACGTCTGCCCGATTATCGCGACGCTATGTGACACTCACGGACTGAGCGAACCGGCGTAGGCCGCCGCGGCGATCATGTCGTTGAGTGTGAGCGTCGCCGCCACGAGCCCCATCGGGGTGCTGGCCGGGGTCGAGCGTGCGCCGGTTCGGAACGCGATAAGCTGACGCAGCACGTAGGACGGGAAACGCCCGGCGAGCGGCGGCGCCTCGGGTGCGACACCGCCGAGTCCTGGCCCATGGCAACTCACGCATGGCGGAGTATCAAGGGATCCCTCGGTTGCGATCACGCGTCCGCGCGCGATGCTGCCAGGGGGTACGTAGGCGACGTAGCCGACCAACGGGTCGCGCAGTTCGTGGCGCAATGGGTCGGCGGGCATTTCGATGAGTCGCTGTCCAAGCGGTTCGACACCGCCACGCCGCGCCGGCACGTACACGCCCAGCGCGGGTTCGGCCCGCGGAATCGTCGCCGTCTCGACAACCCGCGAACGCTGCCGCGCCGGGAGGCGGGAAAAGTAGCGCGCCGCTTCGGCAACCTCCTTGGCCGTCGCGCCATAGGCGACCTGACGCATGTTGTCGCTCGGACTGTACGGCGCCCGCCACGCGCTGTGCCGCGCACCCGACTTCATGTAGGCCACCTCCTGCTCGATGTAGGCGACTGGGAGACCTGCGAGCATCGCGTTCTCGGGCCGTCCGGATCCGTCCGGCAGGTGACAGTACGCGCAGGCGAAGACGGGCGACTTGCGCCCGTGCGCGACGATGTCCGGCATCGCCGGGTGCGACTCTGGATGCCAATCGGCGACGTCGAACCGGTCGGCTAGCCTGGCCTCGGTGAACGCCGCCTGACTTCCTGGAACTCGTCTCAGCAGCACACTGTCGGGCGTCACCGTGGTCGCCTGTGCCGGAAGCGGGAACAGCCATGCCGGTACGTCGATGGACGCTGATGTCGTCTGCGCCGTCGACACGATCGGCCAGCCGACCGCTATGGTACTGGCGAGCACGATGGGGAGGCGCATTGGACGCATAGAGTGACAATCGCGGTTCGGCTTGTCAAGCTCGGTAAGCGCGTTACCCGCGCGCCAACGACCAGCCAGCGGTCGCGCACGAAATGCGCGATGGGCGACGCCGGCCCACATTGACCGTAAGCCGCTGCTCAAGACAACCCACGCCGATCGCGAACGGTGCATCAAGATGGAATTCGCCCTCGTGCTGGGGAGGCCACCGGCCGGCGGCGCGGTTCGATTCGGCAACTACAGTGGGAAGACGTCGACTGGACGGCCGGCACGATTCGGTGGCGTGCCGAGGCGGACAAGAAACGGCGCGAGGCGATAGTGCCCGTGCCCGTCCGACTGCTGGACGAGTTGCGACAGTTCCAGCGGGAGCTAAGCGCGGTCGGCAGCCTCATGTTCGGCGCCGAGCACGATGCCAGCAAAGCGATGGACCGGCACCTGTTCGACAAGTGGCTGGCGCACGCCGAGCGCAAGGCGGGCTTGCCGAAGCTCGATAGTGGGCTTTGGCACCCGTACCGGAGGAAGTGGGCGACGGAGCGGAAGCGCCTCTCCGTGACCGACGTCGCCGAAGCGGGCGGTTGGAAGGGCACCGCTACACTGCTCACCTGCTACGCACGACCGGATTACGAAACGCTCCTCGCCGTGATGAGCGAGGAGCGGAAGCTGCGCGACTGCGCGGTCGGTGCGAGAAACGGGCCCCAACGGGCCCCCGTTAATCTTCGATTTTGTACGTCGTTGCAACTCAATCGGGACGGCGGGATTTGAACCCGCGACCCCTGAACCCCATTCAGGTGCGCTACCGCAGCAGTCCGTTCGTCCCGAGCCAGTTGGCCAGCAACCGCGGCCACTCTCCGAGGACCGCGTCGTTCTGGGCCAGCGCGATTCCGTGCCGCCCATTCTGGAATATGTGCAACTCGGCGGGCACGCCGGCCTTTCGCAATGCGAGATAGTACGAGACGCTGTTCTCGGCCGGCACTTCTGTGTCGGCATTCGTGTGCATGAGGAATGTCGGCGGGGTCTCGGCGGTCACCATCAGGTCGTTCGACAGACTGCGTGCGACTGCGGGATCCGGGTGATCGCCGAGCAGCATCGTCTTTGACCCCTGGTGCGTCCACGGTTCGGTCATTGAGATGACCGGATACACGAGGACCGCGAAATCCGGCCGGCTGCTCAGCCGCTCGAGCGGATCCGCGGCACTCGCGTTGCCGCGGTCGAAGTGCGTCGACGCCGTCGCGGCCAGATGGCCGCCTGCGGAGAATCCCAGGATGCCGACGCGGTCTGGCGCTATATGCCACTCAGCGGCCCGGGAGCGTACGAGGCGGATCGCTCGGAGCGCGTCGCCCAGTTCCACCGGGTGGTGGTAGCGCGGGCCTAGGCGGTACTTGAGGACGAAGACCGCAATGCCCAGCGAGTTGAGATATTCCTGGGCCTGTTTGCCTTCGTAGTCCGTCGCCAGGTTCATGTAGGACCCGCCGGGACAGACGACAATCGCGGTGGGGATCGCCGGCGCTGACCGTGGGAGATACACGGTCAGCGTTGGCACGTCCATGTCGTCCGGGCCGAGCGCCCCTGGCGCCGGTCCGTCCCAGAGGCGAATCACCGGCGGTGCTTGCGCGCCCGCCGATGCCGTTATGAGCGATAGACACAGTAGGGCGCGTCGATTCACGAACCATACGTTATGCGCCCGGTGTGGCGCGTCGCCAGACCGAGATCGCGGTGGTGCCGTCGCCGTGGGCGGTGGGGGGGACCTGATAACTGAGATCGTTGCCGTCGCCCGAGAGAGTGAAGGGGCGTTTTTGTTCGGTGTGTTCCCAGTTGGGGAATGAGGCGAGGGCGATCCTGAAGGTCAGAGTGTGGGTGGCCGAGTCGATGGCGATGCGGCCGGAGTGGGTGCTCATGCCGAGGGTGGTGGACGCGTACTCCTCGGGGGTGCCGCGGTGTTTGTCGCCGGAGGCGAATTTGGGGCGGTCGGCGCGGAAGATCTGGAGGGAGTAGCGGCCGTCGGCGTCGATCATCAGGATGCCCTGGGGAGTGGCACCGTACTGAGGGACGCGGGAGCCGTCGGGGCGGAGCTCGTCGGCGGCGCGGAGGATCCAGGTGCCGGCGAGGGGCGAGGTCTGGGCCGCGGCGAGGGTGGGGGCGGTGAGGAGGCAGGCAGCGACGACTAGGCGGGTGAGTGCGCGCATCGGATCCCTTCCCTGATAGGGTAACCTAATAAACCAGTTACAGGGAAAGGCTGGTATACTTTGGGTAACCTGTCAAGGTGGTGTCGGGGATCATGGCGCAGGCGGGCGTGGCGGGAGAGATCCGGGACGGGTTCAAGTTCCGGGGCGGGCATGTGGCGTTGGATCTGGCGGCGACGTTGGCGGCCAGGCGGCGGGAACAGCCGCGGGAGTTGCTACAGTCGCCGCATGATCTGGCGCGGTGGTTGGTGGCGGCGGGACTGACGGCCGGCGTCCCAACCGCGACGGATGCGGATCTCGCGCGGGCGCGGACGCTGCGGGAGGTGCTCTACCGGCTGGCGGTCGCGCGGGCGCGGCATGAGCGGTTGTCGCCGAGTGATCGGCGGCTGCTCAATCGGTGCGCGGCGGGGCAGGCGGCGGCGCCACAGTTGGGGGCCGATGGACGGACACACGTCACGGGGAGTGTCACGTCACTCCTGGTGTCGATCGCGCGGGACGGGGTCGAGCTCCTCGGTGGCGAGCAGGCCGCGCGCATCCGGCAGTGCGCGGGGGAGACGTGTGCGTTGTTATTTGTGGATGGGTCGCGGGCAGGCGCGCGGCGGTGGTGCTCGATGGCGGGGTGTGGCAACAAAGCGAAGGTCGCGGATTTTCGGCGGCGTGAACGGCGGGGAGGCCAATGAGCGTCCAGTTTCAACTGCAGCAGCTCGGGTTCAGTCCGACGTTCTATTGCCGCGCCAACCCGGACATCAGGAGCGGCGAGCGGCTGTTCCGCTTTCCTGCCGGTCCAGCTCGTGAGTTGGTGGGGCCTCGCGTGGCGGTTGTCCCGTACGCGGATGCGGAGGCGTGGATCGGGCACTTCGCGGGGGGCGTCGGAGACCTGACTGGCCTCTATTGTGGACCGACGTCAGATCAACTGTGCGTTGTCGCGAACGGTGAGGGTTACCTGGTTGAGGTCTTCAATCCGCCGAAATACGAACGCGTGCAACTGGTCCGCGTGCAGCAGGTGTGGCGGGTTCCAGGTGCGGATGCGCTCTGCATTATAGGCGACACGGACATCGCCCTGTATGGACGGCGGGGGTTGATTTGGGCGGCGCGTGGCATCGCCGCCGACGCATTGCGGGTAACGAGCGTGACGGCGGAGCACATCACCGGGGACATCGTGGACGACGGCTCTGTGATCGACAAGTTCTTCGTCGTTGACGCTCGGACGGGGGAGTGGCGGGTCTCCTCAGTGCCGTTCTAGGGTTCTGCCTCGGTGAGATCGGTGACGATCCCGTTGGCGAACTCTTCGCGGACCATCATGCGGGGCTGGTCGCGGGTGACGAGGACCTGATACGCCTCGGCACCGGTCGACTTCTCAATCCGATACGTGACGCGGTAGGCATCGAAGGTGCCGGCAGGGACCTGGACGCGCTCGAGGGCGCCGACGTGAACCGTCGCGCGACTCACACCTAGCGCCGGATCGTAGACGGCAAAGGCGAAGGTGCGGTCGGTGTCGAGATCGCTCGCGGCGACGGCGGCCCAGTCAATGCGTTGGTCGATGATGCCGGGTGGGACAAGCGCATCGACCGCGCGGGTGCGGGCGACGCCCGTGACGCGGCCGGCGTGGTAGGTGATCGCGAAGACCGGAGGGTTGGGGCCGATCGTGAGCGTCGCGGAGATCGGCTCGAACGCGGGGGTGGCGATGGACAGCCACTGTTCCTGGATGTTGCCCGTGATGCTCGCCGAGAACTCGTAGCGGCCGTCGGAGCGCGTGCGGATCCTGAGGTGCGACGCGCCGACTGGCTTGCCGTGGTCCAGGTCCTGGTACGTGAACTGGCCGGTTCGGAGACGCCGGGCGTCTGGCGCGGTGTGCGCCGACGCCAGGACGGCGACGAGGGCTAGGACGGCTTGGTGATTTTGATGCGATCGACGTCGTGGCCCCATTGGTCTACCTGGGTGATGGTCAGGGCGTCGCGGTGGACGTCGAGGATCGTGAAGGAGTGGCGGTCGGTGACGACGCGGTCGACGTAGGGGATGCGGCCGTCGTCGTCGTGGAGCCAGAGGTCGGGCCTGTCGGTGAAGCCAGGGTCGTAGAGGTCGGCGCCGCCCGCGCCGGTGATGATGTAGATCACGCCGAGCGGCGTGGTGGCGGTGGTCCCATTAAAAGTGTGGTCGACGATGAAGGTGCCGGGGACGCGGCGGTCGTCATCGTCATCGACCAGCGCGGCCCGGCCGGGACCCGCGGGGCGGAAGCGGAGTGGGCGGGTGCGCTGGTAGGAGTGTTCGTGGCCGCTCAGGACGACGTCCACGCCCAGTTGCTCGAAGAGCGGGGCGTGGATGCGCATGTGTTGTTCTTTGTAGTGCTCGTTGCCGATGTTGAACGGGCCGTGATGAAAGGCCACCAGGCGCCAGCGGGCGTCCGTTGAGCCCAAGGCCGACTGAATGAAGCGTGCCCACTCGGGATGCGTCGGGTCGACGTAGGTATTGGCGTCGAGGCAGAGGATGCGCGCGTCGCCGACGTCGAACCAGTAGTTGGCCTGGGTCGGGAATCGTTGGCCGGCGCACTCGCGGAAGCGCTCGAACGCGGCGGGCGATCCGATAATCGGCGGGGACTGGGGCGGGACCGGCGTGCCGGTCAGCGGGAGGTGCATGGCGGTGAAGTACGCCAACGAATCCGGCGACGTCTCGAAGTCGACCGCCGGGCGGCCGGCGGCGTCCTTGCCGTGCACGTCGTGGTTGGCGATCACCGTGTAGAACGGGACGGTGCTCACCAGTGGGGCGCCGATGCGGGCGCCCGCGCCCTCGGCGTTGTAGACGGGGAAGAAGTAGCGCTCGTACTCGTTGTCGAGGCCCGAGTCGTAGACGTTGTCGCCCGTGTTGAGCACCAAATCCGGGCGGGCCTTGTAGACCTGGTAGGCGATCGCGCGTTGGGCGACGTCCCCAAACGCGTTATCGCCAAAGGAGACGATGCGGACTGGCGCGCCGCGGGGTTTGCGGGTGGTGAAGAAGCCTTCGGCGATCACCTGCGTGCCCTGGCGGAGCCGATACTTGTAGGGCGTGGCCAGGGCGAGCTTGGTGAGCGTGGCCGTGTAGTTGCGTCGGCGGTTGCCGTCGGAGCCCGTGGCGCGGGTCGCCATGGCGATCGGCGCGTGGTGGCCGTAGGTCGTCGTCGGGCCGTAGTCGACCGTAAACTCCGCTTGGCGGTCTTCGGTTTGCCAGGCGAGAACGACGGATTCGGCGCCGGATTTGAGGCTGCCCTCGGGGCCCGGTTGGATGTAGGGGAGGGCGGTGTAGAGCAGCGGGGCCGGAGGGAGTCCGCCGGGCGCGGGTTGCTGGGCGTCAGCGTCGGCGCCAACAAGAAAGCCGCCGGTACCCACGGGGAGGAGCGCCAGAAACGTGAATCCGCCCGCGGCCTGCAGCAGGTCGCGACGCGATATGTCGTCTGTCACAGCCATCTCCTATTGACCGACTGGTTCGCCTGCCTCACGGACTACCGTCTCGCGTTCGACTTCGGTGGTCGGAGGGCGAACGTAGCTCTCCATGTCGAGGCCGAGCAAGAGCGTGGCGCCGACGACGACGGCGCCGCACCAGAAGGGGACGCCGGGGATGAAGTGGTCGTAGAGAACGCCGGCCGCCAAGGGGAAGAGCACCCGGGCGATCCCGCCGAAGGCTTGCTGGGCGCCCATGTAGGCGCCGCGCTCGTCCTGTGGGATGACGCGTGACAGGATGGCGGTCACGCAGGGGAACATGAAGGCCGTCCCCAGCGGAAACATTGCCGAGGCGATGGCGAAGAGCGGGATCGTCGGCGCGAGCGGGACGAAGATCAAGCCGAGGACGAGCATCACGGTGCCGACGCGCGAGAGGCGCGCTTCGCCGAGCCAATCGATGGCGTAGCCCAGCAGGCCGGCGCGGGCGACGATCGAGATGAAGCCGACGTAGGTGAAGAAGTAGCCGATCGTCTCCTTGGTGACGCCGAACCGGAGGTTCATGAAGTAGGCGAGGATCGACGTGCTGCCGTAGAACGCGCCGAGGCCCACGGCGTAGATCGCGATCAGGCGCGAGGCCGGCGCGTTGGAGTGGCGGACGATCTTCCACATGATCGTGCGGGCGCGATCGGTCGAGCTGCCGGCCGGGCGAGGGGCACGCGACTCGTCGAGGTAGGTCCAGACGAAGACCATGTTGATCGCGCAGACCAGCGCGGCCAGGACGCCGGGCGCGGTGCGGCCGAGCATGAAGGGATGGGCGCCGGGGCTGAGCGGCACGCGGCCAAAGAGCACGGCCAGTGAGCCGAGCGCGGGTCCGACCATCACGCCAAAGTTGGTCGCGGCCGAGAGCCACCCCAACGCCTTGGCGCGATCCTTGGACTTGGTGACGTCGGTCAGGTACGCCTGGATGACGCCGACAGTGCCGCCGCCCGCGCCCTGCACGAGGCGGGAGATGAGGAGCATCCAGAGCGACGTGGCGAAGCCAAAGACGAGATAGGCCATCGCCGAGGCGCCGAGGGAGATCATGAGGGCGGGGCGGCGCCCATGCTGATCGGAAAAGCGGCCCCAGAACGGGGCCGAAATCAGTGTGGCGAGGCTGAAGGCGGAGACGAGACACGTGTACACGAACGCGCTCGCGCCGAGCTCTTTGGCGTAGAACGGCAAGAGGGGGAGCACGAGGAACGTCCCCATCATGTCCACGCCCGCCGTAATGATGAGGACGAGCAGCTTCTTATTCAGTGCGCACCCTTGAGGCCCAGACCGTGAGCCTCAAATGTAATGGTCACGCACGTCGGTTTAAGCGCCCGGGTCGTCCGACTCCTCAAACAGGGCCGGCGGCGCGCAGCCTGTCGTGCCGCCGGGCCCCCACGGGTGGCCGTGGGGGGCGCGGGCAAAGTGGGCCGCTATATCGTGCACGATGGTGGACACCGAGGGGCAGAGGTCCGCGCGCGTCGTGACAATGATCTGGCCGGTCGTTGGCGGGGAATCTTCGGTATCGACGAGGCGGGCGTCGACGAGGATGCGGTCCGGGGTGTCAGCGGTGGGCGCGTGGTCGACGCGGCCCAGGACGAGATAGCGCACGCCGAGTGTGCGGGCGATCGTGTGGGCGGAATCGCGTGGCGTGCGGTAGTCGGCGGTGCGGATCGTAGGCAGGATGATGAAGCCGCGAACGCGGGCCAGCTGGTGGGCGAGGGAGTCGGTCATCGTTGCGGCGAGGCCGCCGCTGGTCCGATCCGACCGGAAGGGGAGGACGGCGATGACGACGGTCTGGGTGCGGCGGGCGTGGTAGTACCAGACGAGCAGGACCGCGAGGGCCGCGATGAGGAGGCCGATCCCGAGGGCGGCGCGTGCCGCGATGCGCTGCTTCCAGGGGTCGGGTGGCATCTACCGGCGGAAGGATAAAATTGCGACCGCCAGGACGATGACGATGGTGGCGACGATCGTGCGCGGGGCGAGGGGCTCGTGGGCGATGGTCGAGCCCAGGGTCACGGCGACGACGGGGGTGACGTAGGCGTAGGAGCCGAGCCTGGCGGGAGTGGTGTTGGCGACCAGGTACGTATACGCCGAGTAGCCGACGAGGGAGCCGACGGTGACCAGGTAGAGGAAGGCGAGGAGCGAGGTGTGCGAGATGTGGGTGAGGTGCATTGGTTCGCCCACCGCGATGGCGGCAACGATGAGGGCCGCGCCGCCAGTGAGCATCTCGATGGCGGTCGCCAACAGGGTGGACTGCGGGAGGTCGGTGCGGCGGGCGACGATCGTGCCGAGGGCCCAGGTGAGGGCGCTCACCACCAGCGCCGCGGCGCCGATGGGGTCGACACCAGATCTCACAAGCAGGGCAACGCCAAGCAGAGCGCAGGCGATGGCGGCCCATGCGCGCCCTGCGGGGCGTCCGGCGCCGGCGGCCCACGCGATGAGCACCATCCAGACGGAGGACGTCGCCACGACCAAGGCGGTGACGCCCGACGGGACGCGTTGCTCGGCCCAGGTCACGAGGCCGTTCCCGCCGAGGAGGAGGAGGGTGCCGGCGAGGGCGCCGTTACGCCACTGCGCGCGGGTGGGAGGCCGTGTGCCCCGGAAGCGGCTCACCGCATACAGAATGAGCCCGGCCAGGAAGAAGCGCGCGCCGGCCATGAGGAACGGCGGCACGGTCTGGATCGCGTAAAAGATTCCGAGGTAGGTCGACCCCCAGATCAGGTACACGAGTCCGAAGGCTACGAGGACCCGCCACTTCGTGGCTAAGATTTTTTGACGTACACCAGC
This sequence comes from Gemmatimonadaceae bacterium, assembly GCA_035569435.1. Lineage (GTDB taxonomy): Bacteria > Gemmatimonadota > Gemmatimonadetes > Gemmatimonadales > Gemmatimonadaceae > DASRDS01. The sequence continues at coordinate 9,584 of DATMNB010000301.1, forward strand.
CGAAGGTTCACGGGCTCACCGCCGGACGGGACGACGGTAAGGTAGCGTGTAAAGGTCGCGCGGTCGGGCGCGACCTCGATGCGGCCGGACATCGTTGCGGTCTGGCCGCGTTGCGCGAGGCTCATCGTGAAGAGCTGGACGCCGCGTTCGACGTGGGCTTTCACGTGAACGATGGTGCCATCGGGAAGCGAGTCCGTGACTTCGCCGCTGTCGGTGGGCCACTGGCTCTCGAGATGGACGAGGCCCTGGCCCTGGTCAACGGCTTGTGTCACGTGATAGACGTAGCCATCGCGCTTGTAGGTCGCGGTATCGGCTTTGGGCGGTGGGCCGCCAAAGGTGCTCCTGGCGATGTTGATGACCCACGTGCCGGTCAGGTCGGGAAGACGAGGTGTCGAGTCGCGGGCGACAACAGCGTTGCCGTGGACGTGCCCCGGGCAGGTCACCAGGAGCGCGCCGGCGATGAGGACGGCGAGCACCGTGGTGGCCACCGCGACACGCCGGCGGAGACGCCTGTTGACCACTCCGTCGCGCGGCATGTGCGTGTCGATCCGTCCGGTCGTTGAAGTGCTAGTCGAAGTCGAGCGCCAGATCGAGCGCCGGTGGGGAATGGGTGAGTGATCCGGCCGAGATCCAGTCGACACCTGTGTCGGCGATCGCCCGGACGTTCTCCAGGCGCACGCGTCCCGACGCCTCGACGATCGCGCGGCCAGCCACGAGCGTCACCGACTCGGCGAGTTGGGCCGGCGTCATGTTGTCGAGCAGGATGATGTCGGCATTCGCCTCGAGCGCCGCCTCGACCTGGGCGATGTTCTCGCACTCGACTTCGATGCGGGCGGCCGGCGGCGCGACTTCGCGCGCGCGTTGGACCGCGAGCTGGACGTTGCCATCGAGCGCCGCGAGATGGTTGTCCTTGATGAGGACCGAGCTGGCGAGGTCCATGCGGTGGTTCTGGCCGCCGCCGCAGCGCACGGCGTACTTCTCGAGCTGGCGCCACCCCGGCGTCGTCTTGCGCGTGTCCACGATCCGCGCGCGCGTTCCCCGCACGGCCTCCACAAACTGCGCCGTCAGGGTCGCGACGCCCGACAGGTGCTGCATGAAGTTGAGCGCTACGCGCTCGGCCGAGAGCATGCCGCGGGCGTGCCCGCTAATGAAAATGATCGGCGTCCCGGCTTTGACGTGGCCGCCGTCCTCGACGTCGACCCGCATCGTGACCTTGGGGTTCAACTGACGGAACGCCTCGAGCGCCAGCGGCACGCCCGAGACGACGCCCGCGCGGCGGGCGACGACCATGGCGCGGGCGCGCCGGGTGCTGACCACGGTGGCGATCGTCGTGATGTCGTTGAACGCGCCGTCCTCGTTGAGGGCAGCGTGGACGACGGCGGCCAATGCCGCCTGGCCGAGTGGAAACGCGATCCGCCCCTCAGTCGCCCCGAGCGACGGGAGCTCGCTCGGGGTGATCGTGCGCGGCTTGGACGGCCGTCGCTTGCTGGTGCTGTCGCCCGGCTGCTCTTGTTGTTCGGTCATGCAACAACCCTCCGGTGGGCGGCCAAGGGCGGCGTGCGGTCCCAGGCTATTCGCCAGGGTCAGCGGCCGGCTCTGGCGCCGGTGAGAGTGGGGTATGCGGCGTCTGGCTGCCGCCGATCGCCACCATTCGCTCGATCGCCCGCCGCGCCCGCCTGGCCATCTCGGGCGCCACGGTGATGCGGTGCTGCATTAACCGTAATGCGGCGTGGACTTTAGGCAATGTGGTCACCTTCATGTAGGCGCACACGGCCCGGTCATTTGCCGGGTAGAAGGTCTTCCCGGGGTTCTCGCGGCGCAAGCGGTGCAGGATTCCGACCTCGGTGGCAATGATGAACTCGGTTGCCGAGGTCTGGCGGGGGCGGCGGATCATGCCCTCGGTGGACAGGATATGGACGCCCTCGGGGTCGACGGCGCCGGCCGACACGGCCTCGACCACGCTCGTGGCGCAGCCGCATTCGGGGTGGATCAGAAACTCGGCGTCCGGGTGGGCCGAGCGTTGGAGGGCGATGTGCTCCGGGTCGATCCCGGCGTGGACGTGGCACTCGCCCATCCAGATATGCATGTTCTCGCGGCCGGTCAGGCGTTGGACGTGGGCGCCGAGGAACATGTCGGGGAGAAAGAGGATCTCCTGGTCGGCAGGGATCGAGTTCACGATGTCGACGGCGTTGCCGGACGTGCAGCAGTAGTCGCTTTCGGCTTTTACCTCGGCGGTCGTGTTGACATACGACACGACGACGGCGCCGGGGTGCTCGGCTTTCCACGCGCGGAGCTGGTCGGCGTCGATCGTCGCGGCCAGGGAGCAGCCTGCCGCCATGTCCGGAAGGAGGACCGTCTTGGCGGGTGAGAGGATCGCGGCCGTCTCGGCCATGAAGTGGACGCCACAAAAAACGATGACGTCGGCGGACGTAGCGGCGGCTTCGCGGGAGAGGCCGAGGGAGTCGCCGACGAAATCGGCGAGGTCTTGGATTTCTGGCCGCTCGTAATTGTGCGCCAGGATCACTGCGTTGCGCTCGCGCGCTAACGAGCGGATTTCATCTATGAGAACAGTTTCGTCGAGCACGGTCTTTTCTACCATTCTATGTGTCGTCCTTGCCAGGTGTGCTCAGGTCGGGGGAAGTCCGACCGGAAGTGCCCGCCGCGCGATTCTTTCCGCAAGAGCGCGGCCTCGGCGATCAGGCGGGCGGTGTCGACCATGTTGGACTCTTCCGTGGCGCCGACGGGGAGCCGGTCGGCGATCTCGGCGAGGCGGGCGACGGCCGTGCGGAGGCCCTTGGCGGTGCGGGCGATGCCGGCGTGTTCCCACATGACCGTGCGCACGGCGTCGGCGGCGACCTGGGCGGCGCCGCGGTCGACCAAGAGCGGTACGGACCACGCGTCGAGTGCGGGGGGTTGGCGATCGAGGGGTGAGAGCGTGCCCATGTCGCGGGCCACGCGTTCGGCGAACACGAGGCCCTCGAGGAGCGAGTTGGAGGCCAGGCGGTTGGCGCCGTGGACGCCCGTGCGCGAGACCTCGCCGCAGGCATAGAGGCGCTCGAGGCTCGTGCGGCCGGCCAGGTCGACGACAACGCCTCCCATCATGTAGTGCGCGGCGGGGGTGACGGGGATGAGGTCGTGGCGGGGGTCGATGCCGCGGGCCATGCAGATGGCAAAGATGCCGGGGAATCGCGCGGCGAATCGTTCGTCGAGCATGCGGGCATCGAGATACACGGCGCCCGTGCGTTGACGCTCGCGGAAAATCTCGCGCGCCACGACATCGCGGGGCGCGAGCTCGGCGAGTCGGTGGCGGGCGGGCATGAAGCGCGTGCCTTCGGCGTTGAGCAATGTCGCGCCTTCACCGCGGACGGCTTCCGAAATGAGCGAGAGCGGGTTCTCCGGCGTGTCGAGCGCGGTCGGATGGAACTGGACGAACTCCATGTCGGCGAGCGTCGCGCCGGCGCGGTGGGCGATGGCGTAGCCGTCGCCGGTCGCCACTTGCGGATTTGTCGTGTAGCGGTAGACCTGGCCGCATCCGCCGGTGGCCAGGACGGTGGCGTCGGCGATGATCTCGACGGGGCGGCCGGCGACGCTGGCCTTCACGCCGTAGACGGTCTCGCCGTAGACGATGAGATCCAGGACGCGAGCGGTTTCGAGGACGTTGATGCGCGGGCTCTCGCGCACCTTCTGGGCGAGAGCGCGGGCGACTTCGGCGCCGGTCTGGTCGCCGTGGGCGTGGACGATGCGCTTGGCGGAGTGGGCGGCTTCGTTGCCGAGCGAGAGTTGGCCGTCGGGCGTGAGGTCGAACTCGGCGCCTGCGGTTTGGAGCTCGAGGACGCGCGCGGGGCCTTCCTCGACGAGGACGCGGACGGCTTCGGCGTCGCAGAGCGCGCCGCCGGCGGCGAGGGTGTCCTTCCAGTGGAGCTCGGGCGAGTCGCCGGCGCCGAGGGCGGCGGCAATGCCGCCTTGGGCATACGCGGTCGAGGAGTCGAACAGCGAGCGTTTGGTCAGAACGATGACGTCATCGTTCGCTGAGGCTCGCCAGGCGGTGTGAAGTCCCGCCACGCCACTTCCAATGACCAGGAACCGCGTCCGAATGCGTTCGACGCTGCTGTTCATGCCTGAAGTATAGCAGTATACGCGAACCCGTATTTTGGCACGATCCTACCACAACCCTCTGTGCGCCGACTCTCCGTCGTCCTCGGGGCCCTCTTCGGGCTGCACGTGCTCTTGCTCGGCGTGCCGGCTCGCTCCGGGGGGGCGCTCGCGGCGGTGCGCGGCGCGACGCGGGTCGGCGTCGTGCTCGACGTCGGGGGGCGTGGGGACAAGTCGT
>DATMNB010000302.1:0-25877 GCA_035569435.1 Gemmatimonadaceae bacterium
CGTGCAGTGCGGTGAGGCGATGCTCGACGAGTTTCTGGCGGCGGACATCGTGGTGCTCGGCGTGCCGATGTACAACTTTGGCGTGCCCAGTCAACTCAAGGCCTGGATCGATCGACTGGCCGTGAAGGGGAAGACGTTCGCGTACTCCGAGAAGGGCCCGCAGGGATTGGCCGGGGCCAAGAAAGTCATCATCGCATCCTCGCGCGGCGGCTTCTATGGCGCCGATACGCCGGGAGCGTTCCTGGATCACCAGGAGACATATCTGCGCGGGGTCTTCGGCTTCTTTGGGATCACCGACCTCACGTTCATCCGAGCCGAGGGTGTGGGCATCCCCGATCAGCGGCCCAAGTCGCTCGAGACGGCGCGCGCGGCGATCGCGGCGTTATGACCAACATCTTCGCCTGGGTGCTTCAGGTGTTGCTTGCGCTGGCATTTCTGGGTGCCGGCGGTTCGAAGGTCGCCGGTGCGGCACAGATGGTCGAGATGTTCGGCAAGATCGGGGTCGGGCAGTGGTTCCGGTACGTCACCGGATTTCTCGAGATCGCTGGCGCGATTGGCATATTGATCCCACGGACTCGATTTTACAGTGCGCTTCTGTTGGCCGCCGTCATGGTTGGCGCCATCATTGCGCACCTCACCCTCGTTGGCGGCAACCCGACGCCACCCATCGTGCTCCTGGTGATGGCCGCCACCGTCGCGTATTTACGCCAGCCGTAGGTATCTATGCAGATCGGCATTGACAGTTTCGTCCCGATCGCCCTGGACGCGTCCACGCGCGACCCGATGGCAGGGGCTGATCGGGTCAGCGATCTCCTGGCGGAGATCGAGCTCGCGGATCAGGTGGGGCTCGATGTGTTTGGCATCGGCGAGCATCACCGGCCCGAGTTCATCGCGTCGGCGCCGGCGATCCTGCTGGCGGCGGCCGCTGCGCGGACGGCGCGCATTCGGCTGGCGAGCGCGGTGACGGTGCTGAGCTCCGATGATCCCGTGCGGGTCTTTCAGCAGTTCGCCACTGTTGATCTCATCTCGCGTGGGCGCGCGGAAATCATCGTCGGCCGCGGCTCATTCATTGAGTCGTACCCGCTCTTCGGGTACGATCTCGAGCACTATGACGAGCTCTTTGCGGAGAAGCTCGATCTGTTGCTCAAGATTCGGGAGCAGACGCAGGTGCACTGGTCGGGGACGCACCGCGCGGCGCTCACGGGGCAAGGTGTCTATCCGCGTCCGGTGCAACAGCCGTTACCGGTATGGATCGGTGTCGGTGGAACGCCCCAGTCGGTGGTCCGGGCCGGGAAGCTCGGGCTTCCGCTCATGGTCGCGATCATTGGTGGGGAGGCGCGGCGGTTTCGGCCGCTGGTCGACCTCTATCGGGAGACCGGGCAGCGTGCCGGGCATTCGCCTGAACAGCTCACCGTCGGCATCCATTCCATCGGGTTTCTCGCCGACACGACGGAGCAGGCGGTCGAGGCGTTCTATCCGACCTATATGGAGACGTTCACGCGGATTGGCCGGGAGCGGGGGTGGCCGCCGGTCACGCGGGCGCAGTTCGATGCGGCGCGGGGGCCGCGTGGGGCGTTGCTCGTGGGGGACGCTGATACGGTCGCTGAGAAGATCATTGCCACGAACGAGGCCCTGGGCGGAATTCAGCGGATGACGATTCAGCTCAGTACGGGCGCCACGGCGCATCGCACGATGCGGCGGGCGATCGAGCTGCTGGGCACGCGCGTCGCGCCCGCGGTGAACAAAGAGGTCGCGGCGGTCTAGCCGCGGCTCGGCCGATGGACCGTGGCGAACGCCCGCACGGGGAATGTTCCCATGCCTTTGACCTTGACCGGGACCGCGGTGAAGGTGAAGCCCGACTCCGGTAGCTGATCGAGATTGCAGAGGTGCTCGACGATGGGGATGCCGGCCCCTAACAGGGTCGTGTGCACGGGGCGCGCGCCCGTCGACGTATCGTCGATGTTTAGGGAGTCGATGCCGACGAGGGCGGCGCCGCGCGCTTTCAGGCTGACCGCGGCGGCCTCGGTCAAGAATGGGTGCCCCTCGAAGTACTGGTCGGTGGCCCAGTGCTTGGCCCATCCTGTGTGAACGAGGACTGCCTTGCCGCGGACATCGACGTGCTCTATACGATCGGCGCGGTCGGCTCGCACGACCACCGCGTCGAGGTCGACGAGGCTCGTGAGATCGAGCTCGGAAATGTCCTTGCCGTCCGGGAAACGATGGAACGGGCTATCGATGTACGTGCCGGTGTTGGCGATCATCTCGATCTTGCCGATCTGGAATGACGTGCCCTCGGCGTATCGCTGTTTGGAGGCCTCGCGGCTCATCCAGTCGCAGATCACGGGGGCCGGAAAGCCTTTGTACGTGATCAGACCGTCCACGATGGTGTGGCTCAGGTCGATGAAGCTCACACTCATAGCGGATCAACCTATCAGATCCTGACGCCGACCGTCAGGGTGAATCGGCGGGGGAACGACGGCGTCAGGAACGGTTCGGTTGGCGCATTGGGATTGAAGGTATTGGAGCCAACGGGTCCGAGTGAGTTGGGGGCTTCGATGCCGAACGTGGAGTACTGCCGATCGAACAGGTTGTCGATCTGGAATTGGACACTGTACCGGCCATACTGAACGCGTCCGCGGAGTCCGGCCACGGTGTAGCCCGGGATCTGGGGCCGCTGATTGGATTCGTCGCCGCGGAGGTACTGGGACGAGTAGCCCCTCATGTCGAACTCGCCATCGACCAGCACCGGTCCGAGCGATCGGGTGATCCCCACGCCGATCCGGCCACGATGCAGGGGCGACGACGGGAACACGTCACCGGGGCGCGTGGGGCGAGGGTTGGTGTCCGCGGTCGCGATCTCCTGTGAGCTCTGATACGTCGCGGCAACGTAGCTGTATGACCCGAACAGCCGGGCGCCGGCTGGCAGGCCGATCTGGCCCGAGGCCTCGACGCCGGCGCGTCGGGTTTCGGGGAGATTCACGAAAAAGACGTGCGTGAGATCGATGGAGGCGAACTGAATGTCGTTGTACACGTTGGTCCAGAACGCATCGACGTCGAGGTTGGTGCGACTGGAGAACTCGATGTCGATACCGCCCTCGAAGTCGCGCGAGGTCACGGGCTTGAGTGGCGGGTCCGCGCCCAGCGCCGACGGGAGGGAGCACGGCGCGGTCGGACTGGCGCAGGCTAGCTCGAGCGGGGCTGGTGCGCGGAAGCCGCTCTTGTACGCGACGAATGCCTTGAAGTCATCCGTGAACCGGTAGGTCAGCCCCAGCTCTGGGGAGAGGCGGTTGTAGGTGCTCGTGCCGTTGTTGGACGGCGTGAGGTCGTCACGAAACGGGATGTGGACATAGTCGCCGCGGAGTCCACCCGTGATGTCCATCTGGGGGAGCACGGTCGCGATGGCCTGCATGAAGAACCCGGCGTTTTCCTGGCGGACGTCGGCCAGCGTGGTCAGCGAGGATGGTTGGCCGCTCGCGGTGCTGAGCAGGCGGTAATGCACGTTGTCGCGCTCGTACTCGAGGCCCACGGTGAAGCCGACGGGGACGGCGCCGATGGTGAAGGGCCGGGTCCACTCGGTGGTCGCGCCGCCGGAGAGATTGTAGATGTACTGGTCGGTGTTGGGGGGTGGGACGTTGACGTTCAGCTGTTCGTAGTTGTTGCGACGGCCCCAGAGGGTGCCGCGCAGGATGCCGCCGCCGACCAGTTGATTGCCGCGCAGGGTCAGGCCGTAGGCTTCCGGGTAGAAGACGTCACCCGGCGTGTAGTTGATCCTGGGGTTGGCCTGGATGTAGCTCTGGGGCAGCGAGCCCGCTTCGTAGATCTTGTCGTGGGCGTAGAGGAAGTCGAGGGCGATGTCGCCGGCGTCGTGCGATGGGCCCCACTGATAGCCGACGGTGGCGAAGATGTTTCGCGTGTTGGCTGACGTGGATTGTCGGTAGCCGACCTCATTCGATCCGCTGGCGGCGATGAAGCCATCGATTCCGGCGACCTTGCCGCCCGCGGTGACGGTCGCCACCTGCTCCCCGAACGAGCCGGCACCGAGCTCGATCGATGCCTCGGGGGTGTCGCCGCCGCGACGGGTGGTGAAGAGGAGTGTGCCGCCGAGCGAGTTGCGGCCGAATAGCACGTTGGACCCGCGCACGAGGGAGGCGTGATCGATGGCGGCCGTTGGAAGGAGATCAAAGTTGACCTCCTGGGCGTCGGGCTCGTTCATGCGGACGCCGTTCAGGAAGACGCCAACGCCTTGGGGGGTGCCGACGATGGGGGAGACGGTGAAGCCACGGACTTGCAACTCGGGCTGGAGACGAGCGCCAAAGTCGTCGAAGACGCTGACGCCTGGGAGGTCGAGGAGGGCGTTGATCGTGGAGGCGGGGCCTGGGATAGTGCGTGAGAGGTCGAGGGGCTCGACCTGTGACGGAGTGCGCTCGTCGACGGGCGAGAGGCGCGTGCCGGTGACAACGACGGTGGCGAGTCGTGGCTGTGTCTTGCGCAGGGAGTCCGCGCGGCGTGCGCTGTCGGACGGCGTCGGCTGTTGCGCCTCGGCGTGGCCGAGGGCGACCAGGGCAAGGACCACGCTCACGACGCGTTTCACGAGCCGGCCGCCGTGATCACGTCGCTCGTGCAGGATTGCGAACGCGAGATGAACCGGAGCGGATCGTGGGGCGAGAAGGCACGTGTGCCGGCGCGGTCCTCGTAGAGCACGACGCAATCAACGACCTGGCCGGCACGACTGATGGTGAGCATGCCGTCATCGCGGCGAGCGCCGCCATCCAGGTTGAAGCAACACACGTCCTGGACGCGGGCGGCCCCGGCGGTGCGCGTATGCGTGGCCGGCTGCTGTCGGAGCGAGACGCTGAGCAAGGCGCCGATGACGCCCGCGGCGGCGAGGCCGACGGCCGTCGGGTAGAACCGGACGCGGCGGCGTGGGGGGAGGGTCAGCGCGAGGAGGTTGGCGACTTGGTTGCCACTCTCGCGCACGCCGCGGAGGGTGAGGCGGCAACTGGGGCAATGGCGCAGATGGATGGCGCATTGGAGCGTGGCGGCGGGGGGCAGCTCGCCATCGAGGTAAGCCCGGAGGCCTCCCTCGTCGGGATGGTCGCTCGTTTTGTGAGGCATGCCCAGGGACGTCTATGATCGGGAAATCAGGACGGGTAGGCTTCTATATGATCCTCGATGGTGGTCTCGCGACCGAACTGGAGCGGAGGGGCGCCGACCTGACGGATCCCCTCTGGTCGGCGCGGTTGTTGGTCGATGCGCCGGACGAGATCGAGGCGGTGCACGCCGCCTACTACGCGGCTGGCGCAGAGTGCGTGACCACGGCCAGTTATCAGGCGAGCTATGAGGGGTTCGCCGCGCGGGGGCTCAGCGAATTGGAGACGACGCGACTGTTACGACTCTCGGTCACGCTGGGGCACCGGGCGCGAGCGGGCCGCCGATTGCTGGTGGCTGCGTCGGTCGGGCCGTATGGGGCGGTGTTACACGATGGGTCAGAGTACCGGGGGGACTATGGGCTCACGACCCATGAGTTGATCGACTGGCACAGGCAGCGGTTCGGGGTGTTGGCGACGGCCGGCGCTGATCTCCTGGCGTGCGAGACGATTCCATCGGTGGTCGAGGCCAAGGCGTTGGTGGCGTTGCTGTCCGAGCATCCCAATGCGCGGGCTTGGGTGAGCTTCACGTGCCGCGATGGGCGGCACACGGCAGCGGGCGAGTCGCTCCGGGAGGTAGCGGCGATGCTTGATCGAGAGCCGCAGGTTGTGGCGGTCGGAGTGAACTGTGTGCCGCCACACATTGTGGCGGAGTGCGTGGCGGAGTTGAGGGCTGGGACGACGAAGCCGATTGTGGCGTATCCGAACTCGGGCGAGCGGTGGGACGCGGTGGAGCGGGCGTGGCGAGGGGCGCCGGAGAATGTGCGGCTTGCTGACGTGGCGCACACGTGGGGGGCGACGTGGGTTGGGGGGTGCTGCCGCACCGGGCCCGGGGACATTGCCGAACTACGCAACAAACTAGCGTTTCCGGGTTGACAGAGCGGCAAACTCGGAATTGGAGGAGCTGTTAGCCCACGTGGGGCAGATCGCTGGTCAGGCGACGCGCACGCCGACGTCGACGAGCCCCATGTAGCCGTCGTCCTGCGGCCAGGCGCCCAGTGTGAGGGCCCTGCGCTGGTTCTGCGAGAGGCTCGTGTAGATCCCGTCGTCGGCATTCAGGACCGGGCGCTTGCCCTTGGCGGCGTAGGGGTGTAACGCGTGCACGCGATCGGTGAGCGCGTCGTCGAAGAACAGCTGCGACGTGAACTCGTACTGCTTGGCCGACCCGGTGAATAGGCGGATCTTGAAGTGCACGTGCACGGCGCGGCCCGGGTACCATCCCGGGTAGACCGTCGTGAACTCGGCGACCCCGTGCGGGTCGGTGATCTGGAAGCCGCGGAGATATTTCTTGCCCGCCGTTTGGCGCACGTCTGAATACGCCCCAAGCGCATCGCAATTCCAGACGTCGAGGGCGGCACCGGAGAGTGGTGTGCACAACTTGCCGCCGACGCGCGAGACGACGAACCGGAGCCGCAGCGGGACGCCGGCGGACATGACGCCGGTGACCGGGTCGCTGCGGAGGTCAGACCGCTGGAGGTGCTCGTCGACAAAGAACGGGCCCTCCTCCAACGCGCCGGTCAATACGCAGGACGGCGTCGCGGCGCCTGCCGTGCCTAAGGCGCGAAGCCGGGTCCCGGACGCGATGACGGTGACGGCCGCGGCGGCCGTGGCGGTCAGCATCTCTCGGCGGTTCATTGGAGCCACAGTATAAGGAAATATTCTCCGCCGTCCCCTGCCGTTGGCCGTATCGGCCAAACATCCGAGGGCGCTGAAGCGGGCGATTGAGTAGACTCAGTCATGACCCCGACACTCTATGACTGGGCGGGTGGCGCGCCGGCGCTGGAACGGTTGATGACGATCTTCTACGCGCGCGTCCCCGCCGACCCGTTGATCGGGCCGCTGTTTGCGCACATGGATCCCCACCATGCCCAGCACGTCGCGGCGTTTGTGGGCGAGGTCTTCAAGGGACCGCCCCGGTATACGGCCGAACACGGCGGGCATCCCGAGATGATTCGCCACCACGTCGGCAAGGCCCTGACGGAGGCGCAGCGCACACGGTGGATTCGGCTCCTGCTCGACTGCGCGGATGAAGCGGGCTTGCCGGCCGACCCGGAGTTTCGGTCGGCGTTTGTGGCCTACCTCGAATGGGGGTCGCGCCTCGCCGTGCTGAACTCGCAGCCTGGGGCGACACCGTCACTCGACGCGCCGATGCCCGGGTGGGGGTGGGGTGAAGTCGGCGGGCCCTATATCGGGTAATTTGGCGAGATCGGCTTCCGTATCAATATCGACGTCGCCGTCGGGGAAGGAGATCGCCTCGGCCAGGTTCGCGGCGATGATGCGCTTTGCGCCAGCGTCTCCCGTCAGGGCCAGCAGGTCATCGAACACGGATTTGTCAAAGAGGGCCGGTGGGCCGAGCGCGGCGCTCGCGTAGCGGGACGAGACCACGCGGGCGCCGGTGACGCGATAGCGATCGATCAGGGCGGCGATCACTGGCGGCGATATGCGCGGCTGGTCGCAGAGCATGATGATTGCCGCGGCCGGGGCGATGGCTTGGAGCCGGGTGAGGCCGGCGTGGATCGACGACGCCTGGCCCTCGGCCCACTGGGGGTGAACGACGAGATCGAGGGGGAGTCCGGCGAGCGCCTGGCGGCAGGCGTCGGCATGCGCGCCGAGGACCACGACGACGCGATCGACGCCCGATGCCAGTGCCGTCCGCGCGGCGCGGCCGAGGAGGGTGTCGCCGCCGATGTTAAGAAGTTGTTTGGGGGTACCGAGGCGCGACGAGCCGCCGGCGGCGAGGATAACGACCCCAATCGGAGGTTTAGCGCCCACAGCATGGGATTGTGGCAGGTGCGCGGCGCGTCGGCACGTTGGACACACTTGCGTAACGGGGCGCGGCACCCAATCATATGCCGCGGTTAGCGGCCATATCTATCGTTCGATTCAAAGGTTGACGCACGGAGTCTGCGGATGGCTTCACTGCTCCCCGCTCCGGATACACTGCCAGCGGCGCCCACTGGGCCGCCGAGCATGCCGGACGCGTTCGAGGGTTTGTACCGCGCGCACTACGCCGGATTGTGTGACACGATCTATCGGTATGTGCGCTCGCGCGATACGGCCCGCGAGATAGCGCAGGATCTGTTTCTGCGCGTATGGGACGATTTATCAGCGGGCCGTCAGACACTTCCGACGGCCGCGTATCTCCATGTCGCCGCGCGCAACCGGGCGTTACGGGCCATCCGCCACCGACAGGTCGAAGCGCGGTGGGAGGAGCGGCAATTCGCTGAACCAGAAGGCGAACGGTCCGGACCAGAGCACACGATCGCCGAGCAGGAACTCGCCCAGGCGATCGCCACGGCGATGCACGAGCTCCCGGATCGATGCCGGCTCGTGTTCTCACTCAGTCGGCACGACCATCTGCCCAACGCCGCCATCGCCGCCAAACTTGGCATCTCCATCAGCACGGTCGAGCAGCAGATGTGGCGCGCCCTCAAGGCGTTGCGCGCCAAGCTCGGACCACATCTCCTGATGAAATGAGCTGAGCCGTAAAGGTTCGCTGGGGCTTAGGGGTCATCTCTGTAACAGGCAGGATGGCCAGACCGAGTAAACCCCGGCACCTATGCCCGACGACATCGACGGACCGCTACTCGCTCGATACGTAAGTGGACAGTGCACGGCGGCCGATGCCGCCGTCGTGCAGGAGTGGATTGCCGCGGACCCGAGTCATGCCCAGCTCGTCGCGGGACTCGAGGCCGCGTGGCGCGCCGGCGCCCAAGCACCATACGAGTGGGACATTGAGTCGGGGTGGCGCTCGCTGACCGCCGCGCGGGAGACGCGGGACGGGTCGGTGCTCCCGATCTCGCCGCACCTGGAGCGCCACCATCACCTCCGGCAGGTCCCGCGGACCCCGGTCGCGTGGCGCATGGCCGCCGCCGCGGTGCTCATCCTCGCCGGATCGTCGATCGCGGTCTGGCGTACGATCGGTCACCATGCACCGGCGAGGCCCGCTGCGGCACCGCCGATGACCGAGATCGCGACGCAGCGCGGCCAACGTGCCACGCTGCGTTTGGCCGATGGCACGGACGTCGTGCTCGGGATGGTCAGCCGGCTGCGCATCCCGAGTGATTTCGGGGATTCGACGCGGGACGTGTATCTCGACGGCGACGGCTATTTCGTTGTCGCGCACGACAGTGCCCGTCCGTTCACGGTGCATACGGCGCACGCGATCGCGCGCGACGTGGGCACCAAGTTCGGCGTGCGCGCCTACGGCTCGGCGCCGACCGAAGTCGCCGTGGCCGATGGGGCGGTCTCGCTCAGCGTGGTCAGTCCGACGTACGCCCAGTGGAGTGGCGTGCTCTTACACGCTGACGACATTGGCCAGATCGACCAGCAGGGGCAGTTGACGGCGATGCGCAACGCCGGCGTCTCGGGTGCGCTCGCCTGGACGACCGGTCGCCTGGTCTTCCGGGACGCGCCGCTCCGGGAGGTCATCGCGGAACTCGGTCGATGGTACGACCTCGACCTCCAGGTGCGCGATTCCGCCGTCGCCGCGCGCCGATTGACCGCCTCGTTCTCCGACGAGTCGGTGCCGCTCGTGCTCGAACGTATTGCGTTGTCCCTCGACCTGCGGGTCGGGCATCAGGGACGGACCATCGTCCTCAGTCCGCGACACTAACGCTTCCCTTCTTCGCCGAGATCACGTCCACATGGGTCGTATCCTGCGATGTCTCGCGTTGCTTGGCGCATTCGCCGCCGCCCGACGCGCGCCAGCCCAGCAGCAGCTCACCGACAACACGCTCTCGGGGCCCCGGTTTCTGTACGCCGAGTCGCCGACCAAGACCGTCGCGGTCGACGTCAGTCGGACGCCGGCGCTCAGACGACAACTGTCACTCGATCTGGATGGCCGGTCCGTCAAGGAGGCGTTGGCGATCATCTCGACGAGGGCCGGGATGGACATCGCGTATGGCAGTGACGCGATTCCGTTCAACACGGTGTTGCACCTCAAGGCGGACGGCATCACCGTGGCCGCAGCGCTGACCGATGTCCTGGCCGACCAGCCGGTGGACATTGTCTTCAGTCGTGATGGCCGGGCGACGATCGTCAAGCGCGACGCGACGAAGACGCTCGTGGCGACGGGCGTGGTCAGCGGGCACGTGACCGACGCCAAAGGCAACGACCCGGTCCGGCACGTGATCGTGCGTCTGGAGGGCACGCAGTTCCAGGCGTCGACGAACAATGAGGGCGCCTACCGTATCCCCAACGTGCCCCCGGGGACCTACGCGGCGGTCGTTCGCGTCGTCGGCTATGCGTCGGCGCGTCAGACCGTGGTGGTGAAACCCGACGAGGAGACCAGCGCCGACTTCACGCTGGTGCCGGTGGCGGTCCAGTTGTCCGAGGTCGTGTCGATCGGGTACGGCACGACGACGCGCCGCGAACTGACCGGCGCGGTGTCGTCGGTAACCTCCGATCAGCTCACGACGACGCCGATCCCGCAGATTGATCAGGCGTTGCAAGGCCACGCGGCGGGCGTGCAGGTGACCGGGTCGAGCGGTCAGCCGGGTGCGCCGGCAGTGATCCGCATTCGTGGCGGCAACTCGATCGAGGCCGGCAACGATCCGTTGTATGTGATCGACGGCGTGCCGATATCGACCACCACGGCCCAGACGAGCACGAACACGCACACACTCGTGACGCAGGGCGTGACGGGGCTCAATCCACTGGATGCGCTCAACCCAGACGACATCGAGTCGATCGACATTCTGAAGGACGCGTCGGCGACGGCGATCTACGGCGCCCGTGCCGCCAACGGCGTCATCCTGATTACGACGAAGAAGGGCCGCGTCGGCCGTCCGGTGGTGAACATCAGCGGGTACTATGGAACCGCCGTCGTAAACAAAAAGCTCAGCGTGCTGAACGGGACGCAGTTTGCCGAGGACGCGAATCTGGCGCGGACCAATGCCGGCCAGCAGCCGTTGTACACGCCGGCGCAGGTCAGCGCGTTTGGCACGGGGACCAACTGGGAGAACGCGATTTTCCGGGTGGCGCCGGTCAGTAACCTGAACGCCAGCGTGTCTGGCGGGAGCTTGGATACTCGCTACTTTCTGTCTGGAAATATTCTCGACCAGTACGGCGTCGTGCTGGGCACGGACATGACACGCGGCGCGTTTCGCGCAAACCTGGATCAGAATTTCGGGTCCAAGTTCCGGATGAACAGCGGCGTCACGCTGAGCCGCGAGCAGTCGGATGTCATGCCGAACGGTGGCAACGGGGAAGAGGTATCATCGGTGATCCTCAACGCCCTGCAGGCCAACCCCACTCTTCCGATCCTGAATTCGGGCGGGACGTACAACACGCAGATCGACCCGGCCAACGGGCGCAACATGGCGAACCCGGTGGCCGAGGCGCGGCAGATCACGAACGTGGAGACCCAGGAACGGGTGATCGGCAACGTCAACATGGAATGGGATCTGTTCCAGGGGTTGACGTTGGGGAACTCGTTGGGCGTGGACTTCCTGAATTCGCTGCAAGATTACTACTCGCCGATCACGACGTACCCGGGGCTCCAGGACGGTGGCATCGGGAGCCGCGGCCAGCTGCAGACCACGAACTGGGTCGAAGAACCGACACTCAAGTATCAGACCGCGTGGGGCCCGTTGACCACGATCAACGCCGTCGTCGGGTCGACGTTCCAGCGGAGCAATACCCAGAACATCTCCGGCACGGCCCAGGGCTTCGTCACGGACGAGTTGGGCGTGAATGGGCTGAACAACGCCCAGACGTTCAATGGGGTGTTTACCGGCGATCCGAATTCATCGCTCGAGTCGTACTTTGGGCGGCTGAACACGACGCTCCTCGACCGGTATCTGTTCTCCGTGTCGGGACGATCGGACGGGTCGTCCAAGTTTGGTCCCAACAACCGGTACGGGTTCTTCCCCGCCGGCGCGGTCGCGTGGCGCGTGTCGCAGGAACCGTTCATCAAGCAGTTGCACCTGTTCGATGACCTCAAACTGCGCGCGAGCTATGGCCGGACCGGTAACCAGGATATCGGGAATTACTTGTTCCTGTCGACGCTGCAGCCCTCGACCTACATCTTCGGCGGCGTGAAGGCGTCGGGCTACGCGCCGAACACGCTGCCCAATCCGAACCTGAAGTGGGAGACGACGGACCAGTTTGACGCCGGGTTCGACGTGGCGGTCCTGCATAGCCGCATCGCGATCACGGCCGACTATTACAACAAGAAGACGAGCAACCTCCTGTTGAGCGCGCCGGTGCCGTCGACGACCGGTGTGACCAATCAGGTCGAGAACGTCGGCAGCGTCAGCAACATCGGCTACGAGCTCGGGATCAACACCGTCAATCTCACGGGCGTGGTCGGGTGGACGACGTCCCTCAACCTGACCTGGAACAAGAACAAGGTTCTGAGCCTGGTCAACGGCGACACCATCATCATCGGTCCCGGGACTGGCATCGGCAACGGCGCCAACCAGAATCCCACCGTCCTCAAGGTCGGGCAGCCGGTCAACTCGTGGTACGGCTACGTGTACAATGGGATGCAGAACGGTCAGCCGACCTACCGGACACTGACCGGCGGTCAGAGCACGTCGACCGGGAACGCGATGCAGACGATCATCGGGAACGCCCAGCCGAACTACACCGGCGGCCTCACCAACCGCTTCACGGCCGGCCCATTCGGATTGACGGTCTTCCTGACGTTCTCGGTCGGCGGCCACATCTACAACATCAACCGGTCGGTGCTCACGGCCAACAACGGTGTGGGCAACCAACTCACCGACGTGTTGAGCGGGGCGGGTCAAAACGGCATCCCCGTGGCGCACACCGGGAACACGTTTGACACGCGTCCGTCGACGCTGTTCGTCGAGGACGGCACGTTCCTGCGCGGCAAGAACATCCGGCTGGATTTCAATGTCCCCAGCTCCTGGATGCGGGCGATCCGCATGCGGCATGTGGACCACGTCCAGGTCTACGTCAGCGCCCAGAATTTCTTCACGGTCACGAAGTACAGTGGGTTCGATCCCGAAGTCACCGAATACGCGACGAGCCCGATCGCGCAAGGGATCGACTTTGGCACCTATCCGCAGACGCGGCAGTTCACCTTTGGACTCAATGCAGGCTTCTAAGGCGATCGGGAGCGGAGCGAACAATGCGTAATACACCGCGAAGGATCATGGCCCGCATGCGGCCGCTGGCCGCAGGCCTGGGCTTGCTGCTCGTCGGGACGTCGTGTAACAGCTTTCTGGATCCACATCCGACAGACACGCTGACCCAAACGAATTTCTACAGAACGGCGGCCGATGCCGTCGCCGCGGTCAACGCCGTGTACGGACAGGAGCAGTACCTGTATCTGTTCTTCTTCTACATCTCCGACGTGGCCGGGGACGACGTGTTCGCCACGAACAACTTTGGGACCGACGGGCATCAACTGGCCGATTATACGTTCGACAAGACGCTGTACTGGTTCGAGAACATCTGGGCGAACTCGTACACGATCATTCAGCGCGCGAATATCGTCGTCGATCGCGTCCCGGCGATCACGATGGATACGACGGAGCGCGCGCGCATCGTCGGTGAGGCGCGGTTTCTCCGGGCGTTGGCGTACTTCAATCTGGTGCGCATGTACGGCGACGTCCCGGTGCTCCTGCACGCCGGCACGACGCCGCAGTCCGGGCTCATTCCGCGGACGCCGTTGGACTCGGTGTACAAGGTGATCATCAGCGACCTGCAGGCGGCCGCCCCGGCGCTGCCGACCAGCTATAGCGGCGCCGACGTCGGCCGGGCCACATCGGGGGCGGCACTGTCGTTGCTGGCCAAGGTCTACCTCACGCAGCAGCAGTGGACGCTGGCGGCGCAGACCGCCGGACAGGTCATCAGCAGCGGCAATTACGCGCTGTACACCACCTGGTTCGACAACTTCCGGATCGCGAACCAGTACGTCTCGTCCAATAAGGAAAACATCTTCACGATCAATTACGCCTCGCCGACCGAGGCGGCCGGTGTGCTGGGCAGCATCACCACCTTGTTCGCCCTTCCTCAAGGCTATCCAGGCGGCGATGCCTACGGGTTGATGCAGGTCAACCCGAAGCTGGTGAACTCGTTCTCCCCGACCGACCAGCGCGGGAATCACGGAACGATCATGATCTCGCCCTATACCGACGAACACAACACGACGACCTCGTGGACCGTCCCGGCCTTGGATCACAACGGCGGCGCCGGCGCGGCGTTCCACAAGTACCTCGACGAGGAGAACACCCAGAACCTCACCGCGCGGTCCTGGGAGCAGCAGGCCAACGGCTGGATCATCCTCCGCTACGCCGACGTGCTCCTCATGTACGCCGAGGCCGTCAACGAGGGTGGCACGCCGACCAGCATCTCGCGCGACGCCGCACTCAACATGGTCCGGCAGCGCGCCGACCCCGGGGTCCCGTCGCTGATCGGGCTGACGCAGACGGACTTCCGGGACTCGCTGCGCATCGAGCGCCGTAAGGAGTTCGGCTACGAGGGACAGCGGTGGTTCGACATGGCGCGGTGGGGTGTCATCGATTCAGTGGTCAGGGTCAAGACCACGGATCTCTCCATTCTTTATCCGGGTGAGACGACCCCGCACGGCGCGCCGAGCAATCTGTTCCCGATCCCGTTGGCGGAGATTCAGGTCAATCCCAAGCTGACGCAGAATCCGGGATGGTGATGCGTTACGGTTGGCTGGCGGCCGCGTTGGCGATCCTTGCCGCGCGGCCCGCCGGCGCGCAGGTCAATGCCCGAACTGACGCCCCCGTAGATGCCAGGGTCGACTCGATCCTTCGGCTGATGACGCTGGAGGAGAAGGTCGGGCAGATGACGCAGTTGACGATCCAGGCGGTGGCGCGCACCCATGGCACGGCCACCGTCGACCAGGAGCTCGATTCGGCGAAGCTGGAGGACGTGCTGGTGCGTCACCAGCTCGGGTCGATGCTCAACGTCTACGATGTGGCGATCACGCCGCGGCAGTGGCGAGACGTCATCGGGGCCGTGCAGCGGTTCGCGGGACGGACGCGGCTGCGCATCCCGGTGATCTACGGGATCGACGCCGTGCACGGCGACCATTATATGCGCGGCGCCACGGTGTTCCCCCAGAACATCGCCATGGCGGCGACGTGGGACCCGTGGCTCGTGCGTCGCGAGCATCAGATCACGGCCTACGAGACCCGCGCCAGTGGCATCCCGTGGAATTTCGCCCCGGTGCTCGATCTGGGGCGCCAGCCACTCTGGTCGCGGTTTTTCGAGACGTATGGAGAAGACGTCCATCTCGCCACGGTCATGGGGACGGCGGCCATCCTGGGTGAGCAGCGGGACCCACGGCCGAGTCTCGACTCGCTGCTCCCGGCGGGACGCCGGCGGAGCACGCTGCCCCACAGTCCCCCGGTCTTTGTCGCCGCGACCGGCAAGCACTTTCTTGGCTACAGCATGCCGCTCAGCGGCACCGACCGGACGGTCGCCTGGATTCCGGACCGCATGCTCCGCGAGTACTATCTGCCGACGTTCGCCACGGCGATCGACTCCGGGCTGCGCACGGTCATGATCAATTCCAGTGACGTGAACGGCGTGCCGGTGCACGCCAGTCACGAGATCCTGACCGACCTGCTCCGCGGCGAGCTGCACTTTACCGGCGTTGCCGTCAGTGATTGGGCGGACATCATCCGGCTGCACACGGTGCACCACGTCGCGGCGACGGACACGGACGCCGTCCGCATGGCCGTCATGGCCGGCATCGACATGAGCATGGTCCCACAGGATCTGTCGTTCTACGACGACCTGGTGGCGCTGGTGCGGCAGGGCAAGGTGCCACAGTCGCGGATCGACGAATCCGTGAGACGCATTCTCAGGCTCAAGTTCGAGTTGGGGCTGTTTGACAACGCCGCGCCCGACACGGCGATGCTGGCGAACACGGGCGCGCCGGCATTTCAGGCGGTGAGTCGGACGGCCGCCGAGGAAGCGGTGACGCTGCTCAAGAACGACCGGGGGCTCCTGCCATTGGCCAAGACGGCGAAGGTGGTGGTGACCGGTCCGGGCGCGGCCTCGCTGGTGATGCAATACGGGTCCTGGTCGTTCACGTGGCAGGGGACGGACTCGGCGATGTACCCGCACGACGTGCACACGCTGCTCGATGCCATCCGGAGTCGCGCCAAGAACGTGACGTACGCGTCGGACAGCGCGGCGGCCGTCGAGGCGGCACGGCACGCGGACGTGGCGATCGTGTGTCTCGCCGAGTCGCCATCGGTTGAGAAGGTGGGCGATATCGATGATCTGATGTTCTCGGAGGCGCAGCTGCGGCTGGCGCGGGCCATCGAGGCCACGGGGACGCCGGTCGTGCTGACGTTGTTCCACGGCCGGCCGCGGATCGTGCGGGCCGCGGTCGATAGCGCGCGAGCCGTCGTGACGGCGTACCAGCTGGGACCATTTGCCGGCGAGGCGCTGGCCGGCGTGCTCTTTGGGGACGTCAACCCGAGTGGCAAGCTGCCGTTCACGTGGCCGCGCACGACGGGCAAGGTCGTGCCGTACGATCACGCGTTGAGCAGCGAGGTGCAGGCCAACGACTCGCTCGGCGCGTATCGGCCGGAATGGCCGTTCGGGTACGGTCTGTCGTACACGACGTTTGGCTACAGTGACCTGACGCTCGCGCGGAGCCAAGTCGGCCGAAGCGACACGATTGGCGTGACGGTGACGGTCGTCAACACGGGGAAGCGTCTGGGGACGGAGGTCGTGCAACTCTATGTGCGTCAGCTCTACGCATCGGTCGCGCCGCCAGTGAAACGATTACGGGCGTTCGAGCGGGTGACGCTCGCGCCTGGCGAGCGGCGCACGGTGTTGTTCAAGGTGCCGGTGCACGATCTGGCATTCGTGGGGCGTGACGACCGGTGGGTCGTGGAGCCCGGGGCGTTCGACGTCATCGTTGGTGGACTCACGGATCGACTCACCGTCGTGCAATGACCAAAATCGTGGTGCTTAGTACGGCGCTTGGCGCGGCGCTTGTCGTGACCGCGTGTGGGAGCAGCCCCACGCTGGCCACCGCGGGTGGTGCTGGCGGTGTACGCGTCCAGACGTGGGTGACGACGGCGGATCATGCCAAGACGCTGAGTCACGAGCCGGACGTGCAGTTGGCGACCACGGGTCAGGCGAGCGTGCCGGAGATCGATGTCGACGCCGACACGACGTACCAGCATATGATCGGATTTGGCGCCGCGATGACCGACGCGTCGGCGTATCTGATCGAGCGGTCGATGTCGCCGAGCCAGCGGGACGCGTTACTGCAGGATCTCTTTGGGCGGAACCCCGGGATTGGGCTCAGCTTTCTCCGCGTGCCGTTTGGCGCCTCCGATTTCTCGCTGAGTGATTACAGCTACGACGACACGCCGCCCATCACGAACTTTTCCATCGCGGCCGATAGCGCGAACAAGCTGCCGGCGCTGCGCGAGGCGCTGGCGATCAACCCGCAGCTGTTCATCATGGCCAACCCGTGGAGTCCGCCGGGGTGGATGAAGACGAGCGGGAGTCTGATTGGCGGGACGCTGCAGCCCAGTGCGTACAGCGCGTTTGCCGATTATCTGGGGCGCGCGGTGGAGGCCTACGACTCGGCCGGCGTGCATATCGGGGCGATCTCGGTGCAGAACGAGCCGCACTACGAGCCCAAGGATTATCCGGGGATGCTGCTCGAGGCCCCGGCGCGGGCGGTGGTGATCGGGCAGTACGTGGGCCCACGGCTCAAGAACGAGGCCCAGATCTGGGACTGGGATCACAACTGGGACCTGCCCGCGTCGCCGCTGGGTGTGCTGGGAGACGCGACGGCGAACGGGTACGTGCAGGGCGTGGCGTGGCACTGCTACGCCGGCGATGTGTCAGCCCAGACGCAGGTCCACAGCGCGTATCCCGGCAAGGACGTGTACTTCACGGAGTGTTCGGGCGGGACGTGGACGGGCGACTATGCCGCCAACCTGCGGTGGTTCGTTGGCACGATGATCATCGGGACGACGCGCAATTGGGCGCGGACGGTGGCCCTGTGGAACCTGGCGCTCGACCCGCACAACGGTCCCCACACGGGAGGCTGCACGGATTGTCGTGGCGTGGTGACGATCGACTCGACAGGCGCGGTGACGCGCAACGTGGAGTATGTGGCGTTGGCGCACGCCAGCATGTTTGTGCGGCCGGGCGCGGTGCGCATCGCGTCGACGTCGGGTGTCGATTCGCTGGCGAGTGTGGCCTTTCGGAATGCCGATGACCACTCCACGGTGGTCATCGTGTTCAACGGCGCGCACACGACGCAGACGTTCGCGGTGCGGTCCAAGACCCAAGGATTTCAGTACACGCTCCCGGCGGCGTCGGTCGCGACGTTCATATGGCAGTGACGGCGCACGCGGTGCAGTTGGCGCCGATCGACTACGCGGTGATGGTTGTCTACTTCATCGCGGTCCTTGGTGTCGGGTGGCTGCTCCGGCGCGCGATGCGGACGAGCACCGACTTCTTTCTGTCGGGCCGGTCGCTCCCGCCATGGGTGACGGGGCTCGCCTTCATCTCGGCCAACCTCGGCGCGCAGGAAGTCATCGGCATGGGCGCGTCGGGCGCCAAATACGGCATCGCGACGAGCCATTTCTATTGGATTGGCGCCATTCCGGCCATGGTGTTCGTCGGGCTCTTCATGATGCCGTTTTACTACGGCTCGCGCGCCCGATCCGTGCCCGAATACCTCAAGCTGCGGTTCGATGA
Organism: Gemmatimonadaceae bacterium; assembly: GCA_035569435.1. Taxonomy (GTDB): domain Bacteria; phylum Gemmatimonadota; class Gemmatimonadetes; order Gemmatimonadales; family Gemmatimonadaceae; genus DASRDS01. Next base: position 18,840 of record DATMNB010000302.1, read on the forward strand.
GAAGACGCGGACGCTGAACGCCGCGTCTTTCGCCATCATGACGTTGTTCTCGTCGGGCATCTCGATGTACGCGATGGGCAAGCTGCTCAATCTGCTGCTCGGGTGGAGCTTCACCGCCAGCGTCCTCGTCTCGGCCGCCATCGTGCTGGCCTACGTGCTGCTCGGCGGGCTGACGAGCGCGATCTACAACGAGGTGCTCCAGTTCTTCCTGATCGTGTTCGGGTTCGCGCCACTCGTCTGGTTGGGGCTGCGGTCCACGGGCGGGTGGAGTGGCCTCAAAGCCCGGTTGCCTGACAACTATACGCACGCCTGGCGCTACATGGGGCACGCCTCGCAGAATCCGATCGGCGTCGAGTGGTTCGGGCTCGTCATGGGGCTCGGGTTCGTGTTGTCGTTTGGGTACTGGTGCACGGATTTCCTCGTCGTGCAACGGGCGATGGCCGCCGACTCGATGACGGCGGCGCGGCGGACGCCGCTCATTGCTGCCGTGCCCAAGATGCTGTTCCCGTTCCTGGTGATTCTGCCAGGGATGATCGCGCTGGGGCAGGGGATCATCCCCAACAAGCTCGATGGCGCCGGACATCTCGTGCCGGACTTTGATCTCGCGACTCCGATGATGCTCGTGCACCTCTTTCCGTCGGGGATGCTCGGCTTGGGGCTCACGGCACTGATCGCGTCGTTCATGTCGGGCATGGCAGGGAACGTGACCGCGTTCAATACCGTGTGGACCTACGACCTGTACCAGGGTCACATCCGGCGCGGTGCGCCCGACGCGCACTACCTGTGGGTCGGGCGGGTGGCGACGGTCGCCGGCATCGCGTTGTCGATCGTCGCGGCCTACGTTGCCGGCGCGTTCAACAACATCATGGACCTCTTACAGCTCGTCTTCGCGTTTGTGAATGCGCCGCTCTTCGCGACGTTCGCGCTCGGCATGTTCTGGCGGCGGACGACGGGCGACGGCGCGTTTGTGGGCCTGTTGTCCGGGACGATCGGCGCCGCGGTGCACCATGGCCTGACGCTTCCCGCGGGCGCGGTGCCGGGGGTCAAGGGCGGCTATCTTGGGGTCATGCACGTGTTCCCGAGCGAGCTGGCGCAGACGTTCTGGACGGCCATCGTCGCCTGGGTGACGTGCTTTGTCGTGACGATCGTCGTAAGCCTGGTCACGTCGCCGCGCGATCCGTCGGAGCTGCACGGGCTCGTGTATTCCCTCACGCCGCGCCAGTCGGACGGTAAGCTGCGACTGCTGCAGCGGCCGTGGGTATTGGCCGTGGTGGTGCTGGCGTTGACAGTACTGCTCAACCTGGTGTTCGCATGAGGCTCGATGTGCGCCTGCCGATCGGCGCCTTGTTCATCGTGCTCGGGCTGCTCATCGGCGCCTACGGCGTGGCCACGTCGTCCGACACCGCGCTCTATGCGCGGTCGCTGTCGGTGAACATCAACCTTTGGTGGGGCGGCGTGATGTGGGTGTTCGGCCTGGTGCTCGGGGCGCTGGGGCTGCGCGGACTTCGCGTGCGACCATAATCTCGGTCGCCTTGATGATCGCCATCGCGTCGGCGCCGTCCGTGAGGCCCAGCCGGCGCGCCGAGTCGCGCGTGATGACGGCCACGACATCCTGGGGCGTGAGGCGCAAGGTGACCTCGGCCATGAACCCATCGAGGCGAATCCCGCGAACGGTGCCCCGCAACTGATTGCGGGCGCTGAGGTCGATCCCCGCCGTCTGCGCAGCGGGCTGGCGTGAGTGGGTGATCTGCTCGCGTGGGAAGAGCCAGCGGCGCCCGACCCGGACGGTCGGCAGCTTGCCCTGACGCGCCAACAATTGCACGCGCTTGACGTGGAGATGCAGCAGCTCGGCGACTTCCTGCGCGGTCAGCAGGTCGGCGGTCGGGGCGCGGGGCACGGGCATGTCGGGAATGATAATGGGAACCGGCCGCCCCAGTCCTGCATATTACTTAGCAGACAGGAGGCAGGTTCTTATGATTCGTGCTCTAGCGAAGGTGATTCCGGCCCTGGCAGGCGTCGTCGGTACGGCGATGCTGCTGGGCGCCGTGCGTGATCGTGGCGACGTGCGGATGTCGTCGATCCGCGTTCCCGATCCGGTGGTCGATATGCCGTTGGCGCCGCGCGCGGGCCAAGCAAACGCCGTGGTGGCGGGCGGGTGCTTCTGGGGGCTCCAGGCGGTCTTTCAGCACGTGCGCGGCGTGACGCACGTGACGTCGGGTTACGCGGGTGGGGACGCGAAAACGGCGCACTACGATGAGGTGAGCAGCGGTACCACGGGGCATGCGGAGTCGGTGCAGATCACCTATGACCCGTCGCAGATCACGTACGGGCAACTCCTCAAGGTGTTCTTCTCGGTCGCCCACGACCCGACGCAGGTGGATCGGCAAGGGCCGGACGACGGCACGCAGTATCGGTCGGTGATCTTCTTCAGCTCACCCGATCAGCAGCGCGTGGCCCAGGCGTACATCGCGCAACTCGATCAGGGCAAGATCTTTCCGCGTCGGATTGCCACCCAGGTGGTCGCGCTCCCGGGGTTTTACGCCGCGGAGGACTACCACCAGGACTACGCGACCAAGCATCCCAACAGCATGTACATCCTGGTCAACGACCACCCCAAGGTGCTGCTGCTGCAAAGCGAGTGGCCCAAGCTGTACCGCGACCCGTTACAGCAATAACTAGAACGCCTGCAGCTAGAACGCGTGCAGGATCCACAGGACGATCACGCCAACGATCTTTGCCAGTATCGCTGACACGGCGAGTCCGATGACGAACACGCCCGTCAGCATGATGAAAGGTGTGAGCGCTTCGAGAGAGTGACGCAGCGACGTACGCATGCCGATCTCCCATGGAAGACGTTTGTGAAATCTGCCCCTCGGCGCGCCGGTCGGGCGCAGGGGATTCCCTGACACGATCTGTACAGTACGCCATATGCCGACAAGACTTGTCGGCATTTGTGCTGGTACTTACATTCGTGCGCAACACCGATGTCGCATCCCACTTTAGCGCCCGAGGGCGCAACCGCCCGCCGACATGGAGTCGCCCGCCGTGCCTCCCGTGTCGCGATCTGGGGTGGCGCAGCCTTGATCGTCGGGCTGTTGATCTGGCAGGGGCTGGCAGCGGCAGGCAATCCAGACCCGACCGCACCCCACACCGGCGCCACGGCGGCGGTCGTTGATATCGGGGTGCTGGTCTTCCGCGAAGGACTCGAGTGCATACTCGTCCTCGCCGCGATCACCGCCAGCCTCGCCGGCTCGGGTGATCGCTTCCAGCGTCCGATTGCTGCTGGGGCTGGCATCGCGTTCGTTGCCACGCTCCTCACCTGGTGGATTGCCGTCAGCGTCATCGACGGTCTGTCGAACAACCTCCCAGCGCTCGACGTGCAGGCAGCTACTGGTCTCCTGGCGATAATCGTGCTCGTTGTCGTCATGAACTGGTTCTTCCATAAGGTCTACTGGACGGGCTGGATCTCGCTCCACACGAAGAAGAAGCGCGAGCTGGTGGAGCATGCCGCCGAGCCTGGTAGCAGCCGGTTTCGTGTGCTGAGCGGGTTGGCGCTGCTTGGATTCAGCTCGTTCTATCGGGAAGGGTTCGAGGTCGTGCTCTTTCTGCAGAACTATCGGCTCAAGCTGGGCACGACGCCCGTGGTCCGTGGCGTGCTGCTGGGGCTCGGCTTAACCGCCATCGTCGGCGTGCTGACGTTTGTGGCGCACCGCCGGTTGCCGTACCGCAAGATGCTGGTGCTGACGGGTGTCCTCCTGGGCGGCGTGCTGCTCGTCATGGTCGGCGAGCAAGCGCAGGAGATGCAGCTCGCGCACTGGATTCCGACGACGCCGATCGCGGGGCTCACGGCGGTGATTCCGGCGTGGGCGGGAGTCTGGTTCTCGATCTTCCCGACCGTCGAGACGTTGGCGGCGCAGGGCGTCGCGGCGGTGCTGGTGTTGGGCTCCTATGCGATCGTGCGATTCCAGATGCATAAGCGCGCGGCTGTGCTCTTCTGTGGCACACGGCCCAAGGAGGACGCGACGCCAGAGCGTCTTACCGAGCGCGTGGTAGAACAACAGGAACCCATCCGACGGACGTTACGGCAGACGTGATCGACGCATTGCTTTCTCGCGTCTCGGTCGGCGCGCTCGGTGACCCCGCGCCCGACGACGCCGCAGTGCGCACGATCATCGAGGCCGCGCTCCGCGCGCCTGACCATGGCAAGCTCCGCCCCTGGCGATTCATCGTCATTCGCGGCGAGGCGCGGCATCGGCTGGGCGAGCTGTTTGCTCGGGCGCTCGCGGCCCGCGATCCCGATGCGCCGGTCGCGGTGGTCGATAAGGAGCGCGCGAAGCCGCTCCGTGCCCCCCTGCTCATCGCCGTGGTGGCCCGCATTCAGGCGGGTCACAAGATCCCCGAGCACGAGCAACTGGTGTCGGCCGGCGCGGCCGCGATGAACATGCTCAACGCGATCCACGGCCTGGGATTTGGCGGCGTGTTGCTCACCGGACCGTCGGCGTACGATCCGACCGTGCAGGCGGCGCTCGGCTTGGCGGGCACGGAGCGGCTGGTTGGATTCGTCTATGTCGGGACGCCGACGCAGGCGGCGCCCACGGTGGCACGTCCCGACCCCGCCGACTACGTCACCGAGTGGACGGGCGGCTAACCGCGACGTATGCTGAAGCGCCATGCGCAAGGACCCGGCAACGACGTCCGACCGCGAGCGCTTCGAGTCGTTGAGCCACCGCGAGCAGCTGGTGCTCCGACTGACAGCGCTGGGCTACACCGCGCCCGAGATCGGCGAACAGTTGTCGATCAGTCCCAAAACTGTCGACACGTACAAGCAGCGTGTGCACGAGAAGCTCGGCTTTTCGCGGCGGGCTGAGTACGTGCGATTTGCGATTCGGCTGGGATTGTTGGTGCCGTAGGGGGCCGTACCACCGTCAGCGCGGACGTCCGCCGCTGACGTGACCACCGCCGCCGCCGGCGAAGTGCGGTGCCGGCATGCGGCTCATCCCCGAGCTCCGCGCCACGTTGTACCGCGCCTGCATGTCGTGGTGCTCCAGCTCCTGACGCTGGAACAACTGGGACTGGGACTCAGCGCGGGGTTGGGCGTATTCCTGGATGTGCCGCTGCTCGAGTTGCGCGTGCTCTGCGCGATACGAATTGTCGAGCGCCGAGTGTGCGGATCCAGTGGTCTGGCCGCGGTCGAAGAGGGCTTGGGTGGCTGGCCGCGTCGGGGCTAATCCAGGTCGCGCCGGCGCCAGCGTGCGGCCCGGCGCGACCGCTGATCGGAATCGTGTGCTCTGCTCGGACGACACGGCCGGCTCGCGGAGCGCCGTTCGCTCGGTGTAGGTCAGGGGCCGGCCACCGTTGGTGGCGAGGACGTGTTCCTGTGCCGAGAAGGGGACGGGGCGGGGCGGAGGCGCGTGGATGGCCAGGACCGGGCGTGTCTCCACGGCGCGCGGCGGGATCGACGCCGCACGGCCAATCCCCACGGCCAGGCTCGCGCGGGTCGGGGGGACGCCAGGATTGAACCCGACGACGTGGGCGGTCGCGAGGTCGGTGGGTCCAGGGTGTTGCATGACGTGCGAGATCGGCTCGCCGCCGGCGAACGCGTGCTCGGGCACCGCGGTCACCGCGCCAGGGATCGCGCGGTTGCGATAGGAAATGGCGCCCGGGTTAGGGTTGCGGACCTCGTTAATGTTGGTGTAGTTGGTGACGTTGATGCGCTCCCGATAGGCGAAGTCGTGACGATACGGGGGGAACCATGGCTCGTGGGGCGCCAGTGGGAACCAGCCCACGCCGAACGCCCACCCAGGACCGCCGACAAAGGCGACGAGTCCCGGAGCGTACACCGGCGTGTAGATGACCGAACCGGGGCACCAGCCCCACGCGCCGCCGACGAATGCCCAGCGTCCGTAGTGAAAGGGCGCCCAGCCCCACGGCTCGTCATCGATCCACGTCCAGCCCCACGGGTCGATCCAGACCCAATGTCCGAACTCGTACGGCGCCCACCCAACGGCGACGCCCGTCGGAAACCACACGGGACCGTAATCGGGATTGTCTGACCACGTTCCAGCGGTGTCGAGATCGGTGGTCCCACCCATGTCGGGCGAGACGTATCGAGTCGATACACTGGGTTGGTCCTCGCGCGCGTCGCGCGACAGCGTCCAGTCATCGAAGGGGTCGGGCCCGGTCGCGGGCGCGATGTCGTACGTGGTCGTACTGTCGCCCTGGATCGTGGCCGTTTGCTGGGCATTCAGCTGGAACGTGGAGCCGCCGGACGTCACATGGGCCGCGCCCGAGTGGACGGTGACCTTGGTGGTGTTCCCGTCCGGAGACACATCGACCCGGTAGTCACCGGCTTTGTTCGCGGTGATCGCGGCATTGGGCGCGTCGATCTCGTACGACGCGTCTTCGTCGAAGGTGCGAATGCGGAGATTGATCATGCCTTGCGGCACGCGCAGTTGGAGCAGGTCGTCGTCGATGTGGACGGCGTCGAGCTCCGTCTGCGGCCCGACGCGAACGGCATTGGGACCTACCTCGAGCTCGGCGTGGCCGATCGTATCGACCCAGAGCCTGTCGCCAGTTGTGACAGTCCGGTTGAGCTCGGCAAACGCCCAGGTGTCTGCCTCGGCTGGGCGGAACGAGACGGCGCCCTCGATGTAATCAATCCGGCCCACCTGCGACGGTGGGTTGGCGGTCGTGTCTGACCCCAGATCGGGACTCGGGGTCTCTGAAGACGAGCTCCCGTAATAGCAGCCGACGACAGGCAGCGTCGCCAGGAGGAAGATGCTGAGTCGAGCCCTAGTGATCGGCATAGTCGTGGAGTGCGAGTGAGTACCGTGCTAATGTTGCACAACCTGCGCCGCGGGCGCGTTACCCGTCACGAGATTCCGAACCAATGATCATAAGACGTTTGTTCGCAGCGCTTCTGCTTGTCTGTGTCGTTGTGCTGTCCGCCGCGCCGGCGCGCGCGGGTGCGCAGGCATCCGAGGACGTGCCGCTCAGCGACAACACTGCCTACGTGTATCTCGACGCGTTGCTCGCGCG
>DATMNB010000303.1:0-6118 GCA_035569435.1 Gemmatimonadaceae bacterium
TCGACGGCGACGGCTCGATCAAGAGCGTGTCGTTCTTCAACCCGGGGGGCCTCTACCTGGGCGCCCGGTCGAGCCAGAATGTGCGCCTCGTCTCGTCGTTCAAGGACACCGGCGAGGGCGCGCCGCAGACACAAACGATCAAGTCGACCATCGAACCGCTCCCGCCGGTCCGGACGGTCGAGGCGCATTGAGCGCATGTCGCGCGCATTCGTCGATGACGATGCCGGCGGGCAGTGGGGCAACCCGGCTCGCCGGTTCGACCTGCCATCGCGCGACGACCCGGACTTCGATGCGGCCGCCGCGGCCGCGCTCTTAGAAGCGGCCCGCGAGGGCGACACCGGGAGCGCCGAAATGGCCACCGGCTACTACTGGGGCGAGGCACGCCTCCGCCCCTACGTCGAGCGCATCCGCCTCCGCGCCCTCGCCGAGGGCGACGAGCGCCTCACACAGTTGGCAGAGCGGTTTCTTCAGTAAGCGGCGCTAACGGCCGAGGCCCGCGTACTCCGTACACGACCAGCCACGCCCCGCCCCACGTCAGTGAGCCGAACAGGGCGCCAACGAATTGGCCGCCCAGGAATAGGGTAAAGAGGAACATCGGCCCCGCCAGACTGGCCGGCAGCCGCGGCGGCGGGATGTTGCCGCCCGGAAGGTCCCGCAGAAACGTCGGCAGCGGCGGTGCGGGCTGCTGTTCCTGCTGGGCCATACTGTCCCGTGCCTTCGCATACTCCGCCGGCGTCACGAAGACACCAAGCGCCGTCCACACCACGAGCGTCATCGCGATCACCGCGGTCCACCATCCCATGACCGCGCCCATCCGTCGACCGCGCCGGCGCTGCACCCCAGCGACCAGGCCAAGCACGACGAGCGTGACGACCGCACCGCCAAGCGTCATGCTGACCGCGGCGATCACGATGATCAATCCAGCGGCCAACGCCCCGATGCGCAGCATCATGGCTTATGACGCCTTGATGGCCGGCTGCGCCACCGCGCCACGCGCGACCGCCGGCCGCGCGGCCACAAACCGCGTCACCGCCGCGTGCAACACCTCGACCTGCCGCACCAGCAGCGGCGCCAACGGCAACCGGTCCTTGTCCACGTTCGGCCACAGCCCGATCGCCGCGGGCGACCGACCCGTACGCAACGACACCGCCAGATCGGCCAATACCGCCTTGGCACGCATGCCGAGCGCGGCGACGTCCGCGTCCGGCACCGCATCCGGCGTCAGCTCTCGCGCGGCTCCAATGGCCGCCAGCGCCCCTCCAAACCTGCGGAGCACGGCAACCAACGTCGAACCCGCGATGAACACCGCCGCGCTCCGCGGCCCCTCGCCCGCCAGCCGTTGCACCGCGGCCTCGGCGTTCGCGTTCGCCAACCCCATCGCCCGCTGCGCCACCGGCTCAGGCGTCGCCGACTCACCGGCTACGACGCGCAGATAGTCGCACTCACCCTCGACCGCCTTCGCCAACTCCCCGGCCACGCCCTCACGCTCCCATGCGGGAAAGAGCAGCGCCCCGCAGATCGTCGCCATCATCCCACCGAGCACCGTGTTGAGCACACGGTACGCGGCCAGATGCGGATCGTTGTGTCGGAGTCCTTCGGCGAGGAGCACGAAGATCGGGGTCAGGAACAGCACAAAGTAGCCATAGTTGACCGGCCTGAGCGCGAACGTCAGCACGGTCAACGGAAACAGAATCAGCGTCAGCGCCAACGGACCGTGCAGCACGAACGTGATCAGCGCCGCGATCAGCACACCCGCGACCGTCCCGGCCACCCGCTGGATCGCCTTCTCGACCGTCGCGCCGGCGTATGGTTGCAAGATGATTCCCGTGGTCACCGTGAGCCAGTAACCGCGCGGTAACCCTGTGGCCATCACCACCGCTTGGGCCGCGCCGACACCGACCGCCAGCCGGATGGCGTGCTGGAACGAGATCGACCGGAACCCCCAGTTGTCGCGCAACGGCTCGAGCAGCGTCTTGATCATGCCAGGCGGCCGCGGCGCGAGCGCCCGCGCCGCCTCCAACACGCTCCGCGTCAGATCCGGCATCGGTGCCCCACGCTGGAGCGCCGACGCCACCGGCTCGGCGATCGCGCATTCGTCGTCGATCCGCCGCATAGTCAACGCAACGGATGCCATGCTCGGCTGAGAGGCGACACCAAACGTCTCCGCCGTCCCGGGCGCGCCCGTGGCCACCGGCGCAACCCACGCAAGAGTGCGCACAACGCGCGCGGGGCCCGGGGGCCGCACCATGACGGCGACGCGCGTTAACCGCCCGGCAAGCGCGCCGAGCACGGCTCGAAGCGCATCCGCGGCCGTCCCGGGCTCGGCCAGCCCGCTATTATCGATGAGATCAGGCAACGGGTAGAGGAGCCCATACAGACGCTCAGCGACCACGAGCAGCGCGAGCAGCTGCTCCCCGCGCCGCATCTCGCCATCGCGCGTGAGGCGCACCGCCACCACCTGCCGCCGCGCCTCCTCGAGGGCCTCGCGCACCGCCGCGTTGGGCGCCCGCGGCCGCGTGTGCCAGGCATCGCTCCCGTGGTCCGCCGCCCCCGGTAGCGACGTCAGGACGTCGACCAGCGCCGCCAACCGGTCAAAGCACTCCGCGACCGCGTGCCGCGCCGGATTGTTCGGCTGAAATGGCCACAGCAGGAGCGCGGCCACCGCCGACACGGCGGCGCCACCAAAGAAATACGCCGCCCGCTGCTCGACCAGCGCCATCCCGACAATGGGAGTCCCGAGCGCCAGGAGCGTCATCACGAGATTCACGACGCCGACCGTCGCGCCGGCGCTGCCGTACACGCGCACCATCCCGCTCACAAACGCCGCCGCGAACGCCAGCGGCACCGCCACGAGCGGCCACCGCGACGCCACGCTGCCGATGATGACCGCCACCGTCCCACCCAGCGCGACTGCAGCCATCGCCGCGGCGCGGATCCGATACGGCCCGCCGTTGTCGGCCAACGAGCCCTCGAAGGCGCCGAGTGCGACCCAGCTATACCCGACCGCGTTCCCGCTCAGCGCCCCAACAATGAGCGGGGCCACGGTGACGACCCCCGCCCGGATCCCCTGCGCGATGGCCGGCCGCGCGGGGGTTCGACGAAGAGCCGCCGAGATCCGCGCGACGAACGGCACGTCAGGGATAGGCCCGGAACGCCGCTGTCGTGTTATGCCCGCCGAACCCAAAGGCGTTGCTCAACGCCACCCGCACCGGCCGCTCCACCGGCGTGTCAAACGCGTACGGCAGATCGCACACCGGATCCGGCTCCCGCACGTTGATCGTCGGCGGCACGACCCCATGCACGATGCTCAGGATCGACAGGATCGCCTCGGCGGCCCCCGCCGCGCCCAGCATGTGCCCCGTCATGCTCTTGGTCGACGTGACCGTCAGCCCGTCCGCGTGCTCGCCAAACAGCAACCGGATCGCCCGGCTCTCGGCGGCATCGCCCAACGCCGTCGACGTCGCGTGCATGTTGATCGTGTCGACGTCCTCGAGCGTGAGCTCGGCGTCCCGCATGGCGGCCTGCATGGCCAACCGCGCGCCCAGCCCGTCGGGGTGCGGCGCCGTCATGTGGTACGCGTCGGCGGACGCGCCGACCGACAACACCTCGGCATAGATGCGCGCGCCCCGCGCCAGCGCGTGATCGAGCCCCTCCAACACCAACGCCGCCGCGCCCTCGCCCATGACAAACCCATCGCGCGTGACGTCGAACGGCCGGCAGGCCATCTGCGGGCAATCGTTACGCGTCGACATGGCTTTCATCGCGCCAAACCCGCCCACGCCCAGCTCGCAGATGACGGCCTCGCTCCCGCCACACAGCACGATATCGGCATCGTCCGCCCGGATCGCCGCCATCGCGTCACCGATGTTATGGTTGCCCGTGGCGCACGCCGAGACCACGCAGTGGTTCGGACCCGTGAACCCGTGCCGGATCGAGATGATGCCGCTCGCCATGTCCGAGATCATCATCGGCACAAAGAACGGCGACAACCGGTGTGGCCCGTTCTGTTGGTAGACGATGGATTGCGCCTGCAGCGTCTGGATCCCGCCGATGCCGCTCCCAAAGATCACGCCAACGCGCGACTTGTCCTCGGCCGACATGATCCCCGGATCGAGCGACGCATCGCGCAACGCCTCATCGGCCGCCACCACCGCGTACTGGCAAAATGGATCGAGCCGTTTGGTCAACTTGCGGTCGAGATAGTCGAGCGGATCGAAGGCCTTCAGCTCGCACGCGAACCGCGTGTCAAACTTGCTCGCATCAAACCGCGTGATCGGCGCTGCCCCGCTCTCGCCACGGAGGGCCGCGGCCCAGAACTCGGCCGTCGTGTTGCCGATCGGCGTGAGCGCACCCATGCCGGTCACGACGACGCGCCGTCGCACCGGCTTCTTCCCTTGACCATTGTTCACTCCGTACATGCCTGGCCCCCCAAGGCCTCCGTCAGGACTGAATTGTACGTCGGTCGTTAAGAGGCGGCACTGCGGAGTGTTGCACCGAGCGCGTCCAGATCCCACGGCGCGGCCACGTGCGCGCCGTTTACAAAAAATGTTGGCGTGGCCCTGATACCACTGGTCACTGCATCGGCCATCCGTTGGCGCACGAGGTCCTCATAGCGGTGACTACGCAGATCCTCGGCCAACCGTGACACATCGAGGCCGAGCCGGGCCGCCTCGCTCAGCAGCGCCGATTCGTCGAGAAACCGCGCATGCAGCGACAGCGCCTCATGCATGTCCCAGAACCGCCCCTGCGCCCCAGCCGCCTCGGCGGCCTGGGCCGCCAGCGCCGCGTGCGGAAAATCCGCCGTATTGGCGAAATGCCGGTGGACAAATCGCAATTTATTCCCAAGCTCGGCGCGCAACGCCGCCACCTCCGGGTACGCCCGGCGGCAGTGCAAGCACTCATAGTTACCGTACATGAGCAGCGTGACCGGCGCATTGACGGGGCCAATCGCATGATCGTCCGATCCGATCGGCGCGGGCCGCGGCGCAGCCAGGCGGCGGTCGCCACGAGAGTGCCGGTCGCTAGGAGTCTGCCGTTCGCTCGCAGTCTGCCGGTCGCTCGCAGTCTGCCGGTCGCCCGAAGCCTGCCGGTCGCCCGAAGCCTGCCGGTCGACCGGAGCCTCTGGTGTCGTTTTCATTTCCATCAACCTCTTCCTTTTGGCAACGTCCGTGACTCCCGAACCTGTACACTGCTCGAGAGCCCGGTTCCCCCCGTCGCGACGCGCTCGTTACCCAGCCAGTGCGCGCGCCGACAGATCGACAGTCGCGGAGAATTTTGGCGCCCGCCGAGCCTTAGTCGCCTGCTCAAACGCATACGCAAGTTTGAGCAACGCCGCCTCGCTGTACGCGCGCCCCATAAACGACAGCCCAATCGGCAGCCCGCGCGCATAGCCGGCAGGAACCGTGATGCTGGGATACCCGGCGACCGCAGCAGGCGATGTGCTGCCATTCTGGGCATAGTCGCCATCGACCAGATCGGTCAACCACGGCGGCCCGCCCGTCGACGCAATGATCGCATCGAGCCGATGCGCGTCCATCGTCGCATCGATCCCCTCGACACGCGCCAACCGGTGACACCGCGCCAACGCCGTGCGATAGGCCGTTGAGGCGAGCGACCCTTTAGCCTGCGCCTGCAGCATGAGCTCCTGCCCAAAATACGACAGCTCAGCGTCCTTGTGCGCGTCGTTGAACGCGATCACATCAGCCAACGTCCGCACGGGGCTACTCGTGAGCTCGGCGAGATAGCGATTGAGCCCGGCCTTGAACTCGTACAAGAGCACCGCCTGCTCGTCGTCGCCATACGCCGTGGCGTGCGCGAGCTCGACCGGATCGACGATCACGGCGCCCTGCTGCTTGAGCACGTCGATGGCGCTAGCAACCACGCCGTCGCTGAGCGCACTGTACCCGGCAAACGGCCCGCGCAGCACCCCGATGCGCGCGCCGCGCAGCCCGTCAGGATTCAACACCGTCGTATAGTCCGCTAGCGCCTGCCCAACGCTCCCCTTGCTCGCCGCGTCGCGCGCATCGACGCCGACCATCGCGCTGAGCAGAATCGCCGCGTCCCGCACCGTCCGGCACATCGGCCCAGCCGTGTCCTGCGTGTGGGAGATCGGCACGAT
>DATMNB010000304.1:0-10644 GCA_035569435.1 Gemmatimonadaceae bacterium
GAGCGGATTCGGCTGTGTTTCGGGGGTCGCGATACCGCGATCGAACGCCGATCGGGCTCCCGTCGATCATCGAGACGGCGACCGCTGCACAGCTTCGGCGCTTCTATAAGGACTGGTACCGACCCGATCTCATGGCCGTCATCGTCGTCGGAGACGTCGATCCGGTTCGCGTGACGCAGTGGATCCGAGGCCAGTTCGCCGCGCTCCCCCGGCCGCTCCCTCCGCGCCCACGTCCCGTCGTGACGCTTCCCGATCACGCCGAACCGTATGTCTCGGTGGTGTCGGACTCCGAAGCCACGCGTTCGGAGGTGACGGTCCTGTACCAACAGCCGCTGCGCCCGCACACGACAACGGCCGCGTACCGGCAGGACCTGGTCGCGCACCTGTACGTCGCCATGCTCAACGAGCGCCTGGCCGACGTGGCGCGCCGTGCCGACGCGCCGTTCCTCGAAGCCGATACGCACCAGGAGCCATTCATGCGGTCGGCCGAGGCGTACCTACTGCACGCGCGGGTGAGCGACGGCGGCATCGTGCGTGGACTGGGCGGTGTGCTCGGCGAAGTCGTCCGGGCCAAGCAACACGGTTTCACGGCGGCGGAGCTGGAGCGCGCGCGGCGGACCATGCTCCGGGACGTTGACGAGGAGGAGGCGGATCGCGCCAAGCTCCAGTCGTCCGGCTATGCGGACGCCTACGTCACGCAGTTCCTCACGGGGCGCCCCCGTCTGGCCGTCGATGCCGACGTCGCACTGAGCCGGACGCTGATTTCGACCATCGCGCTCGACGAGATCGACGCCCTGCCGAGCCGATGGCTGACCGATTCGGATCGCGTGATCCTCGCCTCGGCGCCCGCCAAGGCCGGCGTGATGCCGCAACCGGACGCGCTACTCGCTGCCTACGACTCGGTCACCCGGCAGCGACTGCCGGCATACGTCGAGCGGGTCGATTCCACCCCGCTCATCCCGCATCCGCCGACGCCGGGCCGAGTCGTCACCGAGCAGCGCGACAGCGCGACGGGCGTCCGCGTGTGGACGTTGGCCAACGGCATTCGCGTGCTCGTCAAGTCGACCGACTACAGCCCCGACGAAGTGCGCCTCGGTGGCTATCGCCGCGGCGGGACGTCCCTCGCGCCGGATTCGCTCTGGATCGTGGCCCGACACGCGGCCGGCATCGTCCGGCAGGGCGGTCTCGGGGGCTTCGACGAGAGCGCGCTGGGCAAGCGGTTGGCGGGGAGGGCGGTCCAGGCGGGCGTGTCGATCGACGACTACTATGAGAACGTCAGTGGCGCGGCGTCGCCGCGCGACCTCGAGACGATGCTGCAACTCGTGTATCTGTCGTTCACGGCGCCGCGGGCCGACACGGCCGCCTATCGGACGTATCGGACGCAGATGCGTTCGACGCTGGCGGACCGCGGTGCCAGTCCCCAGGCGGCCTACGTCGACACCGCGAGAGCGATGTTCGCGCAACATCATCCCCGCGCACGGCCGGCGACCGCGGCCTGGGCCGACTCGCTCGATCTCGATCGGGCGCTCGCGTTCTATCACAGCCGGTTCGATGATGCGAGCGGGTTTACGTTCGTGGTGGTCGGCGCCGTCGACGCCGATACGCTCCGACCGCTGGTCGAGCGCTACCTGGGCAGTCTTCCATCGCTTGGCCGGACGCACGCGTGGCGCGATGTCGGCATCCGGCCGCCGGATACGGTGGTCGTCCAGACCATCCGCCGAGGCACCGAGCCACAGAGCCGTGCGCAGATCGGGTTCTCGGGCCCGTTCACGCCATCACCTGATGAGGAGATGGCCGGCCACGCACTCGCCAACGTGCTGCAGCTTCGGCTGACGGAACGGCTGCGGCAGCAGATTGGGGGCGCGTATGCGCCGTCCGTCTCGTTCGACGCCACCCTTGCCCCCGTCCCGATCTACATCCTGAGCCTGGGGTTTGGCGCGGCGCCGGATCGCCTGCACGAGCTGACCGACGCGACGTTCGCCGAGATCGCGCGGCTCCGGTCGGATGGGCCGACGGCCGACGAGCTGCACATCGTGGTCGAGGGATTACGCCGCCGGCATGAGACAGAAGTCCTGACGAACGGCTACTGGATGGCGCAGGTGCGGCGCGCCGATGAACGCGGCGAATCGCTGGCCGGGATCACCCGGTACGAACCTCTTCTGCACGGCCTGACCGCCGAGCGACTGTGTCAGGCGGCGCAGCGCTATCTGGACCTGCACCGATACGTGCAGCTCTCGCTGTACCCTGAATCCGGGACCACCCAAACCGGGACCACGCCATGACGCAGACGCGACGCGCGTTCCTGCACACGACGTCGCGTGCCGCGGCGGCGGTCGCGATCCACCAGCGCGTGCCGGGGTTCGTGTCGCGGTATCTCGACCCGCGGTCGGGCGATCCCGATGCGGCGCTGCCGGCGCTGGCAGCCAAGGCGCTCGATGCGGCGCGGGCGGCTGGCGCGGCGTACGCGGACATCCGCTTCTCGCTCGCCCAGCGCCAGGGCGTTCACATCAGGGGCGCCGGTATCGTGGCGGCGCCATTCAGCATGGTCGAAGCCGCGGTCGGCGTGCGCGTCCTCGTCGATGGCGTCTGGGGCTTCGTCGCCGGGGTGGTGTGGTCCGACGATGAAGTCGTCCGGTTGGCCCGCTCGGCGGTTGCTCAGGCGAAAGCGGTTGATTGGGGTCTCGGGACGCGCGTCGATCTGACGCCGGCGCCGGTGGTCAACGGGCGATGGACGACGCCGATTCAGCGCGATCCACTGGAGGTATCGACCGAGGAGATCATCGCCCACGTCACCGATGCCCACCAGGTGGCCATCACGACGGCCGGGAGCGCGCTGCAGGACGTCTCGACAAGTATCGGCGCCCAGCGCGCTGACAAGACGTTCGCGTCGACCGAGGGCAGTTTCACCCAGCAGCGACAGTACATGATGTTCTGGGGCGGGGGCGGAAGCGTGGTGTCCGTGCACTCGGCGGATCGCACGTCGGCGGCTGCCGCGAGCGCGCTCGACATCTGGCCCATGTCGGGAGGATACGAGCTGCTCGGGGCCGCGAAGCTCAAGGAGCAGATGCCGGCCATGGTGGACCAGGCGAAGCGCGGACTCAACGCCAAGCCCGGCGATGTCGGGCGGTTCGACGTCGTGCTCGACGCGCGGAGCACTGCGAGCCTCCTGGCCATGACCGTCGGGCGCCCGACGCAGCTCGATCGCGTCCTCGGGACCGAGGCCAACGCCACCGGCACGAGCTTTCTGGCACCCCCGGAGGCGATCCTTGGCACGTTCCATCTCGGCACGCCCGCGCTGACCATCACGGGCGACCGGACGACGCCTCGCGGTGCGGCCACGGTCGGGTGGGACGACGAGGGCGTCGCGCCGGAGGCCTTCACCCTCGTCGATCATGGCGTGGTCACCGACTATCAGACCGGCCGGGAGCAGCCGGCGGAGTTGGCCCGCTATTACCGCTCGCACCAACGCCCGACGCGCTCGCACGGATGCGGCACCGCCGATTCCGCGCGCCACGTCGTCATGAACCACACCCCGAACCTGACCATGCACCCCGGGTCGGGTGGCACGCTGGAGTCGCTCCTGCACGGCATCGTGGATGGCTATGCGTTTCTCGGCGCCAGCGTGACCGTCGATCAGCAGTCCCTGAACGGGCAGAGTCTCGGCGCCGAGGCGACGTATCGCATCCGGAATGGCAAGCTCGCCGAGCCGGCCAGCCACATGTCCCTGCTGTTCCGGACGCCGGAGCTGTGGCACGCCGTGCAGGGCGTGGGTAGCGCGGCGGGCGCGGTCGGGGTCGGATCGTTCGACTTCAAGGGGCAGCCCAACCAGGGCAACATCTTCACCGTCACGGCCGTGCCCACGCGGCTCACGAACATGCGCGTGGCGAATCTGGGGCGGAAGCTCTAGTGGCGCCGCGATCGCTCTTCGATGATGCCGCCTGGGCGGACGCGACAGTCAGGCGGATGGCCGATCCACTCCCGGTGACGTCGCGGGAGGAATGCGAGTTGATCGCCAAGCGCGCGATGGCCATGCTCGACACGCCGGACGCTAGCGTCAACGTGTCGGTGTACAGCGACAGCGTCGGCACCCTGCGCTGGGCCCGCAATCAACCGCTCGCGTCGGGCGACAGCACGAACCTCATGGTGCAGTTGAACGTTCGCCTGGCGACGGGACACTCGGGGCTGGCGCTGACCAACCGCATCGACGAGGCATCGCTGCGCACCGCCGTGCAGAACGCGCGCGATCAGGCCGCGATCGCGACCGTGGCGGTCCCGTCGTTCCCGCGTCAGGCGCCGGCGTATGCGCGCGTGCAGATGCTCAGCGAGCCCGCCCTCAGGCTCGACATGCCCGCGCGATCGGCGTTGGCGCGGCCGATGGCGCTGGTGTGCCGTGGCCGATCCTTGGTCTCGTCCGGGTTCCTGTCGGTCACGGCGCACTCGCTGTTCGTGACCAATTCATTCGGGGTCAGCGCGTACAACGCGTCGACGCGGTGTGAGTATTCGGTGACCGTCCGTGATGCGGCCGGGTCCGCGTCCGGCTGGGCCGGGCATTCGCACGACGATTGGACCAAGATCGATGTGGCGGCGATCAACGAGCGCGCGATCCAGAAATGCGTCGATTCGGCGCACCCGGTGGCCATCGAGCCGGGGCGCTATACGACGATTCTGGAGCCGGAGGCCGTGGGCCAGCTCATGTACTTCGTCATCCGTGCCGCGCAGCGACGGGACGCCGAGGAGGGGAACCCGCCGTTCGGCCAGACGCCGTCAGGCCCGAGCAAGATCGGCATGCGGATGCTCGACGCGCGCATTTCCGTGACGAGCGATCCGACCGACCCTGACGCGCAATACACGCCGTTCAACTGGAACGGCACGCGGTACCGGCGCGTCCCGTGGTTCGAGAAGGGCGTGCTCACGTCGTTGGCCTATGGACCGCAGGACGCCGAGAAATACGGGGATAACGAAGGGCTGGAAGGCCCATTACCGCCGGCATTCCGGATGACTGGCGGGACGGCGTCGATCGCGGACATGATCAAGGCGACGAGTCGCGGCGTGCTGGTGACGCACTTCACGCCACCAGTGGAAACCGATGGGTTGTCCCTCTCGGTCACGGGCAACACCCGCGACGGTCTGTGGCTGATCGAGAATGGCGCGATCAGCAAGCCCATTAAGAACCTCCGGTTCAACGATTCGCCGCTCTTCGCGTTTAACAACGTCGAGCATCTGGGCGAGCCCGTGCGCGTGTACGGCTCGAGCGCCGAACAGGGGGCGTGCTCGATCGTCGCGCCACCGGTGACAGTATTGGATTTCAACTTCACGAGTCTGAGCGATGCGGTCTAACGACGGCGACGCGGAGCGATTGATTGCCGCGGCCGCACGCTTGGCCCGCGTGGTCGGCACGCGCATCGTCGGCCAGCGCGAGGCGATCGACGAGGTGGTCATGGCGCTCATCGCCGGTGGGCACGCCGTGCTGGTCGGTGTGCCCGGCCTGGCCAAGACGCTGCTCATTCGCTCGATCGGCGAGGCCATGCACCTCGACTTCAAGCGGGTGCAATTCACCCCCGACCTGGTGCCCAGCGACATCACGGGCGCAGAGGTCATGGAGGAGAATCATGGGCAGCGGAGCTTCCGGTTCGTGCCTGGCCCGGTGTTCGGCAATGTGATTCTGGCCGACGAGATCAACCGCGCGCCGCCGCGCACCCAGGCCGCGCTGCTCGAGGCGATGCAGGAGCATCGCGTCACGGCGGCCGGCACGACGTGGGACCTGCCCGCGCCGTTCTTCGTGTTGGCAACGCAAAATCCGATCGAGCAGGAGGGCACGTATCCGCTCCCGGAGGCGCAGCTCGATCGGTTTCTGTTCGACATCCGGATCGGGTATCCGGGACGGGACGAGGAGATCGCGATCCTCCGCGCGACGACGTCGACGGACACGGTTAACATCGAGCCGGTGCTGACCGCCGTTGAGACGCTCGCGCTCCAACGCCTCGTGCGCGCGGTGCCGGCGGCCGAGCCGATGCTGGGTTATGCCGCCGACCTGGCGCGCGCGAGCCGGCCGGACGATCCCCGCGCGCCCGCCCTCGTCCGCGAGTATGTCCGCTGGGGCGCCGGGCCACGGGCCGGCCAGGCGCTGGTGCTCGGCGCCAAGGCGCATGCGACCCTCAACGGCCGGTTTGTCGTCACCGCCGCTGACATCCGCCGGGTGGCGCGCCCCGTGCTGCGGCACCGTGTGCTGGTGAACTTCGCCGCCGAGGCCGATGGCATCTCGGTGGAACGTATCCTGGATGCGCTGCTGGAGGCGATTCCCGAACCGGCCAGTCACATCCGATTGTGATCGATCCGGCTTGTGATCGATCCGGCTGACGGCGCGGTCCTCGAGGCCGTGCGCGGCGTGTCGTGGCCGGCACGCCGGGTGGGGATTGCCGGCGCGGCGGGCGTGCATCGCTCGCGCGCGCGCGGCGGGACGGCGGAATTCGCCGAGTATCGTGCCTACCGGCCGGGTGACGACGTGCGCCGCATCGATTGGAAGCTGCTTGCGCGCAGCGATCGCGCGGCGATCCGCCTGTCCGCCGACCGCACGGTGCTCTCGACGCTCCTGCTCGTCGATGCGTCGGCATCCATGGCCCATCCGCGGCCGTCACTCGAGAAATGGCGATACGCGCGCGGGGTCACGTTGGCGTTGGCGGCGATGGCCGCGGCGGCCGGCGATCCGGTCGGCGTGATGGTTGCGGCGCCCACTGGGGTCATCCGGCGCCCGCCGCGGACGCGCCGGGGCGTGACGGCGGAGATCGCGGCGCTGCTGCATGCGGTCGAGCCTGGGGGGAGTCCAGCGTTGGCGCCGGTGCTGGCCACCATGCGCCGCGCGCGACGGATCGCGATCGTCAGCGATTGTCTGGGCGATGCGGACACCATGCTGCGCGTCGCGTCGATCATTGCCGCCGCCGGGGGCGAGGTCCACGCCGTCCACATCGTCCATATTGGCGAGGCCCAGCCTGACGCGCGCGACCACCGCGTCATCGACCCCGAGGACACGGGCGTCGTCCGGACGCTGACGGCGAGCTCGCGCCAGGGGTACCTGGATGCGTTCGGCGCCTTTCAGGCCGCGATGGCGCATCGGTGGCGCTCAGCCGGCGCGAGCTATACACGGGTGGTGACCGATGAGCCGGTGGCTCACGCGGCACGCCGCATCGCGCGTTGCTGACGCCGGGCTACCTCGCCGCCGCCGGCGCGGTCGCCGCCGTCACCACTGGCCTGCACTTCCTCGCCACACGGGATCCCGAGACGACGGAGCTCCCGACGGCGCGGTTCGTCCCCGCCGCGCCGCTCTTGGCGCGTACGGCCGCGCGCCGGTTCTCGCATCCGTGGTTGCTCCTGCTGCGCGTGGTGGCCGTGATGCTCATCGGCCTGGTGCTGGCCGGGCCCACGTGGTCCGCGACCCGACGACCGGTGCTGCGGATCGTGGCGATCGATACATCACGCGCGGTCGGCCGATCGAGCCAGATGGCAGACAGCGTGCGGAGATACCTGCCCGGTGCGACCGTCGTCTTGCGGTTCGATAGATCGCTCTCGACGGCGCTGATCGCTGCACTCCGCGCAGCGTCCCAGCGGCGCGATGCGGCCGACTCGGCCGACCTCACGATCGTGTCGCCGTTCGCGGCCGAGGAGTGGGATGCGGCAACGCCGGTACTGCGGGCGCGTTGGCCGGGTCACGTGAGGCTTGTGCACGTCCCCGGTGCCGCGGCACCGAGCGCGGGCGCCGCGCGGGTCGTCTGGGTCGATTCGGTCGTAGGGCAAAGCGACGCGGCGTCCGCGTGGGTCCGGCGCGCACCCGTGGACACGATCGGCGCGGTCGGCGCCGGCGATGTAGTCGTGGTGGCGCCGTTCGCGCGTCGGTGGCAGCTCTCGGGCACGGAGACCCAAGCGAGGGTGATTGCCCGCTGGGCCGACGGGGAGCCGGCGGCGATCGAGCACGCCGACGATCGGTCGGACGGCTGCACGCGAACCATCGCGATCCCCGTCCCACGCCCAAGCGACATCTCGTTTCGGCCTGGCGTGCGCGAGCTGTTGGTGCGCCTCGCGCAACCGTGCGCTCCACCGTTCGATGCCACGCCGGCGCCCCCCGAGGTCTTGGCGCAGCTCGCCGGCTCGGCGTCGCTGGCCCCGATGGATCGATTCGACGTGGCCGCGAGCGGCGCCAGCCCGTTCTCCCTCTGGTGCCTGGCCGCTGGCATCGCTGCCCTCGTGGCCGAGCTCCGCGCGCGGCGGACCGCGTGAGCGCACGCGGCGTCGCGGAGGCGCGGGTTCGCGCCGTCCGGCGTACGCTCGCGACTATCGTCATCGCGCGCGCGGTCGCGTGGGGGGCAGCGATCGGCGCGGTTGTGCATGGGGTGGGGATCGTGGTGTCGGTGCGTCCGGTGGCTGATGTCCTCGCCGTCCTTGCCGCGATCGCGGTTGTCGCGCGCGCCGTCTGGCGCGACCGGGCCGTGTGGTCGCTCGCCGGCGTGGCGCTCTGGGTCGAAGAGCAGGTCCCGGCGCTCGGGGCCGCCCTGATCACCGTGCTCGATCGGGCGTACGCCAGCGACGCCGCGGCCGCCGCGCTGCACCCATCGGTACGCGATGTGGCATCGCGCATCGATGCAACGCCGCATCTGCGTCGCGCGGCATGGACGAACCTCGCCCCCGCGCTCGGTGCCGTCGCGCTGACGAGTGTCCTGGCGTCGCGGGCGACACCGGTGTTCGGCGTGAACGCCGCGCGGCGCGACCCCGTGGCATCCAGCGGCACTCGGCTGATCCCGCTCACTGCCGTCGTGACGCCCCCCGCATACACCGGCCAGCGCAACGTGACCGTGCACGAGCCGGTGACGATCCGCGGCATCGTGGGCAGTCGCATCGTCCTGACCGGACACGGGAGCGCGACCGGGGTCAGCATCACCGGAGACTCCGGCACGATCGATGTCGTCGGGAGGGACGGCACGTGGTCGGCCGAGATGCGCATCGGCGTGAGGCCCGGCATCCTGCGCTTGGCCGATCGACAGTACCACCGGCTCGTGATCGTCGACCCGATCCCGGATGCACCGCCGGTCGTCCGGCTGACCAGCCCCAAGGAGGACACGACGGCACGACAGATTGCCCCGTCGGCGACACTTCGGCTGGAGGCCGACGTCCGCGACGACATCGGGATCGTCGACGCGCACTTCGAGTACATCGTCAGCTCCGGCTCGGAGGAGACGTTCACGTTTCGGCAAGGCACATTGGGCGAAGCCGCGTTCGACGGCGCCCGGGACGCTCGACTGCGCGCCGCCGTGCCGTATGGACGCTTTCAGCTGAAGCCCGGCGACCAGCTATCCGTTCGCGCCGTCGCGCGGGATGGCAACGTCGTCAGCGGACCCGGTATCGGGGCATCGGAGACGCGCACCATCCGCATCGCCCCGCTCGCGACATCCGACTCGGTCGCCGTTGCCGCGGCCCCGCCGGCCACCGATACGACCATGGTCTCGCTCCGCATGCTGATCGTGATGACCGAGCAGCTCGACCGGGAGCGCTCGACGATCCCCCGATCGCAGGTCGTGCGGCGGTCCGAGGGACTTGGCGACCAAGCCTCACAGGTGCGGAATACGGTCATCGCCGTCCGTGATGACCAAACCGGTCATGGCGAGGCCGCCGCCAACCCGCTGTTGTCGACGGCCATTGATGCGCTGTGGGACGCCGCGGCCTCGCTCCAGATCGCCGATCCCCATGGCGCGCTGCCGCGGCTCTTGGCGGCGTATCGGGCGATCCGCGCGTTCAGTGCGGTCCGTCACTACTACATGCGCGGGCTGCAGCACGCGCCGCCGGTCGACATCGCCCGCGAGCGTTTGGCTGGGCACGACTCCGCGTCGGCCGGCCCGCTCGTGCCGCGCGTGGCGGGCGATTCGACGCACCGGGCGTGGGCGGCCGCGTACGCCGACGGGGCTCGGCTGATCGCCACCGCGCCCGAGCGGGCGGCGGACGTGTTCACGGTCCTTCGCGCCACGGTGCGCGACCAGCCCGCGTTGGCCGCGACCCTGGACACCGCGATCGCCGCATTGCGGGCCCGAGCGGATGCCGGGCCGGTCCTGTCGCGCGTGCGTCGGACCATCGACGGTGCACCGGCCGTCGCCGATTCGATCCCGGTCTGGGGCCGCGTCTGGTGAGCGCGGAATTCGTGTTCGCGACGGCGCAGTACGACTCCGGCGATTGGGAGAGCGCGCCGCTCCTGCCGGCGAACCTCATCGACTCGCTGGTCAGATATACCGCGGTGGCCGTGGCGCCGTCTGGCGTCGTCGTGCCGTTGGCCGGCGAGGCGTTGTTCGACTACCCCCTCGTGTGGCTCACCGGTCATCTGCCCGTCCGATGGACCGCGCGCGAGCGAGCGAACGTCACGCGCTACGTCGAGCGCGGTGGCCTGCTGGTGATCGACGATCATAACCATGATATCGACGGCGTGTTCCACAAGACGGCGACGGACGAGATTACCCGTGCGTTCGGTCCACTCGTCGAGCTGCCGAAGACGCACGACCTGTATCACTGCTTCTTCGATTTCCCCAACGGGCCGCCGGGGACCAGTCAGGAGTTGAACGGGTGGGGCGATAACCTCGTGCACAAGACGCTGTCGGCGATCGAACGCGAGGG
>DATMNB010000305.1:0-12793 GCA_035569435.1 Gemmatimonadaceae bacterium
TGGCCCCACCAGAGCTGGCGCGAGATCGTCCAGTCCCGGATGTTCTCCAACCAGTTCACGTACACGCCTTCCCAGCGCTCGGGGAGGATGCGCAGCCGGCCGTCGCGGAACGCCGCCAGCGCGGGAGCCGCCAACGGCGCCATGCGCACGAACCACTGGTCCGACAGGCGCGGCTCGACCACCGTGCCGCAGCGATAGCAGTGCCGCACGGCATGCTCGTGCGTCTCGACGCGCACGAGCAGCCCGAGCTCGTCGAGCGCGGCCACGATCGCGTCGCGCGCGACGAACCGATCCAGGCCGCGGAAGCGCTCGGGCACGCGGTCGGCGGCCGCATCGGCCCCCGCTTCCATGGTCGCGTACGGTGTCATGATCACGGGCATGGGCAGGCCGTGACGCTGCCCGATCTCGAAATCATTGGGGTCGTGCGCCGGCGTGACCTTGACCGCGCCGCTGCCGAACGTGGGATCGACGGCGTCGTCGGCAATGATCGGGATCGGCAGATTGACGAGCGGGAGCGTGACCGTCTGTCCAATGAGAGCAGCGTACCGCGGGTCGGCGGGGTGCACGACCACGGCGACGTCGCCGAGCATCGTCTCGGGCCGCGTCGTGGCCACCGTGATGCCTTGGGTCGGATCGGTGGTGAGCGGATAGCGGATGTGATAGAGGCGTCCGGTCTCCGTGTGGTGCTCCGCTTCTTCGTCGCTCAGCGAGGTGAGGCATCGCGGGCACCAATGGATCACCCGGTGTCCCCGATAGATGAGGCCTTCCTCGAACAGGCGGACAAACGCCTCGCGGACGCTGCGCGACAGGGCGGGGGAGAAGGTGTAGGCCGCGCGCGACCAGTCGGCCGACACGCCGAGCGCCCGGAGCTGCTCGAGGATCGTCCCGCCGGTGTCCTGCACGAACTCCGCGGTCCGGGCGACGAACGCGTCCCGACCCAGATCGGTGCGCGACTTGCCCTCTTTGGCGAGTTGGCGCTCGACGATGTTCTGGGTGGCAATGCCGGCGTGATCGGTCCCCGGCACCCAGAGCGCTTCGTCGCCGCTCATGCGCCGCCAGCGGATAAGGACATCCTGGACGACGTTGTTGAGGGCGTGGCCGACGTGGAGCACCGCCGTGACGTTGGGCGGCGGCATGACGATGGTGAACGGATCGCGCCCGCCGCCGACGCGGTCGGACTGGCTGGCGTCAGCGCGGAACGCTCCCGCGCCTAGCCATTGTTGGTAGATCTCCGGTTCCGCCGTCGCCGCATCGTACTGTTGTGGCAACTCGGACACGTTCGAGACCTCGGACGCGGGGGGGATGGCCGTCATCCCCCAAAAATAGCCGCTTCCTTACGGCGCGTCGCGCAGTTCCTCGTCGACATCCTCCCATCGCGTCTCGAGCGGCACCTTGGGATCGTCGTGACGTCCGAGGTCGTCATGCCGACCGCGATCGTCGAGGGGGCCCTGGCGTCTCGCGCCGGTCCCGACGATCGGGTCCTCCCACTGGGCCTCCGTCGCGCTCGGGTCCCCCGCCGCATATCGCCCAGCCGCCGCGTCCTCGCCTTGCTCGTCGGCCCGGATGCCCAACCGATTGACCACGGTCGTGACGCCCGGGACGCCACGGGCGATGGTGACGGCGTGCTCGGATTCGACCTCCGAGTAGACGTGACCGGTGAGCTCGATCGTCGCCGGGTTGATCGCCCCGATGTCCACGGCGCGCTCACGCAGCACCGGGTCGTTGCTGAACACCTCCAGGACGCGCTCCTCCAGCTCTTCGTCGGCGCTCACAAAGACATCCTCCTCGTCCTCGTCGGCGTAGGGTTCATGGGCGGGGGGTCGGGTGTCCTCCTCCTCGTCATCGGTCGTCATGGCGCCGCCAAACCGCTCGCGCAGTCGCGCCGTCAGTCCGGACAGCCCGCCAAACCGGTGGGCGAGATACATGCCGGCAGCGATCCCCGCGACCGCACCGGCGGCCAACAACAGCAGTCCGTGTGACGAGTCGTCGTCGTCCTGACGGTCGGCTTGGCGCTCGTCTTGTGGGCGGATCCGTGGCATTGCGACTCCCGTAGTGACGTGGCGTGACGCGGTCCTCAACGATTAGCTTGACAGTCTGCGCCGGGCAAGAACAGGGCCATTCAATTGTATACCTGAACACCGAATCCATGACCCAGCAACCGCCTCCCGAGCCACGTGCGCGCGAGTTCGCGCGCCGATATGGTGTGTGGGTCCTGGTGCTCGTGGCGTTCATCGCCGGGATCATTTTCTACTTCCGCTACCAGAGCACGCTCGCACCAATGCTCGGCGGAGGCAAGTGAGGGGGGCGTTCGCGTGACCGATACAATGCCGGCGTCGGAGACTATTCGACTCCGGCTGCCTGATGGGGCCGTCCGCGAGGTGGCCTATGGGACATTGCCCCGGACCGTCGTTGAGTCGATTGGGCGGGGGCTGGCCAAGGCCGCCATCGCGGTAGTCGTGAACGGCGAGGTGCAGGACCTCATGACCCCGCTCCGCGCCGGGGGCGACTTTGTCGTCCTGACGTCCAAGGACCCGCGGTCATTGGCGGTCCTCCGCCACTCGGGGGCGCATATCCTGGCCACGGCCGTGCGGCGCGTCCGGCCGGACGCCCAGATCGGGTTTGGTCCGGCGATCGAGGACGGGTTTTACTACGATTTTGGCGTCGCCGAGCCGTTTACGACCGACGATCTGGCCTTGTTCGAGGCCGAGATGCAGAAGGTCGTGGCGGAGCGCTATCCGTTTGCGCGTGAGGAGGTGACGCGGGAGCAGGCGCTGGAGCGGTTTGCGGACGATCCGCTCAAGTTGGAGCGGATCGCGGACTTGCCGCCTGAGGAGGTCATCTCGACCTACACGGACGGGCCGTTTATCGACCTCTGCCGTGGCCCGCACGTGCCCGACACGTCGTATCTCAAGCACTTCAAGCTGACGCACACCGCCGGCGCCTATTGGCGGGGCGATGAGAAGCGGCAGATGCTCCAGCGCATCTACGCCACCGCGTGGTGGACGCAGGAGGAGCTGGACGCGTACCTCCATCGGGTCGAGGAGGCCAAGCGGCGCGACCACCGGGTGCTGGGCGCGCAGCTGGATCTGTTCTCGACCGACCAGCGCGTCGGGCCGGGGCTCATTCTGTGGCACCCCAAGGGCGCGATCGTGCGGATGGAGATCGAGAATTATGAGCGCGAACTGATTCTGCGGCACGGGTACGAGTTGGTGTATACCCCGCACATTTACAGTGAGCGGCTGTTCGAGATCTCCGGCCATCTCGAGAACTTTCGCGAGAGCATGTTCTCGGCGATGGACATCGAGGGCGCCGCGTACCGTCCCAAGCCCATGAACTGCCCGGGTCACATCTGCGTCTATCAGTCGAAGTCGCGCTCATACCGCGACCTGCCGATCCGGTACGCCGAGTTTGGGACGGTCTACCGGTACGAGCGGAGCGGGGTGCTGCACGGGATGCTGCGCGTGCGCGGGTTTACGCAGGACGATGCGCACGTGTTCTGCACGCACGACCAGGTGCGGAACGAGGTGGCCCGGCTGCTCGACCTGGTGCACGAGATGTTGAGCGTGTTTGGCTACGAGTACACCATCGAGCTGTCGACCAAACCGCCCAAGGCGCTTGGGTCGGACGCCGTGTGGGAGGAAGCCGAGACCATGTTGGGCCAGGTGCTCAAGGGGCGCGGGCAGCCGTACGAGATCGACGAGGGCGGCGGCGCGTTCTATGGGCCCAAGCTCGACTACAAGCTCGTGGACGCCATCGGCCGCAAGTGGCAGGGGCCGACCGTACAGGTCGACTTCAACTTGCCAGAGCGGTTCGAACTCGAGTACACCGGCGCCGACAACCTGCCGCACCGGCCGGTCATGCTGCACCGGGTGCTCGTCGGGTCCATGGAGCGGTTTGTCGGTGGATTGATCGAGCACTACGCGGGCGCGTTCCCGCTGTGGCTCGCGCCGGAGCAGGTCCGGGTGCTGCCGCTCAAGGATGATGTCGCGCCGGCGGCGGCGGCGGTGGCCAAGCGATTGACCGACGCCGGTGTACGCGCGCATCTCGACGCGCGTGCCGAGACCCTGCAGTACCGGGTGCGCGACGCGAACGTGATGAAGGTGCCGTACGTCGCCGTGATTGGGACGCGTGAGGCCGCCGATGGGACGGTGGCTGTCAGCGTCCGTGGCGCCGGCGAGAAGCAGCGGCCAGAGCCTGTCCCCGTCGACGACTTCATTCGTGCTGTCCAACTGGAAATCACAAGCCGCGCCCGCACGCTCGGCGCAGGTGGTCGATAACATGTCTACACTAGATCGCACGCCCGTCATTGTCGGCGCCGCACGCACGCCGATCGGGCGATTTCTTGGCGCGCTGGCGCCGCGTACCGCGCCCCAACTGGGCGCCGCCGCTATTCGGGCCGCGGTGGAGCGCGCCGGCATCGAAGCCGGGACCATCACCGACGTGATCATGGGTAACGTCGTTCAGGCCGGTGTCGGCCAGGCGCCGGCACGTCAGGCGGCGATCGAGGCCGGGCTTCCCCCTGGTGTTTCCGCCCTGACGATCAACAAGGTGTGCGGCTCGGGCCTCAACGCCGTGATGCTGGCGGCGCAGGCAATCAAAGCCGGTGACGCCGACGCGATCGTCGCCGGCGGCCAGGAGTCGATGTCCAACGCGCCGTACTACGTGACGGGCATGCGCTCGGGCGTCAAGCTCGGCGATCAGTCGCTCGTCGATGGCGTGATTCACGACGGGCTCTGGTGCGCGGTGTGCGACGTGCACATGGGCGGCCACGCCGAGTACACGGCGAAGAAGGCCGGTGTGAGTCGTCGGGCGCAGGACGAGTTCTCGGTCGAGTCACACCGACGGGCTGTTGCCGCCGTGGCGGCGGGCAAGTTCGCCGACGAGATCGTGCCGGTGGACGTGCCCGGTCGCAAGGGGCCGACGCGCGTCGACGCCGACGAAGGGCCGCGTGCCGATACGTCGCTCGACACGCTGTCCAAGCTCAAACCGGCGTTCGCCGCCGATGCGAAGGGGATGCGCCCCGATGAGCTGACAGTCACGGCGGGCAACGCGTCGACGCTGAACGACGGTGGGGCTGCGCTGGTCGTGACGTCAGAGGGATTCGCCAGGGCGCACGGGTTGCCCATCATGGCGCGGATCACGGGGTACGGGACCGGCGCGGTCGAACCGCAGGAGTTGTTCTTCGCCCCCGTCGTGGCGGTGCGCCGGCTCATGGCCCGCAACGGAACGACGATCGGCGACTACGATCTCATCGAGGCCAACGAGGCGTTTGCTTCGCAGGCCTTGGCGGATGGGGCCGAGCTTGGGTGGGATTGGTCGCGCGTGAACGTGAACGGTGGCGCGATCGCGCTTGGTCATCCGATCGGGGCGAGCGGGGCGCGTGTGCTGGTCACGTTGCTCTATGCGCTGCGCGATCGTGGACTGCGGACCGGGCTGGCCACACTGTGTCTGGGTGGTGGAGACGCCGTCGCGCTCTGTGTCGAGCGCGTCGCGTGATGGAACGCATCGCTGTTGTCGGCGCGGGGCAGATGGGCAATGGGATCGCTCACACCGCCGCGCTCTCTGGTATCCCGGTCACACTGATCGACATCTCGTCCGACGTGCTGGCGCGCGCGCGGAAGACAATCGCCGCCAACCTGGAGCGGCAGGTCAAGAAGGGCTCGGCGACGGAGGAGGGCAGGGACGCGGCGTTGGCGGCGATCACGACGGCCACCGATCTGTCGGCCGCCGCTGAGGCCACGCTCGTCATCGAGGCCGCGTCCGAGGATGCGACGCTCAAGTTCCGGCTCTTTGGAGACCTCGACCGGGCGACCGGGCCAGCGACGATCCTGGCCTCCAACACGAGCTCGATCTCGATCACCGAGCTCGCGGCGCGCACGGGGCGTCCCCACCGGGTGATCGGCATGCACTTCATGAACCCCGTGCCGGTCATGCGTCTCGTCGAGATCATTCGTGGGCTGGCGACGTCGGATGAGACGACGGCCACGGTCACGGCGCTGGCGACGCGGCTGGGCAAGACGCCGGTCGAGGTGAACGACTATCCCGGCTTCGTGTCCAACCGCGTGCTCATGCCGATGATCAACGAGGCGGCGTACTGCGTCATGGAAGGCGTCGGCACGCCGCAGGCGGTCGACACGGTCATGACGCTTGGCATGAACCATCCGATGGGGCCGTTGGCGCTCGCCGATCTCATCGGGCTCGATACGTGCGTGTCGGTGCTCGATGTGCTGCGGACGGGGTTGGGCGACCCCAAGTACCGCGCCTGCCCGTTGCTTCGGAAATACGTCGCTGCCGGATGGCTGGGACGCAAGACCAAGCGCGGGTTCTACACATACGAATAGCCAGGTCTAGTTGCGACGCATGCGCGAGTTTCTGTCGCTGACCGAGGACCAGCGCGAGATCCAACGGGTCGCGCGCGAGTTTGCCACGACGCATATCGCGCCCTATGCCGCCGACTGGGATCGGGACGGCACGTTCGAGCCGTCGTTGGTCGCTAGGATGGGCGAGCTCGGGCTGTTAGGGATGACGGCGCCGGTGGACGACGGCGGGCTCGGGCTGGATTCCGTCACGTACCTCCTGGCCATCGAGGAGATCGCGGCGGCGGACGCGGCGACGGCCGTGTTGCTCAGCGTGCACAACTCGCTCCCGACGCACATGCTGGTGACGCATGGGACGCGTGAGCAGCGCGACCGGTTTTTGCGACCCATGGCTCGCGGCGATCTGCTGGGCGCGTTCGCGCTCTCGGAGCCCGATGCCGGCTCGGACGCGGCGTCACTGCGGACGCAAGCCGAGCGGGTAGGTAATGAGTATGTGCTCAACGGGACGAAGGCGTGGGTCACGAACGGCAACCGCGCGGGTGTCATCCTGGCCATGGCGCGGACGGACCGTCCGGATGATCGCCGCGGTGCCAAGGGGATCGCGGCGTTCATCGTGACCCCCGACTTACCGGGGTTCCACGTCGGCAAGCTCGAGGACAAGATGGGGCTGCGGGCGTCGCCGACGGTGCAGCTCATCTTCGACAACATGCGGGTGCCCGCCGACCGCTTGCTCGGCGAGCCCGGGCAAGGGTTGGCGTATGCGCTGGCCTCGCTCGATCAGGGACGCTTGGGGATCTCCGCGCAGGCGGTGGGCATTGCCCGCGCCGCGTTGGATCATGCGGTGCGATACGCCGGTGAGCGGCGTCAATTTGGGCAGCCGATCCGCGCGCACGGCGCGATCCAGGCCAAGCTCGCGGACATGGCCACACGCGTCGCGCAGGCGCGGGCGCTCATGTACAGCGCCGCGGCCGCCAAGGATCGCGGCGAGTCGATCACGCAGCTTGGCGCGATGGCCAAGCTCGCGGCCAGCGAGGCTGCCATGTGGGTGACGACGCAGGCGGTGCAGGTGTTTGGCGGTTACGGATACATCAAGGACTACCCGGTGGAACGGTTGTTCCGCGATGCCAAGGTGACCGAGATCTACGAGGGGACATCGGAGATTCAGCGCATCGTCATCGGGCGCGCCCTCTACTCTGATTAACGGAGCTTCATGCACCTCTTTGATATGATCCAGGAGATGGGCCACGAGCAGCTCGTTGTCTGCCACGACAAGTCGAGCGGCTACCGCGGCATCATCGCCATTCACGACACGACGCTTGGGCCCGCGCTCGGCGGGACGCGGTTCTGGCACTACGAGAGCGACGATGCGGCGATCGTCGACGCGCTGCGCTTGAGTCGCGGGATGACGTACAAGAACGCGCTCGCGGGTCTGAATCTGGGCGGCGGGAAGGCGGTGATCATCGGCAACAACCGGAATCCGAGCCGCGAGATGATCTTCCGGGCGCACGGCCGATTTGTGGATTCGCTCGGGGGGCGCTATGTGACGGCGGAGGATGTTGGCACGAGCACGGCCGACATGGATTTTGTGCACATGGAGACGGACTACGTCGCCGGACTGGCCGGCCGCTCGGGCGATCCATCGCCCGTGACGGCGCACGGCGTGTTCCGGGCGATCCAGGCCTGCGCCAAGCACCGGTGGGGATCCGAGTCCCTCAGCGGGCGCTCGGTGGCCATCCAGGGGTGCGGGAACGTCGGCAGTTATCTTGCATCAGCACTGCACAAGGCTGGCGCGTCGCTCGTGGTCAGCGACATCGACCCGCAGCGTGTGCGGCGCGTGGTCGACGCCACGGACGGCGCGGCGCGGGTGGCCACGCCGGAGACGATTCACTGCCAGCCGGTCGATGTGTTTGCCCCGTGCGCGTTGGGCGGTGGGCTGTCGGCGGAGACGATTCCGACGCTCCACTGCGAGGTGGTGGCCGGTGCCGCCAACAACCAGCTCCTGACGCCCGAGGACGGTGAGGCAATCGAGGCGCGGGGGATCCTGTACGCGCCGGATTACGTCGCCAACGCCGGTGGTGTGATCAACGTGTACGGCGAGCTCGCCGGATGGGATCGGGCGCGGTCGCTGCGCAAGGCCGATGAGATTTTTGATACGGTTCTGGGGGTGTTTGCGATCGCCAAAGAACACTCGATTCCGTCGTATCTGGCCGCCGACCGGTTGGCGGAGCGTCGGGTGGCGGCGGTGCGGGGGATGGTCCATACGCGTCCCCAGTGGCCGAGAAAGTCTTGAGAGTGTATGATGGGACATACAGGAGGTAGGGCGACGATGGCGATGAAATGGTCGGATTGGGATCGGTGTCCGCCGGGGACGGCGTTGAATGAGACGGACCCGGAGGTCGCGCGGCTGATCGAGCGCGAAATCGAACGTCAGTCCGATGGGCTGGAGCTCATCGCGAGCGAGAATTTCGTATCGCCGGCCGTGCTCGAGGCGATGGGGTCGCCGCTGACCAACAAGTACGCCGAGGGGCTGCCAGGCAAGCGGTATTATGGCGGCTGCGAGTTCGTCGACCAGATCGAGCAGCTGGCGATCGACCGGGCGAAACAATTGTTCAAGGCCGACCACGCCAACGTGCAACCGCACTCGGGGGCGCAGGCCAACGCCGCGGTGTTTCTGGCGCTGCTCAAGGCTGGTGAGACGATCATGGGGCTCGACCTGTCCCAGGGCGGGCACCTGACGCATGGATCGCCGGTCAACTTCTCGGGGATTCTCTATCATGCCATTCATTATGGCGTGACCGAGGATGGGCTGATCGACTACGATCGCATGCGGGCGATGGCGCGTGAGCAGAAGCCCCGGATGATCATCGCCGGCGCGAGCGCCTATGCGCGGATCATCGATTTCGCGGCGTTCGCCGAAGTGGCCAAGGAGATCGGGGCGTACTTTGTGGTCGATATGGCGCACATCGCCGGGCTCGTCGCGACTGGTGAGCACCCGTCGCCGATCCCGTACGCCGACGTCGTGACGACGACCACGCACAAGACGCTGCGCGGTCCACGGGCGGGACTCATCCTGTGCAAGGCGGAACACGCCAAGGCCATCGATAAGGCAGTGTTCCCGGGGATGCAGGGCGGTCCGCTCGAGCACGTGATCGCGGCCAAAGCGGTGGCGTTCAAGGAAGCGTTGGACCCGTCGTTCAAGGTCTATAGCCAGCAGGTCGTGAAGAACGCCAAGGTGCTGGCGAGCGGGCTCATGGAGGCCGGCTATCATATTGTGTCCGGGGGCACCGACAACCATCTGATGCTTGTCGATCTTCGGAGCAAGAGCGCGGAGCTGACCGGAAAGGTGGCGGAGAAGGCGCTCGATCTTGCCGGCATCACTGTCAACAAGAACACTGTCCCCAAGGAGACGCAGTCTCCGTTTGTGACGAGTGGCATCCGGATTGGGACGCCGGCGGTGACGACGCGCGGGTTCAAGGAGCGGGAGATGCGGACCGTCGCCGGGCTCATCGATCGGGTGTTGTCGGCGCCGGCTGACGATGCGGTGGCGCGGGCGGTTCGGGCTGACGTTCGGGAACTGACGAGTACGTTTCCGCTGTATCCTGTGGTTGAAGGCGCGCGTCACTAGTCAGTCCAAACGGCTCAATTAAGGGTTTATCAAGGGGGATGGGTCTTGGCGGAGTTGGCGTTTCGGGACGGAATCATGGACCAGATCCGGCTACGCGAGCCCCGATTTCACGAGCACGCGTACCTGTTCGTGTTGTCGGCGCTGGAGTACTGTCAGCAGCAGCTGATCGAGCGGCGGCACATCGCAGGACGCGAGTTGGCCGACGCGTGTCGTGACCTGGCTCTGGAGCGATACGGCGTCTTGGCCCGCCAGGTGCTCAACTTTTGGGGTCTCCGATCGACGGCCGATATTGGTGATGTGGTGTTCACGCTCGTCGAGTTGAACCTGCTGATCAGCCAGGCCGCGGATTCGCGGGATGATTTTCTGGCGGTCTACGATTTCGATGAGGCATTCGAGTTGAACTATCCCTGGAACGTCGCACAGGGCGTGTAACCGAGCCGCCATGAGCCCGGGCGCCGACGGTCTCAGCGAGTATCCGCTGTGCCGCAAGTGCAGCGTCGGTGCGCTGCTGCCTCTCAGTGACTACGGACGGGACGGCGCGCCGATCACTTACAAAGCGTGGGTGTGCAACAATCCCGACTGCGGGTTCAACATCCGCATCGACAACGGCGAGATCAGCTTCGGCCGGTCGGTCATTCACTCTCACAAATAGTCGAGTCGTGCTGTGCGGCGGCGGCGTGGTGGTGACATCCGCCACGGAGAGCGCGGCGCGGGACCGGGCCGCGATCGGCGCGGGAGTTCCGTCGCGGGCGCTGATGCGGGCGGCCGGGATGGCAGCGGCCGGCGAGATCGTGCGGCGGTTCGCGGGTCGCGGGCTTCGGCGTCGGGGCGTGGCCGTGTTTGCCGGGCCGGGGAACAACGGTGGGGACGCCTGGGTGGTGGCCGGCGCGCTGGCGATCGCTGGGATTCCTGTGCGCGTGACGGCGGTGGGCGAGACGCGCACGCCGGACGCGGTTGCCGAGCGTGCGCGGGCGGTGGGGATGCCCGGTGTTCTCGTTGGGGATCCGACCGGTGGGGAGCCTGTCGTTGTCGACGGGCTGTTGGGGACCGGGTCGTCGGGCGCGCCGCGCGGGGCGATCGCGGATGCGATCGCACGGATCACGGGCATGCGCGAGCGTGGGGCGACGGTGGTGGCGCTCGATGTGCCGACCGGGGTCGACGCCACGACCGGTGGCGCGGACGGTGCGCTCATGGCCGATCTGACGTTGACGTTTGGGACGATGAAGCGCGGGCTGCTCGTGGCGCGCGCGCAGGCTGGCGCCATTGTTGTCCTCGACATTGGACTCGGTGCGGCGGCCACGCTGGATGATGGTGCGGCGCGGTTGATCGACGCGGACTGGGTGGGCGCGCGGGTGCCGCCGATCGCGGCGGATGCGCACAAGGGGACGCGGCGGCGTGTGGCGATCGTGGCCGGTGGGCCGGGGATGGTTGGCGCCGCGCTGCTGGCGGCGCGCGCGGCGCATGCGAGTGGGATCGGCTTGGTGCGATTGTTCGTCGCCCAATCAAACGTGCCGGTCGCGCAGATCGCCGGCTACGAGTCGTTGGCGTTTCCGTGGCCGGCCGACGACGATGCGGTGCGGGAGCAGATCACCGAGTTCGCGCACGCGGTGCTGCTCGGGCCTGGGCTCGGTACGTCGCCGGAGTCGCGTGCGGTCGCCGAGCGCGTGCTTCGGGGGTGCCGTGGGCCGACGGTGGTCGATGCAGACGCGCTGAACCTGTTCGCGGGGCATGTGGTGGGCCTTGCTGGCTTGCTCGATGGGCGCTCGGCGCTCATCACGCCGCACCCCCAGGAGTTCGCTCGCCTGACCGGAGGGACGGTGGATGACGTGCTGGCGCGGCGGTTCGATGTCGGGGCCGAGGTGGCGCGGACGCTCCGGGCCGCGGTGTTGCTCAAGGGGGTGCCGACGATCGTGACGGGTCCGGGTGGCGAGCGGGTGGTGAGTGCCGCGGGGTCGCCGGTGTTGGCGGCTGGCGGGAGTGGGGACCTCCTGGCTGGGATTGCCGTGACGATGTTGGCGCAGACCGGGGACCCGGTGACGAGCGCGGGTGTAGCGGCGTGGGTACACGGGCGGGCGGCCGAGCTGGCTGGAGGCGATCGGGTTCGTGGGGTGACGCTCGAAGATGCGGTGCGGGCCATGCCCGCCGTGTGGGAGTCGGTGCGACACCGGGCGCGGTCGGCGTATCCGGTGCTGGCGGAGTTGCCGCGCGTTGGAGAGTGAGCGGGGTGGGGGTCGGGTGAGTCATTTCGCGCTTGGGCCTGGGCAGGAGTTTGATGCGATTCGGGCGCTCGTGGCGCGGTGGGGGCCGCTTGCGTCCGGGGTGGGCGGCGACTGCGCCGTGGTGCCGATCGCCGGTCCGGTGGTGGTGAGCACCGACACGAGCGTCGAGGGCGTGCATTTTCGGCGCGACTGGATGACGCCGTTCGAGATCGGGTATCGCTCGACGGTGGCGGCGTTGAGCGATCTGGCGGCGGCGGGCGCCAAGCCCGCTGGGGTGTTGGTCGCCATGACTCTCCCTCCGGGGTGGCGGGACGACCTCCTGGGACTTGCCGACGGGATCGGGGACGCGGTGCGGGCGGCTGGGACTGTCATCGTGGGTGGCGATACGACGCGGGGGCCGGTGCTCGTGCTCGCGGTCACGGTGCTGGGGGTGGCTGACCGGCCGCTCACGCGTGCGGGTGCCAGGCCCGGGGATCATGTGTACGTGACGGGCGCGTTTGGTGGGCCGGCGGCCGCGGTGCGGGTGCTCGACGCCGGGGGAAGGCCCGCGGCGCCGGTGCTGGCGCGGTTCACGCGGCCGGCGGCGCGTCTGGCTGAGGGGCGGTGGCTGGCCGAGCGGGGGGCGGTGGCGG
>DATMNB010000306.1:0-8365 GCA_035569435.1 Gemmatimonadaceae bacterium
TCGACGGCCAAACGGCCCGCATCGACGCAATCGAGGACGATCTCGACGGCCACCGTCACGTCGTCGTCATCCTCGACAGCGACCCCGGTCGCTCCATCGGCCCTCGCGCCCCGGGCCACCGGTTCTTCTTCGCCCCGGAAGAGCTCGAGCATCTGGACACGGCTGGCGCCGACGAGCCGATGCCATCACGAAGCATCCTCATCGCCGGCATCGGCAACATTTTCCTGGGCGACGACGCCTTCGGCGTGGAAGTCGCCCAGCGTCTGGCCCGCCAGCAGTGGCCGGCCGGCGTCCACGTCGCCGACTTCGGCATTCGCGGCTACGACTTGGCCTACGCCCTCGTCGCCGGCCACGACCAAGCAATCCTGGTCGATGCCTGCCCACGCGGACAACCACCGGGCACGGTGTTCGTGATCGAGCCCGATATCGATGCCGAGCCACCAATGCTGGATCCACACGCGATGGACCCCCTGCAGGTACTGCGTCTGGCGCGCACGCTGGGGGAACTGCCGGGGACCGTCACCATCGTCGGCTGCGAGCCCGCGACCCTCGGGCCCGACGAGGGACAGATGGGACTGAGTCCCGAGGTGGCGGCCGCGGTCGATGAGGCCGTCACCGTGATCGACCGACTCATACAGGAGATGCTCAATGCGCAACAGTACAGCGAATGACGGCGGCATGACCGACAGAGACACCATGATGCTGTGCGGCGGCATCGCCCTGGCGATCGTCGGTGCCGGCATGATCCTCTCCAACCGCGGCGTCCGACAGTTACTGGGCGGCTTCAACCCCGCCGAGCTCCTGCACTCGGCCGCACCGAGCTTCGATCGCTATCTCAAGCTCCGCGCGATGTAGGAGGGGTGTAAACGTGCAGTATCACGTCGATCCGGGTGTCAGCCGATTCACCGTACGGGCCTTCGCCGGCGGCATGCTGTCCGTGCTCGCCCACAACCCGACGTTCGCGGTGCGCCAGTACGACGGCGAGGTGCAGTTCGACGGGACAACGTCGGCTGCGCTCACGCTCTCGATCCAGGCGCCGTCGCTGGAGTTGACCGACGATGTCAGCAGTAAAGACCAGCGCGAGATCGAGCGCGTGCTGCACCAAGAGGTACTCGACGACGCGCAGTTCCCGACCATCGTCTACGAGAGCCCACCGTCCGCGACGACGATTGCTCCGGCCGGCGACGGCCAGTTCACCGTGACCATGAAGGGCGACATGACACTCCGCGGCGTGAAGCGGCGACAGCCGATCACCGCCCGTCTCGTGGCCAGCCCGAGCATGCTCCGCGCCTACGGCGAGTTCTCGATCCGGCAGACCGACTACGGCATCAAACCATTCGTCGGCGCGGGCGGCACGATCAAGGTCAAAGACGAGCTCAAATGCACGTTCGATATGTCGGCCCGACCCTAGGAGTCACAATGTGCTTGGCGATACCGGGACAGGTGATCGAGGTCCTCGAGGGAGAGCGGAACTTGGCCGTGGTCGAAGTCACGGGCGTGCGCCGGCGTGTCGATCTCGGACTCCTGGCCGACGATCCGCCCCGACCCGGTGACTGGGTGTTGATTCACGTCGGGTTTGCCATGAGCAAGATCAGCGAGCGCGACGCGGCCGAGCAGATGCGGACCCTGGCGTTGCTCGGAGAATCCGATGCGGCCATGGAAGAGGTGCGCGGGTACGGCTTGGAGGCCTGATGCGATTCGTCGACGAATTTCGCGATCCGGAGATCGTGACCCGGACAGCCGAGGAGATCCGGCGCCTGGCCGACCCCGATCGGCACTACCGTCTCATGGAAGTGTGCGGCGGCCATACGCACGCCATCTACCGATTTGGCCTCAAGGACATCCTCCCGCCCAACATCGAGTTGATCCATGGGCCAGGGTGTCCCGTCTGCGTTCTCCCCATGGGGCGCATCGACGATGGGCTCGCGCTCGGGAAGCGCCCCGAAGTGATCTTCGCGGCCTTTGGCGACATGATGCGCGTGCCGGGCGCCCATGGCAGTCCGCTCGAGCACAAGGCCAAGGGCATGGATGTGCGCATCGTCTATTCGCCGTCGGACGCGCTCAAGCTCGCCCGGTTGAACCCGGACAAACATGTCATGTTCTTCGCCATCGGCTTCGAGACGACCGCACCGTCGACCGCGCTCACGCTCATGCGGGCGAAAGCCGACGGCATTCGCAACTTCTCGGTCTTCTGCAACCATGTGACGATCATTCCGGCGATCCGGGCGATTCTCGATTCACCCGATATGCGCATCGACGCGTTCATCGGCCCCGGACACGTGTCCACGGTCATCGGTTGCCGGCCCTACGAGTGGATTGCCCGCGACGAGCGGCGGCCGATCGTCGTGTCGGGGTTCGAGCCGCTCGATATGCTGCAATCGATTGTCATGCTCCTCCACCAGCTCCGGCAGGGGACGGCGACCGTCGAGAACCAGTACAAGCGCGTCGTCCCATGGGAAGGCAACCGTGCGGCGCTTGGCGCGATGGCCGAGGTGTTCGAGCTGCGGCCATTCTTCGAGTGGCGCGGACTCGGGTTCATCTCGCAGTCGGCGCTCCGCATCAAGGACAGCTATGCCGCGTGGGACGCCGAGCGCGTGTTCGAGGTGCCCGGCGTGCGCGTCACAGATCCCAAGGCCGCGCAATGCGGCGAAGTGCTCAAGGGAGTCCTCAAGCCCGTGCAGTGCAAACTCTTCGGCCGCGAGTGCACTCCTGAGCGGCCGGTCGGCGCCCTCATGGTCTCTTCGGAAGGCTCATGCGCAGCGTACTACAACTACGAACACCGGAAGAAGTCGGCGGCAATGGCCGGAGTGTGACGATCCGCTTCCGTGAGCCACAGATCGAAATGGCCCACGGCGCGGGTGGCAAAGCGACGAGACGCCTCATCGACGGCTTGTTCGTCCCGCTCCTCTATGGCTGTTCACCCGACGAGCTGAGTGACGCCGCGTTTGTCGATATCGACGGCGCCCACGTTGCCATGACCACCGACAGCTTCGTCGTCACGCCACTCCAGTTCCCCGGTGGCTCGATCGGCGAGCTGGCCGTGAACGGTACCGTCAACGATCTGGCCGTCTCAGGCGCGACCGCCACCGCCCTTGTCGTCTCGTTTGTCCTCGAAGCTGGTCTCCCCTCCGCCATCCTCGAACGTGAGGTCCGCGCCATGGCCACGGCTGCCCGCAAGGCAGGCGTGGCCATCGTCGGCGGCGACACCAAAGTCGTCGAACACGGCAAAGCCGATCAGATGTACATCTCGACCACCGCCATCGGCCGCCGCATCCCCGGTCTGACACTCGGCGCCTCCCAGGTCCGCGCCGGTGACCAGGTGATTCTCTCCGGCCCGATCGGTGACCACGGCATGACCATCCTGTTCGCCCGCGGCGAGCTGGATCTCGAGGCGACGCTCTGCTCCGACACCCGCTCCGTGCTGCCATTCGTGGAAGCCCTGGCCTCCGCGGCCGGCGCTGGTGTGCGATGGATGCGCGACCCGACCCGCGGCGGCGTCGCCACCACGCTCAACGAGCTGGCGCTCGACTGCGGTCTGGCGATCCACCTCGCCGAGGACCGTATCCCAGTGCGGGCCGAAGTCCGTGGCGCGTGCGAGCTGCTGGGACTCGATCCGCTGCACATCGCCAACGAAGGTCAGTTCCTGGCTGTCGTCGCCGCGTCACAGGCCGACGCCGCGCTGCGCGCGATCCACGTCGTCCCCGGTGGCGAGGCCGCCGCCGTGATCGGCGAGATCCGTACGGAGCCCGCGGCGGCCGTCCTCGTGACGACGGGCTACGGCGGCACACGCATCGTCGACATGCTGGTCGGCGACCCGCTCCCCCGCATATGCTGACGCGATCCGCACGCTCGGCTCACGTCGAACAGGCGCTCCTCGACCGCAACCTGCTGTACGAGGCGTTCTTCGACGCGCAAGCCCCTCGCCTCGCCAACGCCTGTCGCGAGATGTCGCAGCGATTCCTCCGCGGCGGCCGCCTCCTCGCGTTCGGCCGCGGTCCATACGCCACCGACGCCCAACACGTATCCGTCGAGTTCGTCCACCCGGTCATCGTCGGCAAACGCGCTCTGCCGGCGCTCGACCTGTCCGCGATGTTCGCCCCCTGGCTGGACGCGATCGCCGGCCCCGATGACATGGTGATGGGCTTCGGCCCTCCCGAGGGCGACCCCGAGGTCACCGCCGCCCTCCGCGCCGCCCGCGCCCGTGGCGCCATGACGTTCGCCCTGCCCGGGGCGGACGCGTCATACGCGGTTGCCCCCGCGACGGTCGATCCATTCATGCATCAAGAGATGGTGGAGATCCTGTACCACACACTGTGGGAGACCGTCCACGTCTTCTTCGAGCACCGCGAGCTCGGCTTCGACGTGGGCCAATCTGAGTTCCTCTACCCATTTCTCGGTCGCCACCAGCCCGAACCCCCCGAGCTCATCGCCGACGTCGCCACGTCGATCGTCATGAAGGTCCACGACGACGCCACCCTCCGCGCCCGCGTGGCCGAGCACGAATCCGACGCGATCAGCGATGCGACCCTCGCCATCCGCGAGCGGATCGATCAGGGCGGCAAGCTCATTCTGTTTGGCAACGGCGGCTCCGCCACCGACGCCAACGACTGGGCCATCGACTGCGTCGCGCCGCCGCTGGGCTATCGCCCCGTTCCGGCCGTCTCGCTGTCACTCGAGCCCGCAAACATCACGGCCATCGCCAACGACGTCGGCGTCGATGTGATCTTCGTCCGCCAGTTGATTGCCCAAGCCCGCGCGGGCGATGTCGCGGTGGGAATCTCCACCAGCGGTGGCTCACGCAACGTCATCGCCGCCCTCGACGAGGCGAGAAAACGCGGCCTCCTGACCGTCGCCCTTCTGGGCTACGACGGCGGCGAGATCAAACGACGCGGACTCGCCGACCACGCCCTGGTGGTCGAGTCCGACTACATCCCGCGCATTCAGGAAGTACAAGCGTCGATCTACCACATCATGCGCGAAGGCCTCAATGCCGACCTTTGAGCTCTTCGGCACCGCGGGCTGCCCCTACACCAGCGAGCTCCGCGACTGGCTCGAGCTGCGACGCGTCCAGTTCGCCGAGTTCGACGTCGAAGCCGACCCCGAAGCCCGCCGCCGCATGCGCGCCTACGCTGGGGCCGAGCGCACCGTGCCGATCCTCGTGCAGGATGGCGCGGTCGTACAAGTGGGCTGGCAGGGACGCGGCTGCGTCATCGGCGAGTGACGAGCGGTGAATAGCGCGCGTTCCATCCGCGTCCGCGGCGTGGTGCAGGGCGTCGGCTTCCGCCCCTTCGTCTTTCGCCTAGCGCACGAAAACACCCTCGCCGGTTGGGTCCTCAACGCTGGCGACGGCGTCGAGATCCACCTGGAAGGCGAACGCGATCGGCTGGATGCCTTCCTCGCGCATCTCCGTACCTCAGCGCCGCCGGCCGCGTCCATCGCCGCCCTCGATGTCGAGTCCGCCGAAGCAACCGGCCTCACAGACTTTGTCATTCGCCCCAGCCAGGCGGCGGTCGCCGCGCCAACGACGCGTATGCCCCCCGACATGGCCGTCTGCGCCGACTGCCTTCGCGAGCTCTTCGACCCGGCCGACCCACGATACCGATACCCGTACATCAACTGCACCAACTGCGGCCCCCGTTACTCGATCCTCCTGCGTCTCCCCTACGATCGCGCCGCCACGACCATGGCCGCCTGGCCGATGGACGCGCCGTGTGCCCGCGACTACGCCGACCAGCTATGCCGCCGCTTCCACGCCCAACCCGTCGCCTGCGACGCCTGCGGCCCGCACTACACGCTTCGACGGTCCGGGGAGACCGTCACCTCGAATGTCATCGAGACCGCTGCACGACTCCTCACCGATGGCCAGATCCTCGCCATCAAAGGCCTCGGCGGCTACCACCTCACCTGCGACGCGCGCAACGCCGACGTCGTCGCGCGCCTGCGCGAGCGCAAATACCGGAAAGAAAAACCATTCGCGGTCATGCCCCGCGACCTCGCCACCGCCCGCGCACTCATCGCCATCTCGCTCGACACGGAATCGTTGTTGCTCAGCCCCGCCCATCCGATCGTCCTCGCCCCCTCGATCGCCAACCTCCCAGGCGTCGCGCCCGACATGGACCGACTCGGCGTGATGCTCCCCTACACCCCGCTTCACCATCTCCTGTTCGACGCAGCTGCCCCTGACGTCCTGGTCATGACGAGCGCCAATCGATCCAGCGAACCGATCGCCTACCTCGATGACGACGCCGTCGACCGCCTCGCCGGCATCGCCGACTGGTTCCTGGTC
This sequence comes from Gemmatimonadaceae bacterium, assembly GCA_035569435.1. Taxonomy (GTDB): domain Bacteria; phylum Gemmatimonadota; class Gemmatimonadetes; order Gemmatimonadales; family Gemmatimonadaceae; genus DASRDS01. The sequence continues at coordinate 6,287 of DATMNB010000306.1, forward strand.
GGCGACCGCCCCATCGCCCGCCGCATCGACGACTCCGTCGTCCGTCCTGGCCCGACGATCCTCCGCCGCGCCCGCGGCTACGCGCCCGGCGCAGTCGCCACACTCCCCACCGACCGCCCGATCCTGGCCCTCGGCGCCGACCTCAAGAACACGATCACCCTCGTCGTCGAAGGTCAAGCCTTCATGAGCCAACACATCGGCGACTTGGAGCATTACGACGCCTTCCGCGCCTTCGAAGAGACCATCGACGACCTCCTACGCCTATACGACGTCCACCACGCCGACCTACTACTCGTGCGCGACGCGCACCCGCAGTACCGCGCCACCCTCCCCGGCGCCGCCACCGTACAACATCACCGCGCCCACATCGCCTCGGTCCTGGCCGAGCGCGGCGCCTGGACGGAACGCGTCCTCGGCATCGCCCTCGACGGAACGGGCTATGGCGACGACGGCACCATCTGGGGCGGCGAGATTTTCGTCGGCAGCGTCGCCCAAGGCTTCGACCGCGTCGCGCACCTGCGCCGCGCCGAGTTGGTCGGCGGGGACGCCGCCGCCCAGTACCCCGTCCAAGCCGCCGCCGGATTCTTGGACCCTGTGGACGACGCTATGGCCGACCCTGGGGTTGGTTCTGGGGTTGGTTCTGCAGTTGGTTCTGCAGTTGGTTCTGCAGTTGGTTCTGCAATTGGTTCTGCAATTGGTTCTGCAATTGGTTCTGCAGTTGACCCTTACAACCTTGAATCCCTTCCTTTCGATTTCCCGAGCCGCTACTCGGACGCCGTTCGTCTTCGCCGGAGCCGCACGCGCACATTCACCACGACGTCCGCCGGCCGCCTCTTCGACGTGGCCGCCGCCCTGATCGGCTTCACCCGCCGAGTCACCTACGAGGGCCAAGCGGCGATGTGGCTCGAGCAACTTGCCCGCCGCTGCCGCCACCCCATTGCTGCGTACCCCTGCCCCTACGCCGCTGGCGAGCTTGATTTCAGACCGCTCCTAGGTGCCATCATGCGCGACCGCCGCCGCGGCCGCGACGCAAGCGAAATCGCCCGCGCATTCCACGCGGGATTTGCCCGCGGCGTCCGTGACGCAGCCGTAACGCTTGCCGCGATCCACGGCGTCGACACCGTCGTCGCCTCAGGCGGCGTCCTACAAAACGAGCTCCTCCTCAACGACCTCTCCTCGCTCCTCAGCGCTGAATCGCTGACGCTCTGGACTAACCATGTAGTTCCGCCCAACGACGGCGGCATAAGCCTCGGCCAAGCCGCCCTCGCCGCCTTCGACCAATGCACGAACTCTCCGTCGCACTGAGCCTCATCGATCTCGCCCAAACCGAGGCCGACCGCCTCGGCGGCCGCATCTCCGCCGTCCACATCCGCCTCGGCGCGCTCTCCGGCGTCGTCAAGGATGCCCTGCTCTTCTCCTACGAAGTCGCTTGCCACGACACCCCCCTCGAAGGCTCACACTTGGTGATCGAAGAGGTCCCCCTCGTCGTGTACTGCCCCACCTGCGACGCTGACCGGACGCTCAGATCAACCCAACTCCTGTGCTGCGCCGAGTGCGGCACCCCCACGCCACTCATCCGCGAGGGCCGCGAGCTGGAACTCGTGGCCCTGGAGGTCGAGTCATGACCGCCCCCGCGCCACGCCTCGTCGAGGTCCGCCAGAACATCCTGAAGCACAACGATCAGGTCGCCCGCGCCCTCCGCGACCGCTTCCACCGCGCCGGCGTGTACGTCGTGACCCTGGTCTCGAGCCCCGGCGCCGGCAAAACCGCACTCCTCGAACGCACCCTGACACTCCTCCGTCCACGACACCGCGTCGCCGCGCTGGTCGGCGACCTCGCCACCGACAACGACGCCGCCCGACTCGCCCGCAGCCAGGTGCCCGTCAAACAAATCACGACAGGCACCGTCTGCCACCTCGATGCCGAGATGGTGCAGAACGCACTCGCAGACTGGACACTCGACGCCCTCGACCTACTCTTCATCGAGAACGTCGGCAACCTCGTCTGCCCCGCCTCCTATGACCTCGGCGAATCCCTGCGCTGCGTCATCATGTCGGTCACCGAGGGCGAAGACAAACC
>DATMNB010000307.1:0-6200 GCA_035569435.1 Gemmatimonadaceae bacterium
CGGAGCGCCGTCAGGAGCTCCGGTCGAAACCGCGGCGCCCCCACGCCGTCGGCCGCCGCGACGTCGGTCATAGTCGCGTGATCCGAATCCCGCTGATCGTGGTCTCCCCGGCATGGGCCAGGAACCGCACCTCGATCCCCCGCCCGCCGACCGCGCTCACCCGCGCCGTGCGCTCGACGGCCGTGAACGGCCCGTACTGATCCGCCAGGTCGAGACGCGTGGCCAGCGGCGTGTCGTTCACGTCGATGTCGACGATCCGTTCCCCCGACCCATCGTGCACCTGCTCGGTCATGAGCAGTTGCACCTCATACTCCCCATCAGGCACGGGAAACCGATACCCCGCGACTCCCTCGCGGGTCGTCTGATAGAGCGGATCCTCGTTGGTCCCGACGATCCGATGATGCCCGGTCACGATGCGACCGCCGTCGGCGAAGATGTCGTCCGGCCCCCAGACCATCCCGCTCGAGTCCATATACGTCGTCGACCCCGGGTGCACCGCGATCGAGCGGATCGGCGACAACGGGTCCGTGAAGAACCCTCCGCGGTCGACATAATAGAGCGCCATCTCGTCGGACGCGATGGACCCGTTTGGCCCCCGCCCGCTGACCGCGATATCGTTGACCCCTGGCTCCAGGCGCACGTCCAGCCGCACCACGCCATCGTTGGCGCCGTGCAGGCTTGGCGAGCCGTCATTGACCGCGATCTCGATCCGATCCGCGTTCGTGTAGATGACGATCGGTTGCAGCCGGTCCTGCTTGGTGTACCCGATGCGCGTCTGCCAGTCGCGACTCGCGATGTATACGATGTCGGCGTCACCAGTCCGCGCCCGATAGAACGAGGCCAGATCCTTGGCGCGACGATCAAACGTGTACAACCCTTTGTTGTTCAGGTTGGGCTTACTGTCGTCGCGATCCTTGGACCCAAAGTCGAACGCACTCCACACCGCGCTCCCCACGAGCCACTTCCGGTCGGCGATCTGCGCGAACGCCCCTTCGTGGTACTTGGCCGCGTATTCCTCGCTCATGTCGAACACGTGCGGCGGTCCCACCGCGTGGATCCGCTCATCGATGGCGGCGCCGTACTCGCTGATCAACACGGGCCGCGTCGGGTTCCGCGCATGGAACGCATCGAGGAACGGCCCCAGCGAGTCGATCGTGCTATAGTACCACCCGAAATAACAGTTGATGCCGACGACATCCGGCACATCCTGCAGCCCCGACCCGTCGTCGATCTGCTTGGTCGCCAGCGCGATCGCCGTGAGCCGCGTCGGATCCTCGGCGTGCGCGCGCGTGTTGAGCCGTCGACCAAGCGCGGCGATCCGGGCGCCGTACCCGGCGGGCAATGGCATGGGGACGCGCTGCGTGACTTCGTTCATGAAGCCCCAGAACACGATCGACGGATGATTCCGATGCTGATGGATCATCTCCACCAACATCCGCTCGGCGTTGTCGGCAAATGCCGGCGACGCGGGGACCTCGTTGACGACCGGGATCTCCTCCCAGACGAGGAGACCCAGCCGATCGGCTTCGTCGAGCACCGCCTCGTCCTGGGGGTAGTGCGCGAGCCGCACAAAGTTGAACCCCGTCTCCACGATCCGCTGGATGTCGTCGCGGTTGGCCCACTCCGGCAGCGCGTTGGCGAACCCCGCCCGATCCTGATGCCGGTTGACGCCGCGCAGGGGATAGGGATGCCCGTTCAGCATGAACCCATGCTCGGCGTCGACGCTGAACCACCGGAACCCGACGGGCGTCGTGCGCCGGTCGCGCAGCTGGCCGCCAGCCCGTACCTCGGTGATGACGTGGTACAGCGTCGGATGCTCCGGCGACCAGAGCTTGAACTTGTCCACTGGCCCGATGAGCTGCTCGAACGCGCCGCCCCCGCCGGACGCGACGCGCGTCACCACGGAGTCGCCCAGGCGATGACCACCGTCGTCGACCAGGTGACTCACGACATCCGCGCCCCCCGCGGTGCCAACCACGGTGCCCCGGACGTGCACGGTCGGCTTCTTGGCCGACATGTCGCGAAGGTCGATCGCGACATCCTCGACGTGCACGGAATCCGTCGCCACGAGCCACACCTGCCGATACAACCCACCGTAGAACGTGTAGTCGGCACTGAGCGGCGGCACATCCGGGTCCCGACTGTTATTCACCCGCACCGCCAACAGGTTGGGCGCGCCTAGCTGCACGGCCCCCGTGATGTCGACCGTGAACGCCGTATACCCGCCCACGTGGTGCCCTTTGAGCTGGCCATTCAGGTAGACATCCGCCGTCTGATTCGCCCCCGCGAACTCGAGGCTGATGCGCTTCCCCGCGTACGCTGAGTCGAACATCAGCGTTGTGCGATACCACCCGTCCCCGCGCCGGTACCCGCGCCCCTTATCAAACACGTCCACCGCGTTCCACGTGTGCGGCACCCGCACGACCGCCCACGCCCGATCGTCAAACCCCACCGACTCGGCCCCCTCGATCGGCCCCGGCGCATAGCGCCATGGCCCATCGACGGTCACCCGCACCCGCTGCGCCGAGGCATCGCGCGCCATGAGGCACGCGCCAACGACGAGAATGGTCAGTACTGGCCGCACGTTCGTCTCTCCGTGATCGCGACGTGACAGGAAGCGTATAGGTTAGGCCGATGGCGACACAACCCAACATCGTACTCGTACACGGCGCGTGGACCGATGGGTCGACGTGGAGTGGCGTGATTCCCCTGCTGCAGGCGGACGGCTATCACGTTGTTGCCGCGCAGCTGCCACTGACCTCCCTGGCCGACGACGTCGCGGTCACGCGCCGTCTATTGGCCGATCAGGAGGGTCCGACCATTCTCGTTGGACACTCATATGGCGGGTCGGTGATCACCGTGGCCGGCGACATCCCCACCGTCGTCGGCCTCGTCTACGTCGCCGCCTACGCCCCCGACGTCGGCGAGAACGCCGTCGCCCTCAACGCCCGCTATCCGTTGGCGTCCGGCGCCGCGAGCATTCGCCCGCGCACCGACGGCTATCTGTGGGTCGAGCCGGCCCAGTACCAGAACGCGCTGGCCCACGACGTCGACGAGATGGAAGCCGCCATCATGGCCGCGGCCCAACGGCCCGTGCGCCCGGAGATCTTCTACGACCCGACCAACGTCGCCGCCTGGAAGTCCAGGCGCTCGTGGTATCAGGTCTCATCGGCCGACCGGATGGTCCCGCCCGAGCTCCAGCAGTGGATGGCCCACCGCATCAACGCCCAGGTGGTAACCCTCCCGGCCAGCCACATGCCCATGGTGTCATACCCGGGGGAGATTGCCGCGCTGATCACAACAGCGGCAAAGCAGTGCGCGGCGTAGTTCCGGTGCTAGTCCCGGTACGGCGACTCGTCGTCCGTCCGGATCGCCGCACTGTACCCACCGAGCGGCCCAGCGAGCTCTTCCGCTAAATCGATGAGTCCGTTGCTCAGATGATCGCCATACTTGAGCAACCGCGCTGCTCGAGTCCGGTCCGCCAATAAGAACGCCAGCAACGGCGTGTCGGCCTTGGCCGCATTGCACAACTTGCACGCCAGCACGAGGTTGTCGCGCCGGTCATAGGCAATCTGCCCCCGCCGGGGAGTCACATGGTCGAGCGTCATCCCTCGCGCGCTCCCTTTCCGTCCACAGTACGCACAGATCGGCCCATGCTGCTTGAGCAGCCAGGCCCGCGTCTCCGTATACGCCCCTCGGCCGGTCGGTTGGGACGTGAGATGAGTGGTCCGCCCGTGTACCGGGCGGCGTTTAGGTGAATTTCGCATATGTTCAAAAGTACTCGGGCCAGAGGCCATTCCCTATGACGCCGATCCTGGCACTGTTCGCCGCCGTGTCCATCGCCACCGACACAGGCGCCATGACGCGCCCGCAAGTCGTCGCCGCCCTGGGTGCCGCCACCGACGCCCACCCCGCCGACTTGTCGGGCCACGACCTCTCGGGCCTCGATCTCTCCGGCCTCAAATTCGCCAAAGCCAACCTGTCGAACTGTCGATTGAACGGCACGAAATTCGTGAACGACACGATGTTCGCCGTCGACTTGGACCACGCCGTCGCCCGCCGCGCAGATTTCAGTGGGGCCATCCTCGACATCTCGAGCATGCGCGGCGCCGACTTCACGGGCGCCACATTCCACGGCGCGAGCCTCTACGCCGTGATCATGCCCGACGCCAACTTCACCGACGCCGACCTCTCGAACACACGCCTCGTCGCCACCGCGGCCAACGCGATCTTCGTCCGCGCCAACTTCTCCCGCGCCGACGTGGGCGCCGACCCCCGCAACCAGCCGATGGGCGTCATGCGCACTGACTGGACCAACGCCAACCTGACCAACGCCAACCTCACGGGCGTCAATCTGCGGAAGGCCAAGCTGACCCGCGCCAACCTCACGGATGCCGACCTGACCGACGCCGACCTCACCTTGGCCGACCTCACCGACGCCGTCTTCCACAACATTAAAGGGCGCCAAACCATCAAGGGCCTCGACCAAGCCATCCACCGCGACGACGCCCATTTCGATCCGTGAGGCGGGTCCCGCCGTGAACGCTGGTGCTGTACGGGGCCCTACTCCACCCCCTTGTGCTTGTCCTTGGCGTGGTGCGCCCGCCCCTCCGCCCGCCGCGCCGCGTCGGCCGCGTCCCCCGCGCGCTCAACCTTCTTGAGCCGCCCCCGCACGCGAAAGTACCCCACAACGACAACGAGGGCGATGACCGCAAACACAGCCCACAGCCAATACCCCTGTACGGCATCCGCGAACGCCATACCTAGTTCCTCATGGGAGTAACGGAGCAAGTGGCTAGGGAGGGAATCGAACCCCCGACACGCGGATTTTCAGTCCGCTGCTCTACCAACTGAGCTACCTAGCCGGAAGAGTGCGTAAACTAGTGATCTGCTTGGGGTTCCTCAAGCCGAAAGGGCGGCTTCCCCGCTGCCAGGGAAATGCCGCCCTCTGAAATCCCATTCACCGGAAAGCGTTATGACTCACACGCCCGCCGGCCCCTGCAATGCCTGCTGTAGTCCTACTTCTGGTAGTGCCGATGCACGGCGCTCACAAATGCCGCGGCGAATAGAACGCCAGCAGTTGTGAGAGGGAAAACCCAGAGGTTGGACTGCTCCTCGACCGGCCGACCGTTCGCCCTCCACGCGATGAGGGTCGCGGCGATCAGGGCGCACGCCAGAAAAGCGAATACGACCGGGCTTGGACCGCGGCCTGTAGGGCGCTGCAAGTCCTCGCGCGCGTACACGGCATGCAGGGCAGCCTCTTTCTCCTTCAGGAGCCGTGACAACTCCCGAACATGGTGCGCCATCTCCTGAAACTCGGCTTCGCCAGCGGAACTGGCCGGAGGCTCAGGCGCCCGGTGCGTTTCCGTTGCCCAGGTCATATCAGTGGCCCCTCAAGTAGTTGACGCCAAGGAGCAATAGAAACCCGCCGATCCAAGGCATCCCGACCCCACACCAGTTGAGTCGCCAATGCCTTCCACTTTCTCTGCTCCAGCCGAACCGTCGAACAAGTCCCGTCACGATGATTGCGCCAATCACAGACGCTATCAAGAATCCGACCGTAACCTCAATATACTCGTCCGAAGTCACGCCGGCGCCGTTCGCGGCGTGTGAGTACTTGGAGCACAACGCATTCGCACTGTGCTCTCCTCGGGCACAAGCAAGAAGTTGGAATAGCGTCTCACACGCCAGTACCGCTCCAGTGATCATAAGATCCCAACCGGCGGCATAGGCATCTTTCGTCCGCCGATCATCGTCCGATCTCATACTGAGCAGGCGAAGACCGATCCCGATTGTCACTGCGACAAGCGGCACGAACACAATTTCGAAGAAGGTCGACCGGAGGAAGTCCGCGAGAGGTCGGAGAATGAGACCTGTACCGTGGCGTGTGGGAGATGTCGTAGAGGCTGAGCGAAAAACAAAAAAGCGGCCCTCCCCTAACACCGGGGAAAACCGCCCTCTCTGTAATTCCAGCCATCGAAACTTTTTCGGTTTCAGGCGCCCAATGGCGCCCAATCCACCTGGCCGGAAGACTGCGCTAAAGTAGCGACCCGCTTGCGCGTCCTCAAGCCCCGCCGGATCGACCCTACAGGATGGCGCGCAGCAGCGGGATGCGCCGGAACACGAGCGCGCTGAGCGCGAATGCCGCCACCGCCGCGACCGCGCTCAGCACGACGAACTTACCCAACGGCGCCCACGCG
>DATMNB010000308.1:0-7804 GCA_035569435.1 Gemmatimonadaceae bacterium
GGGGGGTGGTGGGGGAAGTTGTGGGCGCTCGAGCAGGGGCGGGTCACGGTGCGGACGCGGCGCACGTTGCTCGTGGATGCTGACATCGAGCTGAAGCCGGGGGTGGTCGGGGCGCTCAAGGGGAAAGAGCGCGCGTTGGTGTCGCTCATGGCCGTGCTGGAGATGCAGACGTGGTGGGAGCGACTGCTCATTCCGGCGTTCGTGTACTTCTTCAAGCTGCTCTATCCGTTCCGCCTCTCCAACTCGGCGTCGCGTCTCGTGGCCGCGGCGGCGGGGGGGTGCGTGCTCGTGGAGACGGCGATGCTGGAGCGGATCGGAGGGTTCGGGGCGCTGCGGGGGGCGATCATCGATGATTGCACGTTGGCGCGCAAGGTCAAAGACGCCGGTGGGCGGACGTGGGTGGGACTCACACACTCGGCGATCAGCTTGCGGCGGATGCCGACGCTCGAGGCGATCTGGCACATGGTCGCGCGGTCGGCGTTCGCGCAACTGAGATATTCGACCGTGTTGCTGGTCGTGTGCGTGGCGGTGTTGGCGATCGCGTTCTGGGTGCCGGTCGTGGGACTGCTCACCGGCACGGGGGCGACGTGGTGGCTGTCGGTGACGGCGGTCGTGGCGATGATGGCGACGTACGTGCCGGTGCTCAGATTCTACGGGCGGTCACCGCTCTGGGCGGGGGCGCTGCCGGTGGCGGGGACGCTCTACCTGCTCATGACGGTGAGCTCGGCGGTGCGCGCGTGGCGTGGCGTGCGGTCGTCGTGGAAGGGGCGGGAGTACCGTTCGCGATCATCGCTGCCGGCGCGATGATCGCGGACGGTCTCGCAGACTACTCTTTCGTCCAGGACAGCCCGGTGGAGTCGGTGGCGCTGTAGTAGAAGTACCCGGTGACCGAAGTGGCGCTGGCAAACGTGCCCTTGAACGTCCCGGCGGCGGTGCCGCCGACCGAGATCGTGAAGGTCACGGTGCTGGTGCCGACGGAGCCATTGATCGTGGCGTTGACCGCGGTGCCGCCGTTATGCTCGACGTCCGTGCCCGTGAGCGTGGTGCCAGACTGTGTCGCGTGCAACGTGTCGACAATGCTCGAGGAACTCGTCCAGGCGCCGGTCCATGCGCCACTAAACGTGCTCTTGGGGCCCGAACTGCTGCTGCTGCCGCATCCAGCAGCGGCGAGAACGCAGCACACCGCGCCTGCGATGACAGCGAGACGGCTCATAGTGTTGACTCCACGTCGGATGATGACATCCCAGGCGCCGCGTGCGCCCAGGGCGTGCCTGCACCGGTCTGACGAGTCAGGCCACTCGAGGTAAGGCGTCTTTAATGGTTCACCACAGAATTACCTTCGGGCGCGCTAGTGCTTCTTGAGGCCAAAGGCGAACGACGAGGCGCCTTGGGTCAGGATGCCGGTGACGCTGTCGGCGCTGACGTACGTACCCGTGAAGGTCACGGTTTGGGCGCACGGCAGATTCCCAGTGAGGATGATATTCGGTGGCGCGGATGTGCCGGTCACGGTGATCGGGAACGATTGACCGAGGATGAAGGCGCTGCCCGTGCCGGACACGATGCTGTCGGTCTGTTGCGCCGTGACGGTGACGGAATCTCCGTCGGCTGTGCCGGCCCATGTGCCGGTGAAGGTGAAGGCCGACGGGCCGGTGTGGGTCGTGTCGCTGCTCCCGCAGGCCGCGAGGACGATCGCGAGGGTGAGACAGGCAATGCGTTGCATGCGGGGGCTCGGTGGGTTGGTGTCGTGTGAGGGACGACGGCGGCTGGGGCGGGCAACGGAGCGTGTGTTGGTGACGCGTGTTTCGCGAGGGCGTCCAATGAGCGACCCCTTCACAAGGACGCTATGCTCTCGATTGTTAGAACCGTTTCATGTCTGGCGGCCGGTGTGACCGCCGTCACGCTCTCGGCTTGCTCGGACAACACCGCCCCGAAGACGACCCCGAAGAATTACGCCCTCTGGGTCGCCAACAACTGCGGTACATCGATCACGTTGTTCGCCAACTCGCAGCTCGGCGCCACCGGCGCGCCTGTGCCAGCCGATACGATCGGCGGCATCCGGCAGAGCGGCGGCGTGGCGATCGATGCCTCGGGCAATCTGTGGGTCGCGAGCTACAACCTCGACACGTTACGGATGTACACGGTCTCCCAGCGCACCGGCGGTGGCAGTCCGACGCCCGCGGTCACGATCGTCAGCCCGAGTCTGAGTGACCCGGAGCAGATCGCGTTTGACGCCAACGGCACGCTGTGGGTCGCCGACAACACCAATGGCCTCATCGGCTTCACCAAGGGCCAGTTGGCCGCCAGCGGCACCGTCACGGCGACGTACGTGATCACGGACACGACGACCGGGAATTCGGGCACGTACGCGGTCGCCTTCGATGCCCATGGCAATGGCTGGGTGGCCTCGGCCAACCAGAACCACTTGTCCAAGTACACGCCGTCGCAGCTCACCGCGTCGGGCAGCCCGGTCCCCACGACCGTGATCGATTCCACCGCCGGATCTTTGGTCTCCCCGTCGGCGCTGGCCTTCGATGCGGCCGGTGATCTGTGGGTCGCCAACGATGGCCACACGTTGGTCGAGTTCACGCCGGCGCAGCAATCGGCTGGCGGCACGCCGACGCCGCCCGTGACGATCACGCTTGCCAACAACGGCAATGCGTTCGGGCTGGCGATCGACAATCACGGCACCGTCTGGACCGCCGATGCCAACAACAACGTCATCATCGGCATTCCCTCGTCGCAACTGACGACCGGCACGACCGGCGCATCGGACATCGTGCTCTCGACGGTGGGCAATTCGATCGACTGTCCGGAACAGCTGGCGTTGGATCCGTACGCGACCGCGGTGGCGGGTGCGGCGAGCCGCGTCCCGACCTCGGCGCCGCGCCACGTGGCGAACCTCAACGGCCACGCGAGGCTGTAGTAGTTATCGAACGTCCCAGATCTCGATGGCAAACGGGGAACGGAGCGTGGTGCTCCGTTCCCCGTTGTCATCGGCCCACCAGCGATGGGGCCTTCGGGACTACTGCTTCTTGAGGGAGAACCCCGCCGAACTACCGCCCGCACTGAGTACTCCCACGATGCTGTCAGGGGTGACGTAGCTGCCAGTGAACGCGATGGGGGTCGTGCCCGCTGTCAGGGTGCCATTCAGCGTCGGCGGTGTCGATGTCCCGACGAATGTCACGGTTTGGCCGCCGGGGGAGACCGTACCGGTACCGCTAAAGGCGGTTCCGGTTTGCGTCGCGGCGATGCGGATCGTGTCTGGGCCGAGGACTCCAAGCCACGAGCCGTTGAACGTGTCCTTCGGCGCGGTGGGGCTGCTGCTGCCGCACGCGCCGGCAACGAGGGTACAACAGATCACGCTTGCAATGACGGTGAGACGATGCATGTAGTGCGTCCAGGTGTGAAGGGTGTGATGTACAGCACTCCAACACTGACGCGGTCGTCTCAATAAAGTCTCAATTGGATGTCAATTCGTGGAGGTAGGTCCTGATATGGTGGGCGTTTGTGCCGCCGTCGGTGTCGGCGGCGCGGGACGCGGAGCGGATGTCGACGCGGGTGCCCTCGGGGACGGGGGTGATGCGCACGACGATGTCGTCGGTGAAGCCGAACCAGGACGTCGTCGTGGCCTCGATGCGGCCGGCGGTGGTGTCAGCGGCGACGACAGACCAGCGCATGTCGCGGGCGATGGCGAGGGCGCGGGCGAAGGTGACGGGTGGTGGACTCACGACGATCGCCGGGACGATGTCGGGGTAGGCAGCGCGCTGTTGGGCGGCGACGTCGGGACCGCCGTAGTCGGAGCCGTTGGGCGCGTTGACGCGGGCGGCGTGGAGGGCGACAAACGCCGGTGGGTCGGCGGGGTCGGTCGAGATGTCGTGGATCGGCGGGGCGCGGTGGGTCGTGATGCGCCAGTAGGCAGCGGATCCCGCGGCGGCGAGGCCGATCAGGATGGCGAGGATGGCGGCGACGAAGCCGCGGCGGTGGGTGCCGGGGCGCGTGGCGAGGGCGGCGGGGACGCCGAGGAGGGCGCCGAGGAGGGCGGTCCAGGCGCCGATGCGGAACAGGCTGAGGGCCGTGGGCAGGGGCCAGAAGCCGCCGCGGTAGCCAAAGCGGGATGCCAGCTCGGCCAGGACGCCGAGGGCCACGACAAGGACGGCAACGGCGACGATGAGCGGGAGGCCGCGACTCGGTGGCGGCGTGGTCGTGGTGCGTCGGTCAGGCATGGCGTGCAGTATATCGGCGATGGCGGAGCCAGGCGTAGAGTTGCCGACGAGAACGGACGCCATGTAGAGCTTGAAGTCGATGCCCGCCAGGCCGGCCGCGAGGTTGAGGACGCCGTTGGGGACGAGGGGAGAGAGTTGGAGGCCCGGCAGGGTGCCGAAACGGTTGGTTTCGCCGATGTGGTTGAGCCAGCCGTGGCGGCGGTGGAGGAGGTGGCGGGTGGCGGGCTCGCCGATGGCGTGGGCGAGCCAATACCCCGCGGCGGCGCCGGCGGCGATGGCCGTGGAGTCGAGGAAGAAGCCCAATGCGGCCTCGACGGCAAGGGCGGTCCAGCGGCGGCGAGGCGGCATTGGAGGCGCTCGGACTGGCGGCGAAGGTGGTGCGACGCTAGCGTGCCGGATATGACGGACCCGCTCTTGGGGCTCAAGGCCCGCATGAAGGCTACTTGGATGGCGGGTGACTTTGGCGAAGTGGCCAAGTTTAACCAGCCCGCGGCCGACGCATTTGTGGCGCGGCGGGGGATCACGGGCGGGATGCGGGTGCTCGATGTCGCGTGCGGAAGCGGCAATCTGGCGATTCCCGCTGCGCGAGCGGGGGGACGCGTGACCGGCGTCGACATCGCGCCCAACCTGCTCGAGGAGGCGCGGGCGCGTGCGACGCGAGATGGGTTGGCGATCGCCTTCGAGGAGGGCGACGCCGAGCAGCTCGCGTATGGTGACGGGGCGTTTGACCTCGTGATGAGCATGTATGGCGCGATGTTCGCGCCGCGTCCCGAGCGCGTGGCGAGCGAGCTCGTGCGGGTGTGCCGGGCTGGCGGTGAGATCGCGATGGCCAACTGGACGGCGCGCGGGTTCGTGGGGCAGATGTTCAAGACGTCGTCCGCGCACGTGGCGCCGCCGGCGGGGATCGCGCCGCCGATCTTGTGGGGCGACGAGGCGACGGTGCGCGAGCGGTTCCGGGCCGTGGGGGTCACGGCGGTGCGGGTGACGCCGGTCATGGCGCAGATGCGGTATCCGTTTGCCGCACGCGAGATGGTGGAGTTCTTCCGGACGTACTTTGGTCCGACCCAGATGGCGTTCGCGGCGCTGGACGCGGCGGGGCAGGACGCGCTGCGGCAGGACCTGGAGCGTCTGTGGGCCGCGCACAATCTATCAACTGACGGCGGGACGCACATCGACGCCGAATACCTGGAAGTGGTGGCGACGGTCTAGCGGCCACGAGTCGCGCTGGCTAGCGTGACGCATGTCTATGTTCGCGGAAGTTGGCGTCGTCGGCGGCGGGCCCGCGGGGGCGCGGGTGGCGGAGCTGCTGGCGGGTGGGGGGACGGACGTCGTGGTGTGGGATCCCAAGGCGCCGTGGGAGAAGCCGTGCGGCGGCGGGCTGACGGCGGGCCTGTTGCGGGCGGTCCCGGAGGTGCGCGAGGTGCTGCCACGGGCGCGGGCGGTGGGCCGGGTCCTGCTGGCGGCGGGCGACGTATTGGTGCCAATACGACTCGGCCGGCCGATCCACGTCATCGCGCGGCGCGTGCTGGGGGACTGGCAGCTGGCGCGGGCGCGGGCGGCGGGGGCCGTGATCGAGCCCGTTGGCGTGCGGGCCATCGCCCGGACGGCGGGCGGGTGGGCGGTCACCCTCCGCGATGGGGTGGTGCGCCACGTGCGCCACGTGGTGGGCGCCGACGGGGCGGCGAGTCTGGTGCGGGCCGCGGCCGCGCCCGGACTCCGCGTGGGGCTCGAGCCGACGCGGGTGCTCTATCCCGAGGTGGTGGAGCAGGAAGAGCCGGTCATCACGCTCAAGTTCAGTCCTGGGCTCGTTGGGTACGCGTGGGATTTTCCGCGGCCGGGGCACCGGTCGGTCGGCGCGGTGGCCGCGCCCGGGGCGGGCGGGCGGGAACGGCTCGATGCCGAGATCGAGTCGCTGGCCACTGCAACGACAACGACGGCGCGCCGGGGGGCGGTGATCGGCTCGGCGCTCTATCCGTTGCGCGGGCAGCACGACGCGATCGGGGGGGCCGACTTCGCGCTCATCGGCGACGCGGCGGGGTTGGCCGATCCGGCGACTGGCGAAGGCATCACCAACGCGTTCCGCTCGGGCGCGCTGGCGGCCGAGGTGTTCGCCGGCGACCGGTCGTTCCGCCGCTACCCCGCGCTGGCGGCGGCGCGGTTCGAGCGGGAGTTCCGGACGGGGCGCTGGCTCCGCTACCTCATGTACGATCGCGGGTGGGCGGTCGCGATCATCGAGGCGGCGAGCCGGCGTCCGCGGATGGCAGCGGCGGCCGAGCGCCTGATGAACGACACCAACGACCACCGGTCGTTCGCGGCGATGGTGGTGCGGGTCATCGGCGCCATGCTTCCGCCCTGGCTAGGCGGCAATGTTCTCTCTCGCGGGCTTGTCGAACAGCCGGAATAGCACTGGCAGCAAGAGCAGGGTCAGCGGCGTCGACGTGAGCAACCCGCCCACGATGACCGACGCGAACGGCCGGGTCGTCTCGGCGCCGACGCCGTGCGAGAACGCCGCGGGCAGGAGTCCGAGCGCCGCCATCGTGGCGGTCATCACGACCGGGCGGAGTCGATTGGACGTGCCCTCGAGGACGACGTCCTCGACCTGGTGTCCCTCGCGGCGCAGCCGGATGAACTCCGAGATGAGGATGATGCCGTTCTGCACGGCGATCCCAAAGAGCGCGACAAAGCCGACGGCGGCCGAGACGCTCAGGTTGATGTGCCGGATGTAGAGCATGAGGATCCCGCCGACGAGCGCGAAGGGCAGGTTCATCATGATGAGCCCCGCGTACTTGACCGAGCCAAAGGCGCTGAACAGCAGGATGAAGATGAGCACGAGACTGGTCGGCACGATCACCTGCAGTCGCTTGGTCGCCCGCCGCTGATTCTCGAACTGTCCGCCCCAGGTCATGGTGTAGCCCGGGGGCAGTGGCACCGCCGCGGCGACCTTCCCCTGGGCCTCGTCGACGAAGCTGCCCTGATCGCGACCCCGGACGGAGCACTTGATGGCGATGCGCCGCTGGTTGTCCTCGCGCGAGATGCGCGACGCGCCCTCGGTTGAGAGCTGGTGGGCGACCTCGCCGAGCGGGACGACGCGCCCATCGGGCGTATTCACGGCGAGCGTGGAGAGCACATCGCTGCTCGAGCGCGCGGGTCGGATGTAGCGCACGACGACGTCGAACAGCCGCTCGCCTTCCTGGAACCGGGTCTGCGCCGCGCCACCAACGGCCGTCGTGATGGCGTCCTGGACGTCGCTCACGTTGAGCCCATAGCGGGCGATCGCGGCCCGGTCGATGACGAACCGGAGCTGCGGCTGCCCAAACTGGTTCTCGACTCCCAGGTCGGCGACCCCACGCACGCCGGCCATCACGCGCGCCGTGGCGTTGGCTTTCTCCTGGAGCACGGTCAGATCGGGGCCGTAGATCTTGACGACGAGCTCGCCCTTCACGCCGGAGAGCGCTTCCTCGACGTTGTCCTTGATGTACTGCGAGAAGTTGAGATCGATCCCGGGGAACACCGAGAGCTTGCGACTCATGTCGTCGATGAGCTCATCCTTGTTCTCGTGAAACGCGTGCCACTGGCCGTGG
>DATMNB010000309.1:0-9281 GCA_035569435.1 Gemmatimonadaceae bacterium
GCGGCGGAGCGCGCCCGGCGGACTGCGCAGGAGCACCGTGACCAGCCCGACGAGCACGATGATGTCGCCGACGGGAAAAATCGCGTTGAAAAACAGCTCGGTCCCCGCCTGCCCCGCGAGCGTGGGCACGACGACGTACCACACGGCCAGCCCGCCACCCAGCACCGCGACCGCGGCATCGAACGTGAACTTCCACCGCTCATTCCGCTCGACGCCCGAGGAGCGGGGCAGGCGGAGGAGCGCCAACAGCGTCGCCGGATACCAGGCGATGAACGGCACGTTGGACCAGGGCGACGACAGCGGGTCGCCATGGTATCGATTGACGTAGAAGCCGCCCACGTTGCCGACCAGACAACAGATGGCGCCGACCGACAACCAGCGGACGCTCTGGCGGATATCCGGATCGGACGCACGCCGCGACGCATCCCACGCCGCCAGTGCCAGCGCCGCGTTCACCGGGACGAACTCCAGCCCGGTGAGCGAGACCTCCTGGAACACGAGGATGGCGAAGATGACCACGTATGCCGTGGTGCCGCCAACCAACAGCAACCACCAGCGGATACGGGTGTTCGCGGGTCCTGATGCGTGCATACGACTAAGACGCACTGGCGGGACGGGCGTTTCCGCCCGTGGCCGTCAGGTGGTCGGCGGCTTGCGGTGCTCCTCGTCCATGCTCAGTTCACCCGAGCTGTCGTCGTAACTGAAGAATTCGGCGTACCGTCCCCAGTCCACGGCCGTCTCGAACTGGCGGCGCGCTTCTTCACTGCTGAACGAGTCCTCGAGATCGTCGAGGATCCGATCTGCTTCGACCGTGTGCGTCGGGCTGGCCTCCAACTCGCGCACGATGTAGCGTAGCAACGACACGTGCTCCATGGCGTGCTCGCGGAAAATCGCCTTCTCCTCGTCGAGCTCCGCCTCGGCAAACGTGAGCCCCGCCGGCGTGAGCAGCACTTGCCGTTCCTGCATGTCGGCGAATCCCAGAATATCCGTCGCCTCGACCAGCGCCAGGAGATCGTCGGTCCGCATCTGCAGGTCGCGCGCGAGATCGTGCACGTTCCCCCGCCCGCCGATCGACGCCAGGTACTGCACAAACCCCGTCAGATCGTCGATCCCCACATCCGGCAACGTCTGATACGCCCGCGGCCGCGCCCCGGTCGCCCGGCCCGTCTTCGCCGGTGCCGGACGCCCGACCTCCGCGGCCCGCGCCTCGACGTACGCGACCGCGTCCTCGTCGGGGTTCGTCATGACGTGGTAGATCGTGTCCACGAGCCGCGCCCGGACCGGCCCCTTCTGCCGCCGATCACTCGGCGATAGCCCCTTGAGCTCTACCCGGATGTGCCCCGGGTTGGCGCCAAACACCAGGATCCGGTCCGCCAGCGACACCGCCTCGTCGATGTTGTGTGTGACGAGCAGGATCGCCTTCGTCGGAATCGACCGCTCGCCCCACAGCTCCTGCAGCTCGTTGCGCAGATTCTCCGCCGTCAGCACGTCCAGCGCCGAGAACGGCTCGTCCATGAAGAGCACCTCGGGCTGCACGACGAGCGCCCGCGCAAACCCGACGCGCTGCTTCATCCCACCCGAGAGCTCCTTGGGGAACGCTTCCTCGAACCCCGAGAGCCCAATGAGGTCGATCGCGTGCTGCGCGCGTTCGCGCCGCTCGTCAGGCGTGAGCTGCCCGGCAAGCAGTCCGAGTTCGACGTTGTCTTGCACCGTGAGCCACGGAAACAGCGCAAAGCTCTGAAAGACGATGGCCACGTGCCCGTTCGTGCCTTCCAGTGGCACGCCGTGCTCCAGGACCACGCCCTCGGACGGCGGCATGAGCCCGGCCAGCACACGCAGCAACGTCGACTTCCCCGACCCCGACGGCCCGAGGAGCGCCACAAACTCCCCTTCGCGCAACTCGACGCTGACGTTGTCCAGCACTGGGGTACGGTCATCGCCGTAGTACTTCTTGACCCCGTCGGCCGCGAGTAGCGCGGTCGTCCCGTTCACGGCGGTCGTTGTCAGGGTAGTGGCGACGGTGGCCATATCTCAGTCCTGATCTCAGTCCAGGCGATAACGGGTTGCGGCCAACGCGTACAGTCGCCGCCACACCAGCCGGTTGCCGGTGATGACGATGGCCGCCATCACGAGCGTCCCGGCCAGGAGCAGCGCGAAGTTCTGTTTGTCCGCCGCCGAGGTAATCAGCGATCCCAACCCGACGGTGCTGTAGGTCTGGTGATTGATCGTGATCGCCTCGGAGACGATCGATGCGTTCCACGCGCCGCCGGTCGCGGTCAGCATCCCCGTCACGAGGTATGGAAAAATTGCTGGCAGAATCAACGTACGCCAGCGTCGCCATCCGGTGACGCCATACGTGACGGCGCACTCCTTCAGGTCGGAGGGGATCGCCATCGCCCCGGCGATCACGTTGAACAGCACGTACCACTGTGTCCCCAGGAGCATGAGCAGGATCGCCGCCATGCTGAGCCCCCCGGGGATCCCCAGCAGCATCGTATAGAGCAGCGGGAACACGGCGGTCGCCGGCACGGACGCGATCACCTGCACGATCGGTTGGGCGCGGTGGGCCCACTTGGGGTTCATCCCGATCGCGACGCCCACCGGCACCGTCCAGGCCGCCGCGAGAATGAGCGCGACGAGCGTCCTGAGAAACGTCGCGCCGGCGCCGGCCGCGATGTGCCGCCAGTCGGCGCCGCCCAGCCCTGCGACTGCCTTCACCGACGCCATGACGCCCCAGATCACGCCGGCCACCATGAGAAGCGCCCACAGCCACGGCGTGACTCGGCGCCACCCGCGCCGGGGAGCGTCCGGCGTCACTCTCGCAACCGTCTTCCGCGGCCGACTCAGGAAGTCATCGATCGCCCGGCCGGCGGGAACCAGGAATCGCGTGGACAGCCACTCGACGAGCGCCGATCCCTGAATGGCGTCGAGCATCGCCGATTGCGGCACGTCGCTCGCCTCCGACTGCTCGAGCTTGAACCGATCCGACCAGGCGACCAACGGTCGCCACAACAGCTGGTCGAGGGCCACGATGATCACGACCAACGTCAGGAGCCCGAGGATCAGCGCGCCCGTGTCGCCGGCGTCGGTCGCCTCTTTGAGATACGACCCCAGCCCCGGCAGCTCAAAGTTCTTGTCGCCCAGCGTGAACTCCTCGGCGGCAATGAGAAAGAACCAGCCGCCGGCCCAACTCATCATGCTGTTGGCGATGAGCGAGATCGCCCCAAACGGCAGCTCGAGCCGCGTGAACCGTCGCCACATGCTCAAGCGATACACCCGGGCCGCCTCGCCGAGCTCCTGCGGGATCGTGAGGAGCGACTGATGGAACCCAAACGCGAGGTTCCAGGCCTGGCTCGTGAAGATGAGCAGGATCGCCGCCAACTCGAGGCCCACGGCGCGCCCCGGGAAGAGCGCCGCCAGCGCCAGCACCACCCCGGGCATGAACGACAGGATCGGGATGCTCTGCAAGATGTCCAGCAGCGGCAACATGAATCGCTCGGCCGTGCGGCTCCCCGCCGCGATCTTGGCGTAGGCGAGGCTGAACACCAGCGAGATCGCGTAGGCCAACGCCATGCGCAACGTCGACAGCGCGGCGTAGAGCGGCAGATGCCACAGATCGAGCACCACCCGCGTGCCCTGCGACAGCGGCGCGCGCCACGTCATGGCCGCGCGCAGCACCCCGTAGAGCGTCGCCGTCACAAGACACAGCATCAGCGCATCGACCCACCGCGGCGTGCGCGGTCGATCGAGCGAGGCCCGAGTGCTTGGGACGCTCGGGAGAACGGGAATAATGGGCTGTGCCATCGCCGGGGAACTTAGCCGGGGACCGGTCGCCGCACCCAGCCCACATCGCGCTCGTTACCCAGGCCCTACGCACGCTGTCACGGCCCTACTCGTGCCGCTCTTTCCTTACCCGTGCTGGGCCCGCGCGCCGCCGTCCGCCTCGCCGAGCCTGAGGCACGCCGAGATGGCCATCAACAGCGTCTCCACGTCGAACGGCTTGAGCAACACCTGACAGTCCGTCGCATCGAGCAGTTCATGCGTCCCCGGCGCGATATCCCCCGTGATGAACACGGTCTGATGCCGCAGATGCGGCTGGACGCTGAGCGCATACTCGTAGAACAGATCCCCGCGCACATCGGGAATCCGATAGTCCAGGATCAGGCAATCGATGCGCCCTCGCGCCAACGCCCGTTCCCCCGCCTCCGCGGTCGCCGCCGTCTCGATGGCATACCCTTCACGCGCCAACAACGTGGCGAACGCGCTCCGGATCGACGGTTCGTCGTCGACCAGCAGGAGTCGTTTACCGGCGTCCAGCGGCACGGCGCATCAGGGTAAGCGTCGGTGCCGCCGCGGGCCGCGGCGGCAAGATCATGAGCTTGGCCACGAGCATCGCCACACACTGGTCCGCGGCCACCGTGGCCCGCCACGCCGACACGGCCCGCCCGGTCATCATCCGCACGTGGTCCGAGAACACCCGCGGATCAGGATACCCGAGCCGCCCCGCGATATCGGCCACCGCAAGCGCCGGATTCTGCGCGTACTGATACCCGCGCAGCACCCGCGCCCCGATCACCAGCATCCGCGCCGGCGCCACTCCCGCGCGCTCGAGCCACCGATTGACCCCACGCCGCGGCATCCCCGCGGCCACCGCGATGTCCTCGGCCGTCCGAAACCGCCGCGGCGTCCGGAACATCTGCTCGATCGCACTCACCAACGATCCCGGCGCCTGCTCCGCCAACAACGGCACGCGCAGCGTCGCCAGCACCTGATCCTCGAGCGCCGCGGCCCGCAAGAGCTCCAGCCCATCCCGGAACCGCCCCGGCTCATCGTCGAACCCGCGCAGGATGCAGTGCCGCACCCCGAGCTCGCCGAGCGCCAACATCGCCCGCGTCGAATCCGGACTGATCGCCGTGTACACGAGCACCGCCACGCTCGGGAATCCGACCCGGAGCGCCCGCATGCTTTCCGTGTCCGCCCCACCATCGATGCACGGATCCACAACCGCGATGTCCACGGGCCGCGCCCGTAACACCGCCGCCATCGACGGCCAACTCGGCGCCGCCAACACCGTATGCGTCCCACCTGCCACGATGCGCAGGTGCGACAGCATCGGCGGCGACAACCGTGCTAGCAGCAGCATGCCGCGGTCGTGCTGCGCGTGCTGCTGCGCGTTTTGCAGGCGATCTCGCCCACGTCGCGCCCGATTAGCCCCATCCCTGTCCCGAACACCGCCTGTTTGTTGACATGGTTTTGGCGGAGCTTGCTTGTGACGCTCATCGACGCTCCTCTTCCTGACGAGGTTCCCATGCCCGCCACCACCACGCGCCGCGCATCGTTGCGCCGCGTTATAGCACGCAGTGTTGCGCTGCTCGCCGCCGCCTCTCTTGCCGCCGCCTGCTCCGACCCCACTGCTCCAGCTGCCCCGAACACCCCCAGTCACACGAACAGCGTCACCACCGGCGTCATTATTGGCTCCACCAGCCAGGCTCCGCTCACCAAGGTGTCCACGTCCGGCGTGATTATCGGCTCCACCTGACGTCACGCCCCAGCAACCGCCATCAGCCGGGCACTATGCAGGGCATCGGCAACTCGCGTCACCGCCGAGGGACGCGGCGATGGCGCCACGACCTTGGGAGCCTGCACCGCACCTTGCTCGCGCGCCCGGGTGAGTAGCTCGGTCAATCCGTGCCGTTCCGCGACCGCCACCGCCCGCCCAAACGCTTCCGCGGCGAGTCCCGGCTGGTCGAACGCCAGGTGGCCGCGGCCCACATAGTAGTGGAACTCCCCCGCGATAAACGGGGGAAGTTCCACGTTGGCCAACGCCTTTCTGTATCGCGCGAAATCGATCTCGCGCCGCTCGATGGTCGCGATCTCTATGAGATTGACTTTCGCGGCCCACTGCACGACAGGCTCGATCGCCGTTGCGGCGAGCAACACGTTGGCCTCTCGGGCGACATCTGGGTAGCCCGCGCTCAGTAGGAGCGACGCCAACGTGATCAGCACACGCTCGCGGTCCACCGCGTCTTCCGTCGCCTGCCAGGCTTCGTAGGCGTACTCTATTCCAGTTAACATCTGTCCGCAGCGATACGCGACACCCGCGAGGTCATGCCACGCGCGAGCCCGGATCTCCGCGAGGTGCGACCCGGCCGAGGCGCTGACAATCGTCACCAGCCGCAGCTCGGCGTCATGCAGATATCCCTGACTGATGAGCACTTTCGCCTGCCCCAACCGCGCGTGGAGCATCGCCCGCTCGTCTCCCCGCGCTCCCGCCAGGGCCAATGCGGCGGCATACGCCTCGCTCGCGCGAGCATGGTCGCTCAGCATGCGATGACAGTTGCCAAGATGGTGCGCCACGGTCTGCGCGACCTCGTCATCCACCGGCCCAAGCCGATCCCGGGCCACATACGACTCCCACAGCACGCCGTACACCGAGGCCGCCAACGCCCACGCCGATCTGAGGTCGAGCGCCCGCGCATACGCAAATAGCGGCGCGACGAATGAAGCAGGCTGTCCCGCCCGCGCCAGCGTGACGCGCTCGACGATGGTCGCCAACAACCGCCGCTCGGCGAACGCGTCCGGCATAGCGGCAATCGCCGACTCCACGGCATCGCGCTCATACGTGAACGCCGCATCCGACCACGCCACGCTCCAGCCGGCGCCACCCTCGCGCCAACTATCCAGAAACCGTAACGTCACCAGCCCGGCATGCTCCGTCTGCCAGGCCTCCGTATGCTCATCAGCCTGCGCCAACGCCTCGAAAAAAGCGCGATGTCGCGGGATCGTCTCCGTCCGGATGATCGGAACCACGGTTCCTCACGACGAAAAACCTGTACTAGACGCCCACTACGAACCGACCTGCTACGATACGGCAAATTGCCACGCCGCGCCATGTGATCTTACGCACACCGCCACCCACCAACGACTCCGCCATTGGAACACGTTAATCCCCAGCCCAGCCCGCCCAACCCGCCCCACGCCGACTCTACGCAACGGACCGTCCTGGTCCTCATCGCCACCACCGCCCTCACCCGCCTCCTCCTCGCCTCCACCCTAGGCCTGGGCGTCGACGAATCGTACGCCGTGTCCGTTTCCCGCCCCTTCAGTCTCGGCTACTTCGACCACCCGCCCCTCCACTTCTGGCTCGCCGGCGCCGCCCAATGGCTCGCCGGCTCCCCACCCGCCAGCCCCTGGAGCGGCCTCGCCGTCCGCCTCCCCTTCATCCTGCTCTTCGCCGCCACCACCTGGCTGACCTACCTCATCACAAAACGTTTGTTCGGTGACCGCCCCGCCCTCTGGGCAACGATCGCCCTCAACCTCTCGGCCGTCTTCACCCTGAGCACCGGCAGCTGGGTCCTCCCCGACGGCCCCCTCATGTGCTTCTCCCTCGCCGCCGTCTACTGCGTCATCCGCGCCTTGGACGCCAACTCCACCAGATGGTGGCTCGCCGCCGGCGCCACCGCCGGCCTCGCCCTCCTCTCCAAGTACCACGCCGCACTCCTCGCACCCGGCGTCTTTCTCTATCTCGCCACCACCCCAGCCTACCGCCGCCAACTCACCCGCCCCGGCCCCTACCTCGCCGTCGCCATCGCGTCCCTCCTGTTCGTCCCCGACCTGATCTGGAACGCCCACCACGGCTGGGTCTCATTCCTATTCCAAGCCGGCCGCGGCGCGCCTCAAACCACATTCGCCCTTAAAGCCCTCGCTCAAAACGTGGCCGGCCAGATCGGCTATGTGCTCCCATGGGTCTGGATCCCCCTCATCCTCGCCCTCGCCAGCACCCTGAGAACCGGCCCACGCGACCCCTCCGCCTGGCTCCTCGCCTGCCTCGCGATCTGGCCCATCGGCCTCTTCACCCTCGTCTCCCTCGGCGGCAACCCCGGCCTCCCCCACTGGCCGGCCCTGGGTTACCTGATGTGCATGCCCCTGCTCGGTCGCTGGGCCGCAGCCCGCAACCTCCGCGTCTGGGCCCTCGCATCGAGTAGTGTCCTGGTCATTCTTGTACTAGTGGTTGTGATACAAGCTCTGACCGGGATACTTCCGCTCGGGCCAGCCGCCGACCCAACCCTCGATCTCGTCGACTGGCGCGATCTCCGCCACGCCCCTATCCCGCAGGGGGGATTCGTCGCCGCCCCGAGCTGGGTCCAAGCTGGCAAGGTGTCCTACGCCCTCGGACCCAACGTGCCGGTCATCTGCCTGAGCGCCGCGCCCCACCAGTTCCTGTATCAGCGCGACCCCGCAACCGTCATCGGCCACGACGCCCTGCTCGTGATCCGCCCGCCAAGGCACGGCGATGCCCAGATCGACCGCTACCGCCCCTACTTCGCCTCGATTGAGTCGCTTGGGCCGCTGGCCATCACGCGCGCCGCGACGGGCCGCCCCGCGCTCACCGTCGACCTGTTCCTGGCGCGGGACTTCCGCCAGCCATTCCCGACCCCACAGCCCCGTTAGAGTCCTTGGACTTCAAGAACAAATTCAACGTCCCGATCGGTAGCTGCGACTTGATCTGCACCACCACGCGCTGCGAGTCGTCCGATACCCACACCTCGGCGTGCCCGCCCTGCGAGAAAATCCCCGATGTCTTGAAGATCGGCTGCACGACAATGGCATCGAACGTCCCCGCCGGCACCGTCACGCGCTCCCGCCGCAGCACGTGCACCGTCACCGGATTGATATTGGGCTTGAAGTACCGGTTGAAATCGTACGACTGCCCCACGACCAACGGTTGCGTCCGCACGAAATACAGAAACGACGCGTCATCGAGCGGATCCGCGACCGACGGCTCAGGCCCCGGCTTCCCCTCCTGCTGCATCGTCTTCGTATCCGGAAAAATCTCGAACCGCCGGTGCACGTGCCGGCCCCCCTCGTTCACATCCTGCCAGAACCGGTACGACGTCATCGTCCGCGGATCAAACCAGCTCTCCGTCGTGTCGTTGACGTGATACACAAACGTCCCGCCTTTGACGGCGAACAACGCGTGCACCACCGCCTGCCCGCGGATCGTGTCCGTCCCGACGAGCGCGAGCGTGGCTTGCCCGACCTGCAGGTCGCTGAACTTGACGTCATAGACGAACTTCTCGCCCGGCGCAAAATGGACCGTCTGCGCTCGTGCCGTTACCGCGATCGCTGACGCCGCCAGCGCCGCGAGGAGTCGACGATTAATCGGCCGGCACCGGCTCGGGAACCGGACCGCTGACCCGCAACCGGGACAACACCATGGCAACCCACGCGAGAATCATCGCCAAGGCGACCACCCCGACACGCCACTCCCAGGTGGCGGT
>DATMNB010000310.1:0-5618 GCA_035569435.1 Gemmatimonadaceae bacterium
CCTCCGCCGCACCCTCTCGGCCGACGGCTACGACGTGCACACCGCGTGCGACGGCGAAACCGGCCTCACCGCGGCACTCGACCTCCAGCCCGACCTCGTCATTCTCGACATCGGGCTCCCCAAGCGGAGCGGCCTCGTCGTCGCCCGTGAGCTCCGGAGCCGCGGGTTCCGCTCGCCGGTGCTCATGCTCACCGCCCTCGACACGGTCTCTGACAAGGTCATCGGCTTCGAGGCGGGCGCCGACGACTATCTCCCCAAACCGTTCGAGTACGAGGAGCTGGCCGCCCGCGTCCGCGCCCTCCTCCGGCGCTCGACGCTCCGCGCCGATGACGTCACCCTGCGCGTCGGCGATTTGACCCTGGAGCCGCTCTCCCGCCAGGTCACCCGCGGCACCGAGGTCATCGCGCTCACGCAGAAGGAGTACGCCCTCCTCGAGTACCTCATGCGCCACAGCGGCCGCATTCTCACGCGCGAACAGATCACCGCCCAGGTCTGGAAGCACGAGATCGACGGCGGGAGCAGCAACGTCGTCGACGTCTACGTGAGCTATCTCCGCTCCAAGCTCGACACACCGGGCCGCACGCCATTGCTCCATACGATCCGCGGCACGGGCTACGTCCTGAGTCCCACGCCTCCCTGATTAGTTAACGCTGTCCTCTCCCACGCGTCCTACCTGTGGGAGGGGAAGCCATGTCGCCTCGCACATATCTGCTCGTCGCCGCCCTGGGTCTCGTGGGCTGCGGCGGACATAACCCGGCGGACACCGCGCCGAGAGTCGTCTCGTTGGCCCCGGTCTCCGACAGTGGCCGCGAGTTGACCGCCGACCAACAGGTCCTCCAGGCGCTCAACCGTCTGACGTTTGGCCCACGCCCAGGCGACGCGATCCAGGTGCGCCAGGTGGGCGTCGACACGTGGATCGCCACACAGCTCTCGCCGACGTCGATCAACGACGACAGCACGACCGCCTTTCTCGCCCACTTCCCGACATACAGCCGACCGCTCCTCTACCCCGAGCGCCGGCAAGGCGACACCACCACCAGGCGCGAGATGCAGCGCGAGCGCATGCAGTTGGGCAGTGACGTCGAAGCCGCGCGCGTCGCCCGAGCCGAGCTCACGACCCGCCAGCTCAACGAAGTGATGACCGATTTCTGGGAGAATCACTTCAACATCTACGCGCGAAAAGGCGGCCCCGAACTCTACTACCTGTCTGACTTCGACCGCTCGGTCATCCGCCCGCACGCCCTTGGGCATTTCCGCGACCTCTTGGAATCCGTCGCCAAGAGCCCGGCCATGCTCTTCTATCTGGACAACTGGGAGAGCATCGCCGACAGCAACCGCGCGACGCTCGTCACGCGGCCTCGCCGCCCGAACGCCCGCGTCCACGGCCTCAACGAGAACTACGGCCGCGAGCTCCTCGAGCTGCACACGCTGGGTGTCGACGGCGGGTACACGCAGTCGGACGTGATTGCCGTCGCCCGCGCCTTCACCGGCTGGTCGATCGATCGCCCGACCGGCACGTTCGTGTTCCGCCCCGCCGTACACGACGCCGAGCCGAAAGTCGTCCTCGGCCGCACCCTCCCCGCCGGCCGCGGGCTCGCGGATGGCGAAGAGGTCCTCGACATCGTCGCCCGCCACCCGGCCACGGCCCGCTACATCGCCCGGAAGCTCTGCGTGCGGTTTGTCAGCGACTCGCCCCCACCGGCGCTCGTCGAGCGCGCGGCCGCGACGTTCACGCGCACCAACGGTGACATTCGTCAGGTCATGTGGACCATCCTGACGTCACCCGAGTTCTTCTCGCGCGCCGCCTACCGGAGCAAGGTGAAGACCCCCTTTGAGGTCGTCGTGAGCGCCACACGCGCGCTCGATGCGGCCCCCGACACCACGCCCCGCACCGCCCAGATCATCGCCCGACTGGGCGAGCCGATCTTCGGACACCAAGCCCCAAATGGCTACGCCGAGACCGGCGAGGCTTGGATCAACACCGGCGCGATCCTGAGTCGCATCAACTTTGGCTTGGGCCTAGCCGCCGGCCGCGTCCCCGGGGTCAGTTTTGAACGGTGGCCGGTCGCCGTGCAGCTCGCCACGGTGCCGCGCGAAGCCCAGGTCGATGGCGTGATTGCTGCGCTCTTGGGCGGCGACGCCTCGCCTGACACCCGCCGCATCCTGCTCTCGGGAAATCACCCCTTCCTTGCCGCTGCCCGCGCCGACACCAGCGTCATGACCGCCGACGGCGACCTCAAAGGGTTCGCGCAGATCGTCGGACTGGCGATCGGCGCGCCTGAATTTCAGAGGAGATAGCCCCATGGAACGCCGCGTCTTCGTCCGGTCTGGCGCGCTGGCCCTCGTGACCCTGGGGCTCAGCCCGCGGTTCTTGCGCCGCACGGCATACGGCATGACGGCCGTGCGAGGGAAGACGCTCATCGTGCTCTTCCAGCGCGGCGCCGCCGATGCGCTCAACGTCGTCGTGCCCCACGGCGAGGCGGCGTACTATGGCCTTCGGCCCTCGATCGGCATCCCGCGCCCCGCGCGCGGCGCCCAGAACGCCGCCGTCGACCTCGACGGATTCTTTGGCTTCCATCCGGCGCTGGCGCCCTTCAAGCCGCTCTACGATCGCGGCCTCCTGGCGCCCATCCACGCCGTCGGCAGCCCGAGCTCGACCCGCTCGCACTTTGACGCGCAAGATTTCATGGAGAGCGGCACCCCCGACGACAAGAACACCCCCGATGGCTGGCTCAATCGCTACCTGGCCACGCGCGGGACGTGCGAGGCGTGCAAGCCCACGCCCTTCCGCGCCGTCGCCCTCGCGCCCCAAACACCGCGCATTCTCGAGGGGCCGTCGGCGACGGTCGCCATGAACACCATCGACGAGTTCTCCGTCCGCGCGACGGGCACCGACGCCGAGCGACTCGAGGCCCTCTATCGCACCGGCTCGGCGGATCTGGTCCACGGCACCGGTACCGAGATGTTCGAGGCCGTGAAGATGCTCAAGGCCGCCAACGTCGGGAAATATCAGCCCGACGGCGGCGCCGATTATCCCAAGTCGCAGTTCGGCACGCGACTGAAGCAAATTGCGCAGCTCATCAAGATGGACCTGGGCGTCGAGATTGCCTTTGCCGACGTCGGCGGCTGGGACACGCACGTCAATCAGGGCGGCCCGACGGGCCAGCTCGCCGGCCGGCTCGACGATTTCGCCAAGTCGATTGTTGCGCTCACGACCGACCTGGGTGACCGGATGGGCGATGTTGCGATCGTCACGATGTCGGAGTTCGGCCGGACGGCCAAGGAGAACGGCAACGGCGGGACGGATCACGGCCACGCCGGCGCCATGTTCGTCATCGGTGGTGACATCGCTGGCGGCAAAGTGCACGGCCGCTGGCCTGGTCTCAGCCCCGAGCAGTTGAACGAGGGACGCGACCTCGCGCTCACGACGGACTTTCGTGCGGTCTTCTCCGAAGTCACCTCGCGTCACTTGGGTGCGAGCAGACTCGATGCGATATTTCCAGGGTACGCTGGGAAAGCCCAGGATTGGCTGGGAGTCGTTCGACACGCGTAAAGCGCGTGTAAGCGCGCGATGCGTATAAACGCGTGACATTCTCTGCGCTGGTGCGTCTCGTGTTCGTGAATATCACTCTGATCCGTCGCCGCCGCGTCCACCTCTCGTGGATCGCGGCCGCTTGTGCTGCGGTGACCGCGGTTGCGATTGCCTGCTCTCCCGGGACCACGTCCCGCGGAGGCGCCCCACTCGCACTGACCCTGGGCACCTCCCCCGGCGATGTCGTGGTGCACGACTCCACGTCGCTCAGCACCGCCGTCGTCCGCGCACCCAACACGCGCGGCCGCATCCCGATCCTCGAGTACCACCTGATCGGTGACGCTGACACGCGCTGGACCGTCGAGCGCGAACACTTCCGCCGCGACCTGCAGCTCCTCTATGATCGCGGCTACCGCCCGATCACCGTCAGTCAACTCGTCGACAAGAAGATCGATCTGCCTGCCGGCCTGTCGCCGGTGATCTTCACGTTCGATGATGCCTCGCCCTCACAGTTCCGCTACGTCGCCCACGACTCCACGCTGACGGTCGACCCGACGTCAGCCCTCGGCATCTGGCTCGACTTCCACAACCAGCACCCCGACTGGGAGAACCGCGCCGACTTCTGCGTGCTCCCCGCCGCGGCCGCGGGCCATGCCTTCTTTGGCGACCGCGGGATCGAGGGCCAGCAGAGCGCGTGGCGCTTCAAGAAGCTGCGCTACCTGGCGCAACTCGGATTCGAGCTCTGCGACCACACGCTCTGGCACGCGAACCTCGGCAAGTATTCCGACGGCGTCGTGCAGGAACAGATCGCCCGCGGCCAGTTGGCGATCGACTCCGCCGTACCCGGCTACACGGTCCGCACCTTCGCCCTCCCCTTGGGCGTGTGGCCCAAGAACCGCGACCTGGCCCGCGCCGGCGCATGGCGCGATCCCAAGACAGGCCGCGAGGTGCGCTACACCTTCGACGCGATCCTCGAGGTGGCCGGCGGTCCCGCGCCGAGTCCCTACGATCCGGCGTTCGACCCGCACCGCCTGCCGCGCGTCGAAGTCTTTGCCAATGAGCTCGAGCGCACGCTCGATGCGCTGGACAAATCGGGCACCCGCTACGTCTCGGGCGGTCCCTACGCCGACGTCAGCGCGCCACCAGACGCGCACCACGGGAAGACCCGCTGAGCCGACCCAGCCTCGCGGTGTAACAAGTGGCGGCCATGGGCGTGCTCTTTGCTACGTACACGGCGGTGCGATCACCCCGCATCCCGCATGGCATCCGCCACCTCCCGTTCTTTGAGGCCCTCGCCGAAATGGGCGAGGAGTCCCACCCCGACTGGGTCCCGCTCCAAGCGGGCCTCCTCGTCCTCCGCCTGACCGACGGCTGGCTCCAA
The DNA here is from genome assembly GCA_035569435.1 of Gemmatimonadaceae bacterium. Lineage (GTDB taxonomy): Bacteria > Gemmatimonadota > Gemmatimonadetes > Gemmatimonadales > Gemmatimonadaceae > DASRDS01. The sequence continues at coordinate 4,914 of DATMNB010000310.1, forward strand.
TCCGGCCGCCGCGCCGCCCAAGCCTCTCCTCGCGGCATTCGCGCCGTCCGCGCCTCGGTCCGCAAGATCGACCGCCGTCACCCCGTCCGACGTCCCCTGGCCCGCCTGGTTGCATCGATCCACACCTCGGCCCTCGCGCACCGCCACCGCCCCACCCGCGACGTCGCGCCTCTCGCCCCCTGGCTTTTCGCCTACGGCCGCGCCCTGGGCCTGACTGGCTGGCCCGCCCTTGCCGCCGACGTCTACGACACGACGGCCGCCCACCTCTCGACCGGCGACCACGCCGATCTCCTCATCGAGGCCAACCTCCGCTTGGGCGCGGTCGCCCGCACGGCCGGCGACAGCGCCCGCGCCATGCTGGCCTACGAACGCGCCGCGACCCTCGCCGCCGCCGCCGGCGACGTGGTCGGCGCGCTCCGTGCCGAAGCCGGCACAGCGGCCCTCGCCGTCACCGACGCGCCCACGGCGCGACACGGGCGCGATCGATTGCGATACGCTCTCGCCACACTCTTCTTCGATCTGGGCGTCACCACAGCCGCGCGCGACGCCTTCCTGGTCCTCGCCACCACCGCCGACCGCCCCTACGTCCGCTGGCTCGCCACCCAAGCCCTCGCCGCCTCCCCACTCGCCGTGGCAGCCGGCTATCTCCCCCAGCTCCCGCTCCCCCACCCCCCCTCGGCCCTCGCCGACCGCCTCTCCCAAATC
>DATMNB010000311.1:0-8087 GCA_035569435.1 Gemmatimonadaceae bacterium
GCGGCGCGAGCCACATGGCGGCCTGGATGGCGTTGCCACGCGTAATCTCCCGCCTCCGCGCGCAACGCTACGACATCGCGATCGATCTCCGCGGCGATCTGCGTCAGATCTTCTTCTTTCTCCTGCTCGGCGGCGCTCTCGATCGTGTGAGCAGCGATCGGACCGGAGGCCGTCGTCTCCTCACCAAGGTGTGGCCCTACGAAGCCCCACGGCATGAGGTCGAAAAAGACATGGCGGTCGCCGCGCTCGTCGGGGCGCGCGGCACCCCGGCGCTCGATGTGCCCACGGATCCCGCGCTCCCTGACTCGATCGCGACCCGACTGCGCGAGGTCGCCGGACCCGCGGGTGTGCTCGTGATGGCCGTGGGGTCGCGCGAGCCAAGCCGGGGATGGCCGCCGGCGGACGCCGCGGCGCTGGCGGCCATGGCCTGGACGCAGCTCGGTCTTGGCACCGTGGTGCTCGGCGGGCCCGGGGACCGACAGGATGCCGAGACGATCGTGCAACTCGCCGGCGTGCCCGTCACATCGCTGGTCGGCGCGACGACGCTCCGGCAGACGGTGGCCATCTTTGCCGCCGCGACCGTCGCCGTGTGTACGGACTCCGGCCCGATGCACCTGGCCGCGGCAGCCGGCGTGCCGGTCGTCGCCCTGTTTGGGCGGGGTGACCCGCGGCAGTCGCGCCCGTGGAGCGACCGTGCGGTTGTCCTGTCAGCCGGCGCGCCATGCGGCTGCCGGCATCCCACATGCGATTTCGTCGCCGGTCCCGGACGGTGCATGGCGACGCACACCCCCGATACCGTCCTGGCCGCCGTTGCCGCCGCCATGGCGACCTCGGTCACGTGAGCGAGCTCGAACCGGCCTCCATTCGACGGGCGCGCAACCGCGCTGGCGCCATTCTCAGCGAATGGGCCGCACCGCTCCTGGCGCCATTGGCCCGCGCGCACTGCGGGTCGCCGACCCCGCCGGCCGACTGGCGGAGCCTGGTGATTCTTGGCAGTAGCCACATCGGCGATGTGATGTTCCGGACCGCATCGCTGCCCGTGCTGCGGCGCGCGCTGCCACAGTGTCACATCACCTATGCCTGCGAACCATTCGCCGCGGAGCTGTTGGCGACCAATCCCAACGTCGACGCCACCCGCCACGTGGACCGCGTCGAGCACCTGCGGGGATTCGACGCGGCGCTCTGCACAAACCACATCGCCTACCACCGCGACCTGGTGATGGCCACGCGGGCAGGCATTCCCAACCGCGTGGCGTTCGTGCACAAGGGACTCTCGGCGCTGGCAACGCGGCGGGTGCGTGCCGACTATCCACGGCCCGCCCCAGCCTACACGCGGGCGATGGTTGCCGCCGTGACCGGGACGGAGCCGACGTGGGCCCTCACGCCGCAGCTCTTCCTCGCGGACGACGACGTGCGCGAGGCTGACATCGCCCGGCACACCACGGAGATCGATACCGCTCGCCCATTGATCGCTTGCACCCTCACCAATCGCCAGCCCCATACCCGGACGTGGCCCGTGGCGGCCTATCTCCGGACCCTCGAGCTCGTCGCCCGCGAGACGGGCGCCGCCATCGTGCTGTGTGGCAGCGCCAACGACGCCCCCGTGCTCCACGAAGCGGCGGCCGCGTGCGCCGTGCCCTGTCAGGTGCTCGCCGGGGGATTGCGGCTCCGGGCGTTCGCGGCATTTCTGCGGCGCTGCGATGTGTTGCTGTCCACCGACTCCGGCCCACGGCACATCGCCAACGCCGTTGGCACACCAGTCGTGTTCGTGCGCAGTCTCAACGTCTCCCGGGTCGAGATCGGCGCCTACTGCGAGACGGAAATCGACGCCTGCGGCGACGACGAATGGCTGTCGCCGGCGGCCCAGGACGCGGCATTCGCGCGCTTACAACCGGAATACGTGGCCGGCCTCATCGCACAGGCCATCCCCCGCTAATGCCCGACCAGCCCCCGGGCCACGAGCTCGTCGTGCGCTTGTTCAAACCGGTCCGGCGCCACCTGCCCGGACACCCATTCGATCAGCTCTTCAACACCGTCAGCAAAGGCGACCCGCGGCTCGTACCCAAGCAGCGCCCGCGCCCGACTGATATCGGCAAAACAGTGCCGGATGTCTCCCTCACGGAACTGCCCGAGACTAACCGGGCGGGTTTCCTCGCGCCCACTGATGCGTTGCCAGAGTGCCTCGCCCACCTGGGCGATGGTGACGGAGACCCCTGACCCGACGTTGACCACCTGATAGTCAGCACCGGGTGTTGTGGCCGCCAACAGGTTCGCCCGCGCGATGTCCGTGGCGTGCACGAAATCGCGCGACTGCCGCCCATCCTCGAACACGACCGGGGACGCGCCATTGAGCAGCCGGCTCGAAAAGATCGCCGCGACGCCGGTATACGGATTCGAGAGCGCCTGCCGCGGCCCGTACACGTTGAAATACCGCAGCGCGACGGTCGGGATCTGGTAGGCAGTCCCGACCGACAGGAACAGCTCCTCGTGATCCCGTTTGGTCACGGCATACACCGAGGTCGGCTCCAAGGGCTTGGTCTCGGGCGTAGGACGCGCCGTGAGCGGCGCCCCGTCCGGGCCCACCATCTCCCACTCCCGGCGCTCGAGTTGCGCGCGCGGACGGGGCCGGACCGCCACCGAGCGACCGGCCGCATCGACGTACTGCCCCTCGCCGTAGCATGACATCGACGACGCCACGACCATCTTGCGAATGCGATCGCGGTGCCGCAGCACCGCCTCCAGGAACGCGGCAGCGGCCAGCGTGTTGCCCGACACATAGCGCGCGATGTCGTACATCGACTGCCCCACTCCTACGAGCGCGGCCTCGTAGAAGACCACATCGGTCCGGGCCAGCAGTCGATCCACGAGCCCGGCGTCGCGCGTGTCGCCGCGAACGAATTCGGCCGCCGGATGGAGATACGTCGGGCGTTGTGGACACGCGCCGTGCACCTGCGTCTCGAGCGAGTCGAGGACGGTCACATCCCAGCCCGCGTCGATCAGCGCATCGACGATGTACGACCCAATGAACCCGGCCCCGCCGGTCACCAGTGCCCGCTCGCTCATTTATGCGCACACCTCGCGAAAGAGCTCCTCATACTGCCGGCTGATCTTGTCCCACGTATACTCGGCGACGATACGCGGCTGCGGTAGAGTCCGCAGCCGACGCACGCGCTGGGGATCGGCCTCCAGCTCGCGCATCAGCAGCGCGAGAGCCGTGCGGCTCTTTGGCCAGAACACCCCCGTGTCGGCCAGGACTTCACGATTGAACGGCGTGTCGTAGGCCAGAATGCAGTTGCCGTACCCCATAGCCTTGAGGAGCGCCGGATTCGTTCCACCTACCGAGTGCCCGTGCACGTAGGCGAAACAGTTGCAGTGGAGCTCCTTGATGACAGCCTGGTCATTAATGTGACCTGTCAGGATGAGCTTGTCCGGGTGATCGGCGGCGAGTGACCGCAGCCTGCGGTGAAATGGACTGTCGTAGTTCGCCCCACCAGCGATCACGAGTCGCTTCGACGACTCCGCCGAGAAAAACGCCTCGACGATCAGATCGGGGTTGTTCTCCGGGATGAGGCGGCTGGCGATCAGGTAGTAGCTCTCAGGCTCTAACCCGAACTGGGCAATGAGTTCCGGACGCGTGGACGACTCGACGTAGGCGCCATAGGCAATCATTCGGGTGTCCTTCCCAAATTCCGACTTGTAGAAGTCCTGCATCGCGTACGCGTCGGTCACGAGCACATTGCACACGCGGATGGCCATCTTGGCCGCCGACAGGAAATACCACTGGGCGACGGGACCCCACTTGGCACGCGTCCAATCGAGCCCATTCACGTTGAGCACGACGGTCTTGCCGAGGACGCGGGAGAGGGCGCAGTGGTGGCCCATCCCGACGTTCACAAAGAAGAACAGATCGTGCCGGCCAAAGGCGCGGGCGTGCAGCGTCGCGAGAAGGGTTGACACCAGTCCCGAGAAGTTTTTCCCGCCCGGCGACGGCAGGTACACGAGCCGGACGCCCTTGTGCTCGGGCACCCGCCACTCGGGCTCATACTCGCCGCGGCGACAGTAGATCGTGACCTGGTGTCCCATCTCGACGAGTCGTGGAGCGATCTCGCTGAATCCGGTCTCGAACCCTCCAAAGTGGCGCTGGGGGATGTTCATCCCCCACATGCCCAGCATGCCGATATTCAGTGCGCGCCGTCCATTCTGAGGACGACGGGTATCGTCCGGAGCAGAATCGCGAAGTCCTTCCAAATCATCCACCGTCTGAGGTACGCGGTTTCGAGGCGAATGACCTCGTCGAAATCTGTGACGCGGTTGCGGCCGTTGACCTGCCACGGACCGGTGATCCCCGGCTTCATGTCGAAGCGCGAGTAATGATGCTCCTCGTAGAGGGCGACCTCCGACGGCAGGGGCGGCCGCGGTCCGACCAGCGACATCTCGCCACGCAGGACGTTCCACAGCTGTGGCAACTCGTCGAGGCTCGTGCGCCGAATGAAGCGCCCCACGCCGGTCACCCGCGGATCGCGCCACAGCTTGAACAGGCGGCCATCCCCGTAGATGCTGTTGGCGGTCAGTTGTGCGCGCTGGGCGTCAGCGCCATCGACCATGCTGCGAAACTTGAGAATGTCGAACTGCCGGCCCCCGGCGCCCACGCGCCGTTGGCGGAAGATGATCGGACCGGGGGACGACAGGCGGACCGCGATGGCGACGGCGGCGAACACTGGCGCCAGAACGACGAGACCGAGGGCCGCCACGATCAGGTCGACCACGCGCTTGAAGACCAGCTGTTGGCCTTGCAGGCCGGGACGCGTCAGCTGGACCAACGGCACACCGCGGAGCCACACGAGATTCGGGACGTGGCCCGTCATGGTCGCCGGCCGGGCTAGCGTGTAGACGTTGCATCCGGCCGAGTCGGCGATCGTCAGAAGCTCCGAGAAGAGGTGCTCGTCGATATGACCGGCAAAGATGACGGTGTCCACTGCATGGGACGTTACGACATCAATGAGTTGGACAATGCCACCGAGCGCATCCGGCGGAATGCGCTCATCCGTCGACACAAATCCAACAATCGAAAACTCCGATCGCACCGTGAACGGGGATCCCCGAATGGCTCGGCGAGCCTCAGTGGCGCGGCCGATCATCACGGCTCGGGGGACGTGACCCGCGTGGGTCCTCGCGCGATACACGATGTCGTCGATGGCCAACCGCTCGAGCACAATGATAAGACCGACAGCCAGGGCGGCAGACACCAATCGGAGGAGATTGAAGATCCCCGGCGTCGCCCAGAACGGCCCCCAGCCGATCAGCGTGGCACCGATGCAGGCACCAAGGAAGATCTTGCCGACGTCCCGGCGATGGTCGCCCGGCCCATACGTCGAGAGGAGGCAGAGACCGAGCACCACGCCGGCGATCAACTCGACCGACGAGAACGGGGCACCTTGCGCGAGAAGCGCGGGAATGACCGGGAGCGCGTCGCCGGGCGTAGCGCTCCAGTCGCGAAGGCCGCTCCACGCCGCGCGCACACCGAGGAGTACAAGGCTGTCGGCGGCGACAAGCACCGCGACACGCGCCACAGCGCGATGCAAGTGTGTGCGTCGGGCGACGGTCGCGCGCTCCTGCAGAACGAGCGGGAATGGTGTGGTGACGGCACGAGCAGTCTCGTCCGTACCAAAATGTGCGGTGGGCCGCGTCGCGGCGCTCACGTCGTGCAGCCCAGCCGTGCCATCCCAGCGTTAGCGTGAGACGCGCGCGCAGCCGCGACGCACAGCCGTCGAGTCATTTTTTGACGGGCAGTGCGAGGCAATCTCAGGCGTAAGCTGGTTGGCGACAAGTCCATTCACCCCCGCTCGCGTGGAGATACAGACCAGTTACATCGAGCTTCGACAGGCGGCCCAGTTGCAAATACCCGACCGGCACGCGCCGGGTCACCCAATTCGATTACACCGAACTCCGCAGGCAGTCGACAATGCGAACTGCGGCCATGCCGTCCCACCCTTCGGGACGAGGCGGATCGGGGACGCGCGTCGCGGTGACGGCGTCGACGGCGGCTCGGAGTGCCGCCGGATCAGGGACCAGCTGGTTGGCGCCACACGCCACGGTCTCAGGCCACTCGGTCGTCGGCCGGACCGTCACACACCGCACGCCGAGGGCCGCGCTCTCCACCTGCAACCCACCGGAATCGGTGATCACGACGCACGATCCCTCGACGAGGTCGAGCATCTCGAGATAGCCGAGCGGATCGAGGAGCCGGACGCGACCCATGTCGATGTGGTCGGCCTCGAGACGCGCGCGCGTGCGCGGGTGCACGGGAAACACGACCGGCCGCGACTCCGCGATTTCGCGGAGCGCCGCCGCGAGCGCCGTCAAGCGACGCGGGTCATCGACATTGGCCGGTCTGTGCAACGTGACCGCCACCGGCGCCCCATCGCCGTTGACCGTTCGCCGAAACTCGGTCTGTCGCGCACGTTGGACGGCATAGAGCAACGTATCGACCATGACGTTGCCAACGAAGACGATCTCGGATGCAGGCTCCCCCTCCGCGCGCAGCTGCGCGTCGGCCGCGCGCGACGGCGTCAGCAGCAGATCCGCCAATCGATCGGTGACGATGCGATTGATCTCCTCTGGCATGCTGCGGTCGCCACTGCGGACCCCGGCCTCGACGTGCGCGACGCGCAGGCCGAGCTTGACGGCAACGAGCGTCGCGGCGAGCGTCGAGTTGACGTCGCCGTACACGACAACCCAGTCCGGCCGGTGCTGGACCAGCACGGGCTCGATGCGTTCCATCACACGCGCGGTTTGCGCGGCGTGCGACCCCGACCCGACATCCAGGTTGACGTCGGGCTCGCGCAGCCCGAGGTCGCGGAAGAAGGACGCCGACATGGCGTCGTCGTAGTGCTGGCCGGTGTGTACCACCAGCTGTTCGACGCCAACGGCGCGCGCCTCCCGATACACGGGGGCGAGCTTCGGGAAATTGGGGCGGGCGCCGACCACATGCAGAATTTTCAGAGCACCGGCTCCGTATGGACAAAGTGACGCCCTCTCTGCACCGCCCAAGCCGAACGAATGACTCGCTCGAACGCGTCACAGTTCCGCTCCGGCCCGTACTGGGCGCGAAACGCCGCCCGCCCCCGCTCGCCCGCGGCACGCGCCGAATCGACGTCGGCCACCCACGCCCGGATCGCGTCGGCGACCCTGCCGGCGCCGTTCCCCAGCGCCGGATCCACGACGGCACCGCACCCGGCATCGCGAATCGTATCCGCCGTCTCACAGTGCTCGGGCCCGACGAACAGCGCCGGTCGCCCCGCCGCCATGATCCCGTAGAGCTTCCCCGGCACCGAGATCCCGACGAATGCACGCCGGAGCGACACGAGGTGCACATCGGCGACGGCCAGGGAATCTCCCACGGCCTCGCGCGGGAAATACGGCCGGTAGGCAAAGTTGGTCAGCGCGTGTTGGGACGCGAACGCCTCGATCTCGCCACGACGCGGCCCATCACCGACAAAGAGAAAGAACACGTGGCGGTCGTCCCGAAGGAGCTGCATGGCCCCGAGGATGTCATCGAAATCATGAACGAGGCCGGCGTTGCCCGAATACATGACAACGAACCGCCCCTCGAGCCCGAGCGACGCCCGCAACGCCGCGGCGCCATCGGTGCCGTGCGTCGGCTCGACGTGGCCCCAGACCGGCACCGTTGCCGTCCGCGCGACCGGCACGCCCTTGGCAACGACGCGCGCCTTCATGTACGGGCCCAGGTCCACCACAAAGTCGGCCCCACGATACGCGCGGTCATTGAGCCACGTCAGCCCACGTCCCACCAGGCTGTCGGCACGTACCATACCGGCGGCGACCTCCGCGTCGGGATGCAGGTCCATCGACCAGATCCCGTAGCGGCGTCCGCGAACCGCCCTGCCGATGGCGCCGATCACTGACAACAATGGCGGCGTCGTCAAAAAAATCACCCCGGCAAGCCCGGGCTCGGTGCACACGACCCAGAGGACGCGGACGTAGAACGTCGCATAATCGATGATACGGCCGAGGCGCGAGGACCGACCAAACGCGGTGGTCCGCACGCGGCGCACGCGCACGCCGTT
>DATMNB010000312.1:0-6613 GCA_035569435.1 Gemmatimonadaceae bacterium
CGCATCGTTGTCGGCACGCCAAAGTCCGCGTCAAGCAACACCTCTTCGAGACGTTCCAGCGACCCCTGGTCGGGTCCGCCGCGCACAATCGTGCCGACGTCCGCCAGCGCCAGATCCTTGATACGCTGCCACAGCGAGCGCCGCGGCACATCGTCCGCGCGCTTGAGAATTCGTCCCATCACGTCACCTGAGCCCGAGTCGCCGCCGGCTGATCCACTCCGCACAGAGTGCGCCGACCAGCACGAGATACACCCACCACACCGACCGCAGTCGCGCGGCAGACGCGGCGCTCCCACCACCGGCACCGATCGGTCCCGACCGGAGCACGGGCCGGTTGGGGAGCCACTCCCGCGACGGGTTCACGACAATGAGCGACGAACCGCCCGCCGTCTGCACGTCGTAGACGCCCGGCGAGAGCGGCGGCGTCTCCACCGTCGTGCCGCCGCCGAATCGCAACATCAGCGTGTCAGCGCGCCCCACGCCGCGCGGCACAACCACCGCCCGGACGACGGAGTCCCCGCTTGCGGGACCTCGGCGCCAGCGCACCGGATCGCCCGCGCGCACCACGCCGTCGGTTGGCACCGCGGCCCGCGCGTCGGGCCGCTCCGCCGCCAACCAATCAAATATACCGCCCCACAACGCCGCATACGCGTCGGCGGCCACGCCGCCGCGGAAGCGCCACTGCCAGAGTCCGGACGCTTGCACGACCACCACGCGGCGTCCACTCAGTGTCCCGCGCACGACCACCCGACGGTCGAACCGCCGCGCGCGCGCGGCCACGAGGCCGTCCCACCAGGCGCCGCTCGGGTCGGCTTCAGCCGGACTGACGTCGATGGGCGGCAAGCTGTCCCACGGCACGCCCGACAGCGCGGCTGCCAATGGCGACGCTGGTGCGTCCGTCGCGTACCACTCGCCGGCTGCGGGCGGCGTGACCTCGACCGCCGGCAAGAGCGCCAGCGAGCCCCGCGTCGCCGACCGTGACGCACCAAACACGCCGGTGTCGCCGTGCAGCACGACGAGCGGCGCGCTGGCCGCCGCGCGCCGCACGTCCGCCTCGGTCACCGGCGCCAGCGTGCCATCGACCCGCCACTGTCCGTTGGCCACCCGGAAAAATCCCCGTGTCGGTAGCGCCACGGCGCCGCGCAGCACATCGAGGGCGTACCGCGCGTCGTAGTCGGGTGCCGTCGACACGAACACCGCCCCGGCGGCCGGTGACACCTCCACCGCGACGCCCAGCGTGTCGTCGCGCGGCTCGCGATCGCCGGCCACGGTCGCAATCGCCCGCAGCACGCCAAGCCCGTCGTGCGCCGGAATGACGATCCTGACCGTCTCGGTCCGTTCGGCCCCTCGATCGAGCGCCGCCAGCGGCTGGACAGCGAGCGGATGTCCATCCAGCGTCATCGTCAGTGTCCCAGCCTCCGCGCCGCTGGGGCCCGAGGCCACCGTCACGCCGACGACGATACTATCGCCATCGACGACCGCTCGTGGCGCATCGATCGCCGTCACGGCAACGTCGCGCACCGCGGGATGCGGGATCACGTCCACACGCGAGCCCGCGGGAAGCGCGGCCAGCGCATCGGGATCGTCCAGCTCCCCATCCGTGATCACCACCGCGGGCCGCCCCGCCGCCAGCGCGCGATCAACGAGCGGCCGCACCACCGATCGCGCGTCACTCGGGACGGCCGGCGCCGGTCCGGACCGCACCGAGTCGCCAAACACGAGCGCGGTGTCGGCACGCACCCCCCGAAACCGCCCGAGCGCCACCCCATAACTCACCGAATCGCCCGCCCGCCGCCAACTCGCCGACACATCGAGCGCCGGTATCACCCGCGGCGCCGCCGACCACCCAAACGGCGCATCGAGCGCCAACGCCACGGCGAGCGCCACACTCACCGCGCGCAACCCCGCCACGATGCCATCCCACCCGCGCGTCGGCCGCCCATACTGCACGGCCGCAACCCCGACCCCGACGAGACCCGCAACCACCCAGGCTAGCATTCCGCGTAAGTGAGCGGCCTGGCGGTGCTCGCGGTAGTCTAGTTACTGCAGCGCAAGACGCACGGCGGTGCCAGGCGGTGTCTGGAGGCCCGCGAGCAGTTGTCCCTGCAGGGCTTGGAACGCGGACCGATCGACGCTCGGAATCGGGTCGCCGCCGGTCGATTTGAGCGCGACGCGTGGGTCGCGCTGCACACCGTTGACCAGCACCTCGAAATGCAGGTGCGGCCCCGTAGCCAGCCCCGTCATGCCGACATAGCCGATCGTCTGCCCGATGCTCACGTGCGCACCCGGCCGAATGCCGCGCGCGAAGGCGCGGAGATGGCCATAGCGGGTGAGATAGCCGTTCCGGTGACGCAGCTCGATGAGATTCCCGTACCCATGCGCCTGCCCGGCGATCACGACGACCGCATCGCCAATCGCCCGCACCGGCGTCCCCGACGCCGCGGCGTAATCGGTGCCTTTGTGCTGCTTCCACCCGCCAAGGATCGGATGCTCACGCATCCCAAAAACACTCGAGATCCGACGGAACTCGAGCGGCGCGCGCAGAAACGCGTTCCGCATCGACTTCCCCGCGGCATCGAAATAGCCCGTCGTCCCCGATGCCCCGGTAAACCGGAACGCCCGCGACGTGTCCCTCGAAAACACAAACGTCGTGGCCAGCACTTGCCCCACCCGCACGGCACCACCCGGCCCAACCTGCCGCTCAAACAACGCGCGAAACGAATCCCCGACCTGCAGATCGCGACTCATATCGACGCGATACTCGAAGATGTCCGCCATCTTCCACGCCAACTCGGCCCGCGCCGTCTTGGGCAGCACACTCGCGGCGTCAGAATCCAACGCCGCATAGAGGTTGGTCCGAATCGTCCCCACGGCGACGACCGTATCGGTCGTCCAGGGCAACCGCTCCTCCTGACTCTGCCACCCGGTCGCCGTTCGCCGCAAATGCAGCAGGTGATCGACATCAAACCGCAAGGTGATCTCCGACGGCACCGAATCCCCGGGCGCCTGTGTCACCGTCACCTCGACCCCCGCCGGCACACGCCGCTCGTCGAGCGTCGTCGCCGACCGCACGGCGAGGGCCGCGTCGCTGCCTTGGAGTCCGCCGCGCGTGAGTACCTGCGAGAGCGTCTCCCCCACCCCCAACGTGTCGACTTTCTGCGAGGACGCTGCGATAGCAGCCACGCTGTCGGAGACGACAGGCGGCGCATCCGCCCGCCCTTCAGCCGCCAAGAGCTCCGCGGGCTTTCGGGCGATCGGGTGCGTCATATGGAGCGCGGCAAACGCCAGCACCGCCACCACGGCATACGTGATGGCGCGAGCGCCGCGCGTCGTCAATCCATCTGTCTCCGAATGAACGTCGGGATTTCCATGTCGCTCAGATCCGGGTCCGCCACACGCTCCGGCGCGGCCGCACGCCGCGGCACATCACTCCCCGCATTCCCGCTACCCGAACGCCCCCCAACTGTTCCTGCCGTCCGCGTCTGCCGGTGGGTTGGAAACGGAATCACCGGCTGGCTCTTGGCCGCACCGACCCCAACAGGGTGCGCCCCGGCATCGCTCCCCGCCCGCATCCGGTCGAACCCGGTCGCGATGACCGTGACCCGGATCTCCCCCTGCATCGCCGGCTCATGCACCGCGCCAAAGATGATCTCAGCGTCGTCCCCGACCGCATCGTGGATGATCTCGTTGATCTGGTGGACCTCACCCAATGTGAGATCCGCACCACCGGTGATGTTCACCAACACACCGGTCGCCCCAGAAATCGACACGTTGTCGAGCAACGGCGACGAGATCGCCTGCTGCGCCGCCTCGATCGCACGATTCTCGTTCCGCCCGATCCCCGTGCCCATGAGCGCGCTCCCGCCCGCCTGCATGACCGTGCGCACGTCGGCAAAGTCGACGTTCACCAAGCCTGTCACGCTGATCAGCGACGAAATGCCCTGCGTCGCGTGCAGCAGCACCTCGTCGGCCTTTTTCAGGGCGTCCTGAAACGGAATCCCCTTCCCGACGACCGCCAACAGCCGCTCATTGGGCACCACGATCATCGTGTCCACAGCATTCCGCATCTCGGTGATCCCGAGCTCGGCTTGCCGCATCCGCTTCCGCCCCTCGAACAGGAACGGCCGCGTCACGATCCCGACCGTCAACGCCCCGGCCGCACGAGCCAGCTCGCAGATCACCGGCGCCGCGCCGGTCCCCGTGCCACCACCCATACCACACGTGATGAACACCAGGTCGGCACCCACCAGGGCCCGCTGGACATCTTCTTTGTTTTCTTCAATGGCCTGCCGTCCAATCTCGGGACGCGCCCCGGCCCCTAAGCCGCGGGTCAATTTCTTCCCGATCTGCAGCTTGACGTCAGACTTGGAATTGAGCAGCGCCTGCGCGTCTGTATTGACCGAGATGAACTCGACGCCTTCGAGGTGCTCCTCGATCATGCGGTTGACGGCGTTGCCGCCGCCCCCGCCCACGCCCACCACCTTCATGCGGGCGTTTTGCGACGCGCTTTCCTCGAATTCGAAGATCATCGCGACTGAAGCTCCTTGTGGATAACTATGGGCTCGGCCGGCGGATCAAGCACGTCATGCGCCGTTCAGCGACGCGGGAATATAACACCTTTCCGTCGGCCCACCACGCCTTTGGAACGATCGACCGGTCGCCAACGCAACGCAATTTTCGTGTCGCCGCCCGCCAAAAGTTATCCACATCGGGCGGTGCCAGGGCACCTTTATGATCGGCGTCGACTCAGCCCGATCAGAAAAAGTCCTGCAGCCACACCCTGACCCGATCGATCCACTTGTCGACGCCCGGGGCGCCAAGCCCCGCCCGGCGGACCCGACTGGTGAGCCCGCCAAGGGCTAACCGATGCGCCCCGTAGAGCGCGAGCCCCGTCACGGTCGCGAACCGCGGCGCGTCGACCGAGTCGATCAGCCCCGTGATGTGATCGTGCGGCGCCCCGATCCGCACGCCGATCCCGAACACATCCGCGGCTAGATCGGCCATGCCCGGCATCGCGGCCGCGCCGCCCGTCAACACGACCCCGGCGCTCAGCCGGTTGGCGTACCCGGCCCCGGAGATCTTCTGCTGCACCAGCTCGAAGATCTCGTCCACGCGCTGATGGATGATGTGCGACAACGACCCATGATCGATCGTCCGCTCCCCCTGGGCCGCCGTGCCTGGCAGCGGGATCGCCAACTCCGGATCGGCCAGCGACTCATGCGCGCAGCCATACCGCTCCTTGAGCCGCTCGGCATCGTCCTGCGTCACCTTGAGCCCGAGCACGATGTCGTTGGTGACGTTGTTCCCCCCAAACGCGACCGTCCCCAGGTGGCGGATCTTCCCCTCGTGAAAGATCGCCAGATCCGTCGTCCCGGCGCCCATCTCGACGAGCGCCACGCCGAGCTCCTTCTCTTCCTCGGTCAGCACGCTGAGCGCGCTCGCCAACGGCTCCAGCACCAACTCCCGCACCTTGCACCCGGCGCGCTCGACCGCCTTGCGCAAGTTCATCGCCGGCGAGGCGCCGATCGTGATCAGGTACATCTCGGTCTCGAGCCGCGTCCCGATCATCCCCACCGGATCGCGGATCCCGACGTTACGATCAACCGTGTACTCCTGCGGAATCGCATGCAGCAGCTCCCGGTCGGTCGGCACCGACTGCGCGCGTGCCACATCGTTCGCCCGCTCGACGTCGGCCCGCGTGATCTCCTCGCCGTTCACCGCTACGACCCCGTTGCTCGTCATCGCCTGCACGTGCTCGCCGGCAATCCCCGCGTACACGTCGGTCACGTGAGCGCCGGCCATCCGTTCGGCATCCTCCATGGCTTTCCGAATCGACCGCGTCGCCTCCTCGATGTCGGACACGACGCCGCGCCGCAGCCCCGTCGTGCGCGCGCGCCCCACACCCAGAATCTTGATCTTGGGTGCGCGCGGCAGATCCCCGACCACCTCGGCGATGAGCGCCGTGGTCTTCGCCGACCCGATATCGAGTCCGGCCACCAAACGCTCAGGGTTGACGCCAGTGCTCACTTGAGCCTCGCAACGACCTGATCGCGATACCGCAGATCGAGCTCCGCGTAGGCAAGCCTACGCCGCGCCAGATCAGCGCGCACGGGCCCAATATCAGCGAGCCGCTCAGGCGTCGCATCCGCGCGAGCCCGCACCACTCCGTCCGGGAACGTTACCACAAGGTCCTCCGCGCCGTCCCGACGGACGGCGCTGATCAGCGCATAGAGTGCCGGCGCCACGGCGCGCACACCGGCCAACAACCGCAAGACCTGCGGGTCCGGCCGCGCCACGACTGGAAGGTCGACGTCCGCACGCGCCGGGTCGAGGGGGAGCAGATGTCCGCCCGCGTCAACCGCCAAGAGCCCACCCGGTGTCGGGGCCAGCGCCACCGGAACCGATTCGGTGACCCGCACCACGAGCGTCCCCGGCAACGACCGCTCCACCCGCACCGACTGCACGCCCTCGAGCCCCACCACGCGTCGCTGCAACACCCCAAGATCATCCCACACCGATGCCGTGGTGTCGACATGCAGCCGCGCCACGACCGCCCTGGGCGCCACGTAGTGCGTCCCGACGACATCGACCGCCCGCACCCGAAAATACGCCA
>DATMNB010000313.1:0-12090 GCA_035569435.1 Gemmatimonadaceae bacterium
CCAGATTGCGAAACCAGGGCCGCGTCCGTAGCCCTGCCGGCCGCGTCAGCGACCGCTCCACGTGCCGGAGCGCCGCATTGGCCGCCTCGACTCCACGCGGCTTCTCCACGGCCAACGCCGAGTCCCGCGCCGCCGTCCATCGCTCGGCCGACAACGCCATATGCCCAATCGCCGTCGACAGCCCGGTGGTCGACACCATCATCCCCTTGGCCGTTGCCGCCGTGCCGAGCGGCGCGACATATCGCTGCATGGTCCGCGCATACTCGACGTAGTCGAGCGGCTCGATGTCGGCGTTCGCCAGCCGTAACACCATCATCGCCGAGATCCGCCCCGCCTGCGCGTGCCGCACGTACCCAGGATCGCCATACCGCTCCATCCAGAACGTGTCGTCATACGCCGAGTGATACACGCCGCCTCGCCCGCCAAACCCCCACTCGGCGATCGGAATACCGAGGTGGTTGTAGAACCCGGAGAAATCCGACCCGCCGCCCGGATCTCCAAACGTCGTCGTGCTGTCGATCGCCACGCCGTTGCGACGGGCGATGTCGCGGATCATCTCCCGGAGCGACGGCGAGCCCGTCGCCTGAAAGATCTGCCCGTCCGCCGCCACGTCCTGGTTGAAGTACGCCACCGCGCCTTTGGTCAGCCGGAGCGAGTCCTCCTCGACGTACTCGGTCGAGCCCAACAGCCCCCACTCCTCGGCGTCCCACGTCGCGAACACGATCGTGCGCTTGGGGCGATGCCCGTGGCGCACGGCGTCCGCGACCGCGTGCGCCGCCTCGAGCACGCTCGTCACGCCACTCACGTTGTCGGCCGTCCCCGGCCCCCAGGCGTCACGGTGCCCGCCGATCACGATGACCTCATTGGGGTACGTCGTGCCGCGGATCGTGCCAAACGTGTCCCAGATCGTCTTGTACGCCGCGCGCCCCGTATCCACCGCTACCGCGACACGCGCCCGCGCCGGCCCCGGTCCGATGTGATAGCGGAACGGTAGTCCGCCCTGCCACCGCTGCGGAAACACCGAATCCCGCCCGTCGTGCAACTCGCCGAGGAGCAGGGCGGCGTTGCGATACGAGAGCGGCACGACGGGGATGTGCGGGATCGCCATCTTGTCGGGCGTGAGCCGCGGCACGCCGGGCAGGCTCGGATAGCCGGGCGTGCTCGGATCGCCGTTGTCGTTCATCACGCTGCCGCGCTGCACGCCCTGCGCCGGCCGCATCGCCCCCGCCGGAAAGACGTCGCCGCGCATGTACCCGTCCTCGGCCGGGTCCGAGTAGATGAAGAGCGCCAGTGCGCCGTGCTTCTCGGCTTCGCGCGCCTTGATCCCGCGGAACGACCGCCCGTAGCGCGCGATGGCGATCTTGCCGGCCACCGACACACCGATCGAGTCCAGGTGGGCGTAGTCCTCGATCAGCCCGTAGTTGACGTAGACGACCTCGCCCGACACGTCGCCCGGCGCGCCGTAGCCGTTGAACGTGGGGATCTGGGGATATGCCGATGACGTGGTGTCGCCCGGCACCGGCCCCTCGGGGAGCGACAGCTCCGCGGTGTCGGACCCGAGACGCCACACGTGGACGCTCAGCGGGTGCGGCATGTAGACGTCGTACGCGCGCACCGATGTCTCGATGCCCCATTCCCTGAGCACGTGGACGACGTAGTCGCGCGTCTCGGCTTGCGCCGGCGTCCCCGCCATGTGCGGCTTGTAGGAGAGCGCCCGGGAATGTTGCGCGGCATCGGCCGGCGAGGGCACGGCCGCGGCGGCGGCTTCGACGGTCCGCTCCGTCGCGCCGGACGCCGGCGTGTACCCCACGGGCGTCTGTGCGCCCGCGACGCCGGCCGAGAGCACTGCGAGTGAGAGCACCGCGAGAATGACGTTACGCCAGATCATGTATGGAATGTCCGAATGGCTTCGATGATACCGTTGATGACAAACTGCACCGCGACCGCCGCGAGTAACAACCCCATGAGCCGGGTGGCGATCCGGACTCCGGTCCGACCGATCCGTTGGAGCAGCCGCTCGCCGACTCTCAAGGCGATCCAGCAGGCGACGGCGGTGAGGGCGATCGAGATATATACCGCGGCAATCTGGCCGACGCCGCGGGCCTGACCCGAGAGCACCATGACCGTGGAGATGGCGCCCGGGCCGGCCAGCATCGGCACCGCGAGGGGCGTGATCGACACGTCTTCTTTTTCCTGGCCCTCGACGACTTCGGCGGTCGTCTCCTGTGTCGACCGTTGACCGCGGAGCATGTCCATGGCCACGAGCCACAGAATAAACCCACCGGCGATCCGGAACGCCGGGATCGTGATCCCAAACGTGTTGAGGACGAGCCGGCCGGCCAGGGCAAAGACCGCCATGGCAATCCCCGCGGCCAGGCAGGCGCGAAAGGCGGTCTCCTTGCGCTCGTCCGGTGTCTCGCCGCTCGTGATGACCAGATACGTCGGGATCACCGCGATCGGATCGACGATGAACAGGATCGACGTGAACGTGATGAGCGCGAACTGAAAGTACTCCCTCACGCGGGCACGATAATGCCCGCGCGCACGCTCTGCTAGATGCGCCTACCGGTCGTACTCGTCGAGCGCCCGCCGGATCGCCGCGTCGAGGCGTGATTCTCGATCCGGTCCATCGGGCACGGTGCCCGCCAGCCTGGCGAACTGCCGCACCATTTCGTCGCCCAGCATCGACTCGGTCACCAGCTGCACGCCAAGCGCGGCGAGCGCCGCATGGCCCAGGAGCCGTAACTGGTCGCGCGTCTCCGGAGCGAGGCCGCGGAGGGACGCGGGATCGCGCGGCACGGGCGGCGGCAACACATCGCGCCGCGACCGGTGCGGCGCCTCGACGAGCGCGCGGAGCGGGGCGAGCCGGACGACGAACGAGCCAGGCGAGTGTTCCCGCGCGTCCATGATCACTCCCCGGCGACGGAGCGTCGGGAAGAGTCTGGTGATCGCCTGACGTATGACGCCCACGCCGTCGACGCTCCCATTCCCCCGACCCGTGATGATCAGGACATCGACGACATCGTCGACCGATTCTGCCTGTCGCGCCCGCAGCCAGAGCTCGGCTCGGCGCACCGCCTCGTCCCCCGTCGGGAGCCCCTCGCGCAGGTTGAGCGTGCGCGAGGGGCCAAATCGGGCTTCGTCGAACGCCCGGCCGATGTCAGTGCGCGGCGGCGACACGGGGCGGCGCGGCGCCCGACGGCGCGGCCCGGAGCGCGGCGCGCAGGACGTGGCCGTCGATCCGCTCGATCGGCTTCACGTCGATCACCGCCGCGAGCGTCGGCGCCATGTCGACCACGCGCACCATCTGATCGTAGCGCCCGGGCTTGAATGGAGATCCGTAGAACAGGATCGGGACATGCGAGTCGTAGTCCCAGGGCGAGCCATGCTGCGCCGATCCCCCCGGCGACCCCCACGCCCAATACGGCTTCAGCGTGACGACCAACTCCGGCGCGACATCGACGGGGAACATGTGCAGCCAGCGGCGGGCGATGAAGTCCGTCGTGGTGTCGCGCTTGGAGAGGTCGGCAAACCGATCGACCCGCGCGACGCCCGGGACGGCGCGCACGCGCGCGGCAAAGACACTGACCAACGAATCCGCGTTGACCCCGCCGGCGCGGAGCTTGGCCTTGTCGACGTAGAGCGAGTTCTCGCCAAACCGCCACGCCGAGCTGTCGATCCCGAGACGCGGCAGCTTCTGGCGGATGTACTCGAAGATCCCCGTGAAGTCGACATAGCCCGCGCCCTGGTTGGGGTAGCGCCCCGAGTGCACCTCGGGGAACGGGCTCATGCCGTGATCAGCGGTCAGCGCAATGACCACGCGCGTTGAGTCGCGGATCGCGTACAGGCTATCGAGGAACGCGCCAAGATACTGATCCAACCGCACGATCTGGTCGTGGAGCTCCTTGGAGTCCGGTCCATACCGGTGGCCGACCGCATCGGTCGTCGAGAGCGAGACCTGCAAGAGGTCCGTCTGCGGCCCGTTGCCGAGCCCCATGCCCCGCACGCCGGCGAGCGCGGCCTCGAGCGTCAGTTGGTCCATCCACGGGACATTCGTCAGGGCGCTGGCGAACACCGCCGAGTCGATCGGGAGCTTGTGGGGGAACGTGTAGTCTTTGCCGCCGTTCTCGACCTTGTCCGAGTCGGGCTCGGGATAGGCGCTATCCGGGAGGAGTGGCGTCCACTGCTGGCCAAAGTACGAGAACGCCAGTCGCTTGGCGTTGAAGTCGTGCAGCCACGTCGGCAGCGTGTCGGCGTAGTACTCGCTCGTGATGAAGTTGCCCGTGCGCGCCCAGAAGACCGCCAGCTGGTGCGCGCGTCCGAGGGGCAGGATCGCCGCGCGATCTTTCCGCGACACCGACAAGGCGCGCGAGTGCCAGTCTTTCACCCGCAACCAGTCGATCAGCGTCGACCCGCGGAACCGGAACGGCGAAGCACCCGTGTCGGGCGCGCCAATGAGCGGGGTCTGGTAGTCGATCACGCCCAAGGCGTTGGCCACGATCCCGGTGCTCGACGGGTTCCGGCCCGACAGGATCACGGAGTGTCCCGGCGCCGTCTCGGTGATCGCGTGGTCGTAGAAGCCGTTCGTGAAGAACGCGCCTCCCCGATATAGCCGGCCGAGCCCGCCGGTTAGCTGTGGCAGAAAGCGCTGGAAGTAGTCCGAGCGCATCTGGTCGACCGTGAAGAACACGACCAGGGTCGGCGTCGGCGGCTTGGGCGCGACCTTTTGCGCCACGGCCGCCGCGGGGATGGCGGCGGCCACGAGTAGAGCCCTGAGTACTGCCACGTATCGGAGTGGGGTCACGCCTGCAAAGTTAGTGACCCACCCCTCCCCCTAGGCAGCCACCAATTGGGCGCCCTGTAACGTCTTCGCTACACAGATCTCGTCGCACGCCGCGCGCCGGGGGCAGCTCAGACAGTCGCGGCGGATCTTCTCCGGATACATCGCCCGATCGACGACCGCATAGCCGACGTGCTCGAAGAACGCCGGCGTCGTCGTGAGCGCGAACACCTCGTCGATCCCACGCGCCACGGCCAGGCGCTCGACGCGGGCCACGATCCCCGCGCCGATCCGCATCCCGTGCGCCTCGCGGGCCACGGCGACCGACGCGACCTCGGCCAACGATGGCGAGTACTCCCGCACCGCGCCACAGCCGAGGATACGCCCCGCGCGGTCGGTGGCGACGATGAAGTCGTCGGACGCCAACGCGATCGCCTCCGGGGTCTTGGGCAGCATGACGCGCTCCGCGGCGTACGCGTTGATCAACCCGGCAACGGTCTCGACATCCGTTACCCGCATGCGTCGATAGATGACGTCGGTAAGTACGGTCACTGCCCCACCGCCTCCTCGAGGAGCGCGACACCGCGCGCCAACTCGTCGTGTGTGATCGTCAATGGTGGCACCAGTCGGACGGTGTGCTCACCGGCCGTGCACACCAACAGCCCCGCCTCGCGCGCGCGTGCCACCACCTCGGCGGCCGGCGCGAGCACGTCCACGCCCCACATGAGCCCCACCCCGCGCACGGCGCGCACCGCGGTCCGGCGCGCGGCCATCGACGCGAGCGCCGCGCCGAGCCACGCGCCATGCGCGCGCACCCGCGCCAGCAGCGCGGGATCGGCCAGCCGCTCCACCACGTGCTGCGCGACCGACGCCACGAACGGCCCGCCGCCAAACGTCGTGCCGTGATCCCCGGGCTCCATCGCTGCCGCGATCCCGGCCGTCATGAGCACAGCGCCCATCGGGAGTCCGCCGGCCAACGGCTTGGCCAGCGTCAGGAGATCGGGCTCGGTGCCAGCGCGCTCGTACGCGAACAGCTGCCCCGTGCGCCCGAGCCCGCACTGGATCTCATCGAAGATCAGCGCCACCCGCCGCTCGAACGTGAGCGCCCGCAGCTCGCGCAGATATCCGGCATCGAGCACCCGCACGCCGCCTTCGCCCTGCACGGGCTCGACGATGAGCGCGGCGACCGTCTCGGCGTCGAGCAAGGGCTCGAGCTCCCCCAGATCGCGCTCGGCGACCGACACGCCGCCGGCGAGCGGCCGGAACGGGGCGCGATACTGTGGGCGGTCCGTCGCGGCGAGCGTGGCGAACAGCCGGCCGTGAAACGCGCCGCGGAGCGCGATGATCTCGTGCTTGGCCGCGCCGCCGATCGTCCGCGCCCACTTGCGGGCGAACTTGAACGCGCCCTCGTTGGCCTCGGCGCCGGAATTACAGAAAAAAACCTTGTCGGCAAACGAGTGATCGACAAGCCATTGGGCCAACGTCTCACCGGGCTCCGTGCGATACAGGTTGGACACGTGCACCAGCCCGTCCGCGGCGGCGTGCATCGCGGCGCGCAGGCCTTCGTCGCCGTAGCCGAGCGCGTTGACGGCAATCCCGCCGACGAAATCCAGATACCGCCGGCCTGTCTCGTCGATGAGCTCGACGCCCTGGCCATCGACGAGCGTCATCGGCGCACGCTTGTACGTGCCGAGGATCGCCGACTGGGCGGTGAACACAGGCAGTGTCGTGCTCACGAGTGCACCCCTGCCGCGACGCTGGGCGGCACGAGCCGCGTCCCGATCGGCGTCTCGCCGAGCAGGCCCAAGTCCCCGATCCACACGCGCGCCACGCCGTTCGCAACGGCGGACAGCCCAGCCTGCACCTTGGCGGCCATCCCGGCGGCGATGTGACCGGCGTCGATGCCCGAACGGGCATCGACGCGATCGAGGCGAGTGACCGCCATGCCCTGGATGCGCACGGCCGGCACATCCGACAGGAACAGCAATCCATCGGCGCCGAGCGCGATGGCGATCGCCGCGGCCGCGTCGTCGCCGTTCACGTTGAGCGCCGGGGTGGCGACCGGCGACACGACCGGGAGATAGCCGCCGCGCAGGAGATGCCGCAGCAACGGCGTCCGGACAGCGCGCACGGTGCCGACCGCGCCGAGTGCGCCCTGCTCGGCGACGTCGGCGACGAGGAGCGCGGCATCTTCGCCGGACAGGCCGATGGCGTCGACGCCGGCCGCGACGAGCGACGAGACGAGCCGCTTGTTGGCCAGGCCCGAGAGGGCCATGCGCAGGCGGTCGATGTCAGCGGGCGACGTCACGCGGCGTCCGCCGATGAACTCCGGCTCGACGCCGGCGGCGCGTTGGAGGGCCGAGACCTCGTCGCCTCCCCCGTGGACGATACAGAGAGCGCCGGGCGAGGCACGCCAGCGCTCGACCAGCGCCGCGGCCAGCGCCGGGTCGCTTTGCGCCCGGCCACCCACCTTGATGACGGTCAGGGTCACGCGGGGAGTCCTAGTGTTTCGCGCAGGCCGAGCACGAGGTTGGCGTTCTGAACGGCCTGGCCGGCCGCTCCCTTGAGGAGGTTGTCGATCGCGGCAATGACAGTCACTGTCGGCCGGCGCACGCCGGCGGCGGCGTGCACGGAGATCCGTGCGACGTTCCGGTGCACGACGTCGCGCAGCGTTGGCGCGTCGGCGGTCACCTCGATGAACGGCTCGCCCGCATACTGCGCGGCCCACACGGCGAGCGGATCGGCGATCGGCTCGGCCAGGGAGATCGTGATCGTGGCGAGAATCCCGCGGGCGACGGGCAGCAGGTGCGGCGTAAAGACCAGATCGAGATCTCCGCCCAGGTTGGCGTGAATCTCTGCCAGGTGCCGATGCGTGTTGCCGACGGCATAGGCCGAGTAGTTCTCGGTGACCTCGCCAAACAAGAGGTCCCGACGGGGACCGTTGCCAGCGCCGGTCACGCCGCTGGCGGCGCTGACCGAAACCGTCGCGTCAGGGGCGATCAACCCACGGGCCGGCGCCAACGCGAGCAGGATCGCGGTGGCGTAGCAGCCGGGGTTGGCGACCACATCCGCCCCCCGGATGGCATCGCGGTGGCCGAGCTCTGGAAGCCCATAGGGGGCGGTGAGCCGCAGATCGGCCGAGAGATCGACCACTTTCGCCCCCGCAGCCCGAGCCCGACCGACCCACTCGGCCGAGGTCCCGTGGGGAAGGGCGCTGAAAACGAGCGCCGTGCCCTCGAACGACACGTCCTCGGCCGCCACGAGCGTGACGGCCTGTTGCCCCACCCGCAGGCACTCGCCGCGCCGGTCGTTGGCCGTCGCAAACCCAATGGCGAGCGAGGGATGGCCCGCGATGAGCGCGCAGAGCTCGCGCCCCGCGTACCCACTGGCTCCCAACACCCCCACAGGGATTTTATGCATGCTTAATGCATAACCTTGCACTGCCCCTCCGTCAATGCATAAATACACACGAATGCCACGCACAAATACAAAACGCCCCGCCTGCGCAGATGCAGGCGGGGCGTAGTAGAGAAAGACGACCGGTGGCGCTGGTCCCTTTACAAACGCCTCACCTGCGCCGCGAACGGTCGCGGCGAGGTCGGGCGCGGGAACAGCTTCCGGCTGGTCGTCATGATGACATAGGTAAGGGCAGCCGACCCTCGCTGTCAAGCCACACGGCTGCTATCGTAGCACCCCATGGCAAACAAGCGGGAACGCCAGGCCACCATCCTGGAGCTGATCCGAGCCCAACCTATCGGCAGCCAGGAAGAGCTCCGCGAGCTGCTCGAAGCCCGCGGCCTCGACGTCACCCAGTCGACGCTCTCCCGCGATATCCACGAGCTGCGCCTGGCTCGTGTCCCAACCGCGGATGGCGTCCGCTACGGCCGCGCCGACGGAGAGCGGACTACCGACGACACCCCGACCCTCGAAGCCCTGGTCCCCCAACTGCTCACCCGCATCGACGGCGTGAGCGAGCTCCTCGTGCTCCACACCCCGCCCGGTGGGGCACAGCCAATCGCCTTCGCCCTCGACCACGCGCCAAACCCCGACATCCTCGGCACCATCGCCGGCGATGACACGATCCTCATTATCTGCCGCTCCATCGAGGCCCGCACCCGGCTCGACACCCGCCTGCGGCGATTGGCCAAGAAGGGTTGACGCACGGCTCCACCTGTGCTTACTTATGCACCGTGATTGCATAACTACGCACTGACTCGGAGCTACCGTCGATGATCCCGAATTCTCGCCCCATACATACCATCGTCCTCGCCTACTCGGGCGGGCTCGATACGTCGGTCATCGTGCCGTGGCTCAAGGAGCACTACACGGGCGCGCGGGTCGTCTGCGTCGCCGCCGACATCGGCCAGGGCGGCCTCGAGCTCCAGGGCGTCCGCGACAAAGCGATCGCATCCGGCGCCGACGAGTGCTATGTCGAGGACCTCAAAGAAGAGTTCATCGAGCAATACATCTGGCCCACGCTCCGGGCCGGCGCCGTCTATGGCCGCAAATACCTCCTCGGCACCTCGATGGCCCGCCCGCTCATCGCCCGCCGCCAGGTCGAGGTCGCCCGCCGCATCGGCGCCGACGCGCTCGCCCACGGCTGCACCGGCAAGGGCAACGATCAGGTCCGCTTCGAGCTGACCTACGCGGCGTTCGCGCCCGACCTCCAGGTCATCGCGCCCTGGCGCGAGTGGGACATCCGGAGCCGCGAGGACGCGCTGGCCTACGCGGCCAAGCATCACGTGCCTGTCGCGGCGACGGCTGAGAAGATCTACTCCCGCGACAGCAACCTCTGGCACATGTCGCACGAGGGCGGGCGGCTCGAGGATCCCAATTGGATCCCCGACTGCGGGGTCTTCCAGCTCACGACCGCGCCGGCCGATGCGCCGGACGAGCCCGAGGACGTCACGATCGGGTTCGAGGCGGGCACGCCCGTCGCCGTCGATGGCGAGAAGCTCGATCCCGTGTCGCTCGTTGCGGCGCTCAACGCGATCGGCGGGCGGCACGCCGTGGGCCGGGTCGATCTCGTCGAGGATCGGCTCGTCGGCATGAAGTCGCGCGGCATCTACGAGACGCCGGGCGGCACGTTGCTCTACGCCGCGCACAGCGAGTTGGAGCAGCTCACCCTCGACCGGCGCACGCTCTCGGCCAAGGACGTCATTGCGCCCCGCTACGCCGATCTCGTGTACGAGGGGCGGTGGTGGACGACCGAGCGCGAGGCGTATGACGCGTTCGTGACCGTCACGCAGCAGCAAGTGACCGGCTCGATCACGTTGCGCCTGTACAAGGGCACGGTGACGGTTGCGGGACGGCAGAGCGACAACGCATTGTACGACGAGCGGTTTGTCACGTTTGGCGAGGACGACGTGTACCAGCAGAGCGATGCGGCTGGGTTCATTCGGCTCTTCGCCCTTCCCGCTCGGGTGCAAGCATTGAAGGCCCAAGAGGCCGCGTTGGTCGGGAGCGTCTAGCATGGGAGCAAAGGATCGGGCCCACCGCCTGTGGGGCGGGCGATTTGCCGGGGAGAGCGCGGCGGCACTCGACGCGCTCAACCGCTCGATCGGGGTCGACTTTCGACTCTGGCCGTTCGACATCCAGCTCTCCAAAGCCTGGGCCGTCGCGCTCTGGCAGGCGGGCGTGTTGACGCTCGACGAGAGCCGGCAGATGGAGAAGGGCTTGGACGCCGTCGCCGAGCGGTTGGGCGCTGGTGAGACGGCAAGTCCGGCCGATGAAGATGTGCATACGATGATCGACCGTATGCTCTACACCGAGGTCGGCGAGCTGGCGGCCAAGCTGCACACAGGCCGGAGCCGCAACGACCAGGTGGCAACGGCGACGCGCCTCTGGACGGCCGATGCCGTGCAGAGCCTCGACGCGGCCGTGCGTGAACTGCAGCAAGCGCTGCTGACGCACGCCGAGCAGGTGGGTGACGCGCTCATGCCGGCCTACACGCACCTGCAGCGCGCCCAACCCGTCGCGGCCGCGCACTGGCTGCTCGGCCACTTCTGGCCGCTCGAGCGCGACCGCGGCCGCTTGGCTCAGGCGGGCCGCGCGGCGCTGGCCGCGCTCCCGCTCGGATCGGGCGCGATCGCGGGGTGCGCCTACCCGGTCTCGCGCGTGCTCCTCAAGGAGAGTCTCGGATTCTCCGGCGTGAGCCAGAACAGCATCGACGCCGTCGGCGACCGTGATTTCGTCGCCGAGGTGCTGTTTGCCGTCACCATGCTGGGCACGCACCTCTCGCGGATGGCCGAGGATCTCATTCTGTTTGGCTCGAGCGAGTTCGGGTTCGTCCAGTTTGGCGACACGTTCACGACCGGGTCGAGCATGATGCCCCAGAAGCGAAACCCCGACGCGCTCGAGCTCACGCGCGCCGCGGGCGCCCGCATGCTCGGCGATCTCACCACGCTCCTCGTCACCTTGAAGGGATTGCCGAGCGGCTACAACAAGGACATGCAGGAAGACAAGCGCGCGCTGTTCGACGCCGTCGACACCATGCGCTTGGTCCTCCCGGCCGCCGCCGGCGCGCTCAGCGAAATCACCTTCCGCCCCGCGCGGATGCAGGCCGCCCTGTCGAGCACGATGATGGCCACCGACCTGGCCGACTACCTCGTCGGCCGCGGCGCCAGCTTCCGCGAAGCCCACCAGGCCGTCGGCGAAATCGTCCGCACCGCTGAGATCGCGGGCGTCGAGCTTACCGACCTCCCGCCGGTAACCTTCACGGCAGCCCACGCGCTCTTCGGCCCCGACACCGCCGACTACCTCTCGGCGCGCAACTCGGTCAACCGCCGCGACGTCGACGGCGCCACGGGCCCGCGCGCGCTCCAGGCCCAACTCGACGCCGCGCGCGTGGCCCTCCGTCCGCCACGCGAGACGGCTAGCGCCAATGAGATGCCGTTAGAGGCGCTGGCCTAGACTCGCGTCAACGCCAACACGCGGGGACGGCTAGTCGTACTTCCCCGTATGAAGACTTGGATTGCGCTCGGGCTCCTCGCTCTCGCGACAAGCTCGGTCGTGGCCCGCGCCCAGGTGGGTGCCACGACCGACATCATCCTCGGCAAAGTCGTGAACGCGTCCGGGGCGCCGATGCCCGGGGTCGACGTCCGGGTGGTGTCGACCGAGACGCAGATCGGCCGCAATGCCACGACCAATTCCAGTGGCCGCTTCACCGTCGTCTTCCCCGACGGCGGCGGCAATTATCGGGTGACCGCCAAGTTCCTCGGTTTCACGCCGGTAACGATTTCAGTCAACCGGGCGGCCGAGGAAGACCGGTTGATGGCCAACATCACGCTCGGCGGTTCGATTCCGCAGTT
>DATMNB010000314.1:0-5691 GCA_035569435.1 Gemmatimonadaceae bacterium
TGATGGTGCGCGGCACCTTCGCCAACATCCGGCTCCGCAACGAGCTTGTCCCCGGCGTCGAAGGCGGCTGGACCACCACCGCGCCCAACTCCGACAAGGTCGCGATCTACGACGCCGCCGTCGCCTACCAGGCCGCCGGCACGCCCCTCGTGATCATCGCGGGCAAGGAGTATGGCACGGGCTCCTCACGCGACTGGGCGGCCAAGGGCACACGCCTCCTGGGCGTCAAGGCGGTGATCGCCGAGTCGTTCGAGCGCATCCATCGGTCCAACCTGGTGGGGATGGGCGTGCTCCCGTTGGAGTTTGCCAACGGTGCCACGCGTCAGTCGCTCGGGCTCACGGGCTACGAGACGATCGACATCATCGGGCTCGATGCCACCCTCCGCCCCCGCGCCACGCTCACCGTGCGCGCGGGACAGAAAGAGTTCCCCGTCCTCGTGCGCATCGATACGCCCGAGGAGTTGAGCTACTACGCGCACGGCGGCATCCTGCCGTACGTCCTGCGCCAGCTATTGCGCGACCGCTAGCACCGCGCTGTTGGGCGGCAGTGGGATGGTGGCCACGCCGCCGGTGATCGTCGCCGGCGGCTGGACCGCCATGTCGGCGTTCGCGTCCGTGCGATAGATCTGGGCCGTCGTCCCCGGCAGGCCGCCGACCGCCATCAGCTTGGACTTGGTCGTCCGGTTGACCATGAGGACCGCCGCCGACGCCCCGTCCGGGCGCTGGAAGGCCACGAGATCGACGCGGGCGGCGCAGGGGTCCTGGGACCCCAGTGAGACCAGGAGATCCGGGTCCGTGGTCGTCATGTGCGTCACGAGCCACCCCGGCCGCACGGTGGTCCAGAGTGCCTTGAGCGCCCAGTACCGTTTGGTGTAGACCGGCGTCTGATCGCCCCCCAACAGCGTTTGATTGTCGGGCGCCGTCGTGTTGGCGTAGCCGTTCCACCATGCCCAGTAGTTGTTGGGCACAAGCGCCACGTGTGCCCCGAGCGCGGAGAGCATGTCGAGCGTCCACGCGGCCTCGGTCGTGCCGCGCGGCTGCGAGAACTCCGTCATCCACGAGTCCTTGGGCACCGCCTGTAACCCGGTGTTCAATCCCGCGATCTGGCACTCGCCATACGTGTGGAACGCGTAGGCGCCGACCGCATGGTTGAACGTCGCGTCCGAGGCGAGCGATGGGAACCCCGGGCCGCCGAAATACCCCGGTGTGTACGTCGAGGCGTTGCTGTACACCGCGCCACCGTAGGTCCCGGTCTCCGGCCCAAACAACGCGACCGACGTCAATCCGTTGGCGTCGAATGACGCGCGCATCGCTTCGATGACCCGCTTCCACTGATCGACCGGGTACACGCACCCCGGATACGTCGGGGGATTGAAATCGGGCTCGTTCTGAATACTGAGCGCGACGGGCAGCGGGAGCCCGTCCGTGCGCAGCGTCAACAGTGCCTTGGTGACGTAGGCGACGAACGCGCCTTCCTGCGTCGTGGCGAGTTGGCCGCCGATCGTCGAATGGTTGGTCTTCATCGCCGCCGGCGGGCTCCAGACCGAGACGATGTATTGGTCGACGCCGTGGGCTTGGGCTTCCTGCAGCACCTGCTCGAGCACGAGCAGGGTATTGGCGTTGAGCGACATGCTGGAGAGGGTGCTGCCACTCTGGTAGATCGCCGGATCGATCTGCGTGCGAATGAACGTCAGCCCGCTCGCGTAGAGGGCGGTCCGGATCGTCGGCCGCGAGTAGAGCGCCGACCCACCCGCCGGGTAGAGCCCCCACCCTTTGATGGCCTGGGCGGTCGAGCCGAGCCTCGCCGTCGCCGTTGCCGCTGGCACCACCGTGACCGGCGTCCCCGCCGTGAGGCCATTGACGGAGGCTGACACCATGGCATTGCCGGTGGCGACGGCGGTAATGGTCCCTCCGGTGACCGTGGCGATCCCGGCGTTCGACGTCGTCCACGTCACCGTGGAGTTGCTCACCGGTTGCCCGGCGGCATTCGAGACAGCCGCGGCGACCGAGACCTTGCTGCCGACCTTCACGGTGACAGCGGCCGGCGACAGGCTGATTTTGGCCGGCGCCGATGACGCCGAAGGTGGCGGAGGCGATGAGTTCGACGGGCTGGTCGGCTGACCCACGGTGCACGCGCACACGAGGCTCGAGACGACCACGATCGACGCTTTTGACACGCGTCCCTCGCGGGTTGTCCGTTCGGTGGCCGGACTGGCATGACCGCGTCCCTAGGGATCAGGGCCGGGCCGTAGCCTCCAGAGCTTTGCGTCCCCGACTTTCGTCGGGTTTGCCGTTATCGCGGACCACCGAGAGGCGGCCGCTCGACTTCGCTCAACCTTAGGAAATTATGGCTGAGCTCGCAACCTATTTGGACGTATTGGCCGTGAAGAGCGCCAGGACAGTATCGTCTGATACTGCGTCGATGGTCACCTGCGCCGGGAGAAACGCGTCCCCGCTGCTCTCCAACGACACGAGGTGCGTCCCCGCATCGACCCGCACCAAGAGCGGCGTGAACCCCAGCGTCTTGCCGTCCACGCGCACCTTCCCCGCCCCACCTCGAGCGACTACACGGATGAAGGCTGGCAGTTCCTGCCCGGCCTGCGCGGGCATATGGCCGCCGTAGAGCGCCGTGTCGACTGCTACCGGCCGCCGGCGCTCTGTCGTCGGTCGGCTGTCGTTGTTCACGTCGAACGTCGTGTCCCCCGGGGCCAGGACAGTATCATTCGATACCGCCAACGGAGCCGCTGCGGCAGGCGGTGGCGCCGCCGGCCCAGCCTGCGTCGCCGCCATTTGCCGCCGGTACACGATCGTGCCGCCGGCGATCAGGGACACGGCCAGCGCGAAGATGGCCAGCGCCGCCCACCCCGTATGCGACTCCTCCTCGACAGCCGGCACCGGAACCGCCGTCATCGACGTCCGCGTCGGCGACACCGGCCGCCGCCCAGCCAACGCCTCCACAAACGCCGTCGCCGACGCGAACCGATCAGCGCCCCGCTTGGCCATCGCCCGCCGGATCGCGGCGTCGACATGCGCCCCGAGCCCGCCCCGAATCGCCGATGCGGCCGGCACCTCGGCCGTCAGGTGCAGCCGCATGAGATCCTGCACCTTGACGCTCTCAAACGGACGATGCCCCGTCAACATCTCAAACGCCACGACAGCCAGCGCGTACTGATCCGCCCTCGCGTCGAGGTCCTCGCCGCGCCACTGCTCCGGCGGCATATAGCCCGGCGACCCGACGATCCCCGCCCCCGACCCGGCCTGCGTGTCGGCGCCCAGCGCCGTGGCGATGCCAAAGTCGGACACCATGGCGTGCCCACTGTCCCCGATCAGCACGTTGGCGGGCTTGATGTCGCGATGGATCACGCCCTGTCCATGCGCGTAGTCGAGCGCCCGACCCACGTCGCGCAGAATGTCCAGCGTGTGTTCGAGCCCCAACGCGACGTGCCCGGACAGCATGTCCTCCAGCGTCCCGCCACGGACCAGTCGCATGGTGTAGAACGCCACCGTGTGGCGCTGCCCCACGCCAAAGATCGGCACGATGTTGGGATGGTCGAGCCGCGCCGCCAACTTCGCCTCGCGCTCGAACCGCGAGAACGCCTCGGGTGACAGCACCGGGTCGAGCGCCAGGACCTTGAGCGCGACCTCACGATCGAGTGCCAGCTCGTGCGCGCGAAAGACGATGCCCATCCCGCCGCGACCGAGCATCTCCAGCAACCGGTAGGAGTCCCCGACCGACTCCTGGAGACGCAGCCGGATGCGGTCCGCGTGCTCCACCTTGTTGGCACCCGTGATCACGCCACCGCAGCGCGGGCAGGACGTGCTCGATGGCACCATGGTCGCCCCGCAGCGCGTGCACACGCTGGGCATGCCCGCCGGCGTGGTCACCGCCGCGAAGGACGCTGGGCCTCGATTACTGTGGCTGCCGCTCACGGAACTCCGTCCCCAATGGGTGACACCCCTTCAGTTGAGGACGATATTCTTGGGCGCACCGTAA
This sequence comes from Gemmatimonadaceae bacterium, assembly GCA_035569435.1. GTDB lineage: Bacteria > Gemmatimonadota > Gemmatimonadetes > Gemmatimonadales > Gemmatimonadaceae > DASRDS01. Next base: position 3,995 of record DATMNB010000314.1, read on the forward strand.
CGCTCGACGCAGACGCGTCACAACCGCCGCGTTGCGAACAGACTACGCACCCGCCAAACTCCACGTCTGACCTATCTCTCGGAGCCCGTCCCCTATGTCGTGGTTCGCCCCTCGTGTGTTTGCCTGCCTCGCTCTTGCTGGCAGCGTTGCTTCGGCCCAAGCCCCGAATGTGGGTGACGTCGCCCCCGACTTCACCTTGCACGGGGCTACCAAAGACGGCGTCACCCCCAAGCCCGTGATGCTGTCCAGCTTTCGCGGTCAAACCGTCGTCCTGGCCTTCTTCCCACGCGCCCGCACCTCGGGCTGCACGCATCAGATGGAGGCCTACCGCGACCGCTACACCGCCCTGTTCCACCAGGGGAAGAACGTCACGCTGATCGCCATCAGCACCGACGCGGACACGACCCAGGCCAACTGGGCCCGGGAACAGGGGTTCCCGTTCCTGTTCGCCAGCGACATGGGCGGCAAAGTCGGCACGATCTACGGGACCTACAGCGCCGCCGATAACTACGAGTCGCGCGTGTTGTTCATCGTCGGCCCGGACGGCAAGATCACCTATCGCGCCCAACCGTTCAAAGAGCTGGTCGAAGCGTCATACACGGATCTCGGGGCCGCGATCAATACCACGGCCGCGCACGGCAGCGCAGGATCCTCCCGCTGAGTCGCGGAGCGGCGAGCAGCCATGCGCTGCTCGCCGGGATGTACGAGGCGGCGGTCGCCGGAGCCCTCCCTGAGACGGCGACCCGGCACGCCGTCACCGCTCTGCACCTACCGCAAGCCGCCAAGGTCCACGTCATCGCCATCGGCAAAGCGGCCCACGCCATGGCCGCGGGCGCCGTCGCCGCGCTGGCCGCGACCGGGCGCGAGCCCGTCGGCGGTGTCATCGCCGGCCCGACGCCGACGCCCTCGCCGCACCCGGCACTCCACGTCGTCACAGGTGACCATCCGATCCCCGGCGCCGGCTCGGCGGCGGCCGCCGCGGCCATCGGCGATGCCGTGGCCGCCGCGGGAGCCAACGACGACGTCCTCGCCCTGATCTCCGGTGGCGGCACCAGTCTCGCCGCGGCGCCATCGGCCGAGGCCCTGGAGCTTGGCGTCACACAGACCGACCTCGGTCAGCTCTACGCCCTGCTCCTGGCGTCCGGGGCCGATGTCGTCGTCATGAACGACGTCCGCAAGCGCTTCTGCCGCTGGTTTGGCGGCCGCCTCTCGGCGGCGCTCGCGCCGTCCCGCGTGCACTGCTTCATCGTCTCCGATGTCCTGGGCGATGCCCTACCCTCGATCAGCTCCGGCCCCTGCGTCCCTGACCCGCTCACGGCGCGCGACGTCGAGGCATTGCTCCGCCGCTACGCGATCTGGGAGCCCCTCCCCGCAAGCGCGCGCCGGTACCTCGAGGCCGTGACGGCCGGCCGCGCCCGCGAAACCCCCAAGCCGGGCGATCCGGCCTTCGCCGGCGCCGAGCCCGCAATCATTGTCAGTAACGCCCACGCCGTCCAAGCGGCGGCCGCCTACGCGCGCGCCAACGGGATCGACGATGTCACCATCGCCCCGACCCCGCTCACCGGCGAAGCAGCCATCAGCGGGGTGCGCATGGCGAGTGAGCTCATTGCCCGCCGCAAACGTCAACGCGGTACACGCCGCACCCAATGCATCCTGTGGGGCGGTGAGACGACAGTCACCCTCGGCCCCACCCCCGG